>NZ_JAMQON010000002.1:0-325425 GCF_031624395.1 Halomicroarcula saliterrae
CGGAAGCCGTCGGAAGACGGCCGTGCGCTCTAAGCGAACACCCGCCGACACCCAGAGGGCGTCAGCAGGCCGTCGACCCGAGCACGCTGCCCGGGGCGACCTTCGCATCATATCCGATGGGAGGGGAATATATAAATGACTCGTCTCAGAGTCGCCCTGTGTCGGCCCCACATGGCGCACACGTGACGTGAGCCCGTCACACACTGAACCGCAAGATAGCGGCGGTGTATCGTGAATAGTAGTAAGAAATTATATATTAACTGCATCCGGACGGTTCGCCAGGGACGAACACCGGGGAGTATTGAGTGACTATATTTCTCCGGAGTGTCGGGCGCGAGCGCGCAACGTCGGCGACGCCACTGGCGTCTCGGAAGGCAGCTTCGGAGTCAACACTCGGTCGCAGAAACGGTAATTCAGGCGGTCAGGGAGTCGATGTGGCCCTCGGCTCGGAGCTGGTCCGCGTCCTGCCCCTCGTAGCGCCACTCGATGTTTGCCTTCTCGTCCTGCCAGTCCCACGGTTCGGCGAGCACGATGTCTTCCTCGTTAATCCAGGTCCGGAACTTCATCCGGCCGGGGATGCGACCCAGTCGCGTCTCGCCGTCTTCACAGCGAATCCGGACGTGGTTCCCGCCGAGGTGTTCAGTTACGACCGCGAACAGTTCGTCGTTTGTAGGCATGCGGAGATTCCGCCGCCCTGTATCTTCGCTCACAGGCCAGATAGGGTCTCTCGGGGTATAAGTGATTTGAGGGTTACGATAGCGCGTACCACACGGCGGTAATACGAGACAGCAGACTGATGGTGTGTCGGGTAACGGACGATTCGACGGGAGAAAGACCTCAGTCGGCGGCGAGCGTGAGCGGTTCGTCGCTCTCTGCGACCATATCGTCGGTGAGACCGTCCGCGAGCGCGAACACGGCTGCTTTGTGGTCTGTCTTGGACTTGTGAATCGATGTGGGTTTCACGCCGAGCTCAGCGTACTCGTCGTGTTCGACGGCTGTCCCGGTGTCGGCTTCGTAGTGGTGCTGTACCTGCGCGAGAAGGCTGTGAAGATGAATCAACTCTTGTTTCTTCATGGATAGTACCGCCTAGAAGACGAGGGGTTATAGTATTATCTTGCCACTTGTTACCAATATATAGCTGCGTAGCCACAGTACGCTCACGCTAATACGGAGTAGAATGGACGGGAAACCCACCTGTACGGCGATAATCGAACACTGCCGATGAGTGTCACCGATAGGCTGCCTCGACTGTGGACGCTGTGGTCGGCAGCGCGCCCGAGCCAGATCGCGCTCATCGGCCTCGTCTACGCGCTCGGAATCGGGATGGCACGGGCGCTGACACCCGCTGCTGTACCGTGGACGCACGTCGCTGTCGGCGGCGCCGTACTGGTGCCGGTCGCCCTCAGCGTCCACTACGCGAACGAGTTCGCCGACGTCGAGACGGACCGAATGACGGAGCGAACGCCGTTCTCCGGCGGGAGCGGTGCGCTGGAGCGAACCGGCGTTTCGCGAGGACTTCTCGCGCGCGCGAGCGGAGCAGCGCTCGCTGCCGGGGTCAGCGGTGGCGTGGTCGGCTGGCTGGCCGGGCTCGTGTCCACGACGGCGCTGGCGCTGCTGACCGGTATCGCGGGGCTAGGACTGGCTTACTCGCTCCCGCCGGTCGCGCTCGTACGGCGCGGCGTCGGCGAACTCACCAACGCCGTCCTGGGCGGGACGTTGCTCCCGCTGTACGGCGTGGCCGTCGTGGGTCGCGTCTCGCCGGCGACAGTGTTGGCCGTGCTTCCGTTTACCGTGCTGGTGGGCTGTAATCTGCTGGCGACCCACTGGCCGGACCGCGAGGCCGACGCCGCCGTCGGCAAACGGACACTCGCCGTTCGGTGGTCGCCGCGACGACTCCGCGGAGCCTACTGGACGCTTGCCGCCGTGGCCGTCCTCGTGACAGTCGGGCTCGCGGGGCGGGTGCTCCCAGTCACCGTCGTCACCACACAGACGCTCGCGCTGCCACCGCTCCTGTGGGGCGGCATCGTCCTCACACGCCAGCGCTCCCCGTTCCCGGCGGTGGCTGCGATGGTCGTCCACGCGGGCGCGAGCACAGCGGCGTGGTGGTGGCTCGCGCTGGGATAGGTCTCTAGCCGGTACTCCTCACGGGTCTCTATCGTTCCCCGTTCGTCGGTTTCGAGGCAGTCGCGGCCTCGCTACTCTTCGACGGCGTCGTGGGACCCGACGCCGCAGTTTTCGACGGCGTCGTGTGGCCCGACAGGCCCGTGGTTCGGACAGGCGCCCGCGATGGGTGTGTCGTTGAGACAGCAGTGGCGCCGCTCGGTCGCGACGAGGCCGGTCGCCAGCGGTTCGCCACAGCGCCGACAGCGAAGGGTCATACCCGACGTTGGTGGCGAACACTGTTACAGCTACCGGGCTTTTTATCCGCGCGACCCCATCCGAGAGGCATGAACGACGACGACCGTCCCGGGTTCAAACAGTTCACCCGGACGGCGGCGGCCAGAGAGCGACTGCTGGGAGCGGTGTCACCGGTCACGCGGACCGAACGAGCGGGGGTTCGGGCAGCCGACGGGCGGGTAGTGGCGACAGCCATCGACGCCGAGCGCGCGGTCCCCCACTACGAGCGGGCGGCGATGGACGGCTACGCCGTCCGGGCGGCCGACACCTTCGGCGCGAGCGAGCGGTCGCCGGCCTCGCTGCGGCTCACCGACAGTGTCGGGCCCGGAACGGCGACACGCGTCCACACGGGGAGCGAACTTCCCGACGGCGCCGACGCGGTCGTGATGGTCGAGTCGACTGATAGAACGGGCGAGGAGCTCTCGGTGTTCGAGGCAGTGCCCGAAGGGGGCAACGTCGCACCGGTCGGGGAGGACGTCGAGGCCGGGCAGCGACTGTTCGAGGCGGGACACCGACTCAGACCGTCGGACCTCGGGCTGCTCAAAGCCGTCGGGCTGGAGCACGTCGACGTGTACGAACGCCCGCGCGTGAGCGTGATTCCGACCGGAGAGGAGCTCGTCCAGTCGGACCCCGACCCCGGCGAAATCATCGAGACGAACGGCCAGACCGTCACGCAGTACGTCGAGCGGTGGGGCGGTGTGGCGAGTTATCGCGATATCGTCACCGACGATGCCGACGCGCTGCGGGCGGCCATCCGGCGCGATCTGGACCACGACGTCGTGGTGACGACCGGCGGCTCTTCCGTCGGCGAGCGCGACCTCGTGCCCGAGGTGGTCGACGACATGGGCGAGGTGTTCGTCCACGGCGTCGCCCTCAAGCCGGGCCACCCCGTCGCGCTGGGCGCCGTCGCGGACACGCCGGTCCTGTTGCTCCCGGGCTACCCCGTCGCCTGCATCGTCAACGCCGTCCAGTTCCTCCGGCCGGCGCTCGTTGAGGCCGGTCATCTGCCACGCGAGCCCCACCGGACGACCGAGGCGCGACTGGCCCGGAAACTCCCCAGCGAGCCCGGCGTCCGGACCTTCGCCCGGGTGGCGCTCAGCGGGGACGACGGGGAGCGAACGGCCACGCCGACCCGCACCAAGGGTGCAGGCGTTCTCTCGAGCGTCGCGCTGGCGGACGGGTGGGTCGTCGTCCCCGAGGAGCGGGAGGGGTACGCCGAGGGCGAGACCGTCGCCGTCGAACTGTGGGAGGGGTCCCGATGAGCGAGCGACGGGAGTTCCGCGACCTGGCGACCCCGGAGGAAGCACGGTCGGTCGTCGAGGGGCTCGATATCGACCCCGGGACGGAGACGGTCGCGCTCGCCGACGCGCGGGACCGCGTGCTGGCCGAACGGGTCGACGCCGCGCTCGACGTGCCCGGCTTCGACCGCGCGAGCATGGACGGCTACGCCGTTCGGGCCCGCGACACCTTCGGCGCCGACGAGGCCGCTCCCGAGACGCTCGACCTGGTGGGCGCGGTCCACGCCGGCGAGAGACCGTCTGTGACCGTCGAGTCGGGCACCGCCGCCGAGATATCGACCGGCGCGGTCATGCCCGAGGGCGCTGACGCCGTCGTGATGGTCGAGCGGACCACCGAGACCGACGGCGGCGTCGAGATACGAACCGCCGTCACGCCGGGCGAACACGTCATGCTCGCTGGCGCGGACATCGCCGCCGGAGCGCGAGCGCTCGGTCCCGGTACCCGGCTCACGCCGCGTGAAATCGGACTGCTCTCCGCGCTGGGCGTCGACGAGGTACCCGTCAGGTCTCGCCCGCGCGTGGGCATCGTCTCGACCGGCGACGAGCTCGTCCGGCCGGGCGAGGAACTCGACAGCGGCGCCGGCCAGATTTACGACGTGAACAGCTACACGCTGGCCGCGGGCGTGTCGGACGCGGGCGGCGAACCCGTGCTCTACCCCCACGCCGGCGACGACTTCGATGCGCTGGAAGGGCTGCTCCACGAGGCCGCCGACGAGTGTGACCTCGTCATGTCCTCCGGGTCGACGAGCGCCAGCGCCGTCGACGTCGTCTACCGGGTCATCGAGGAGCGGGGCGACCTCAGGCTCCACGGCGTCGCGGTCAAGCCGGGCAAGCCGATGCTGGTCGGGACCGTCGGTGAGTCGGCCTACGTGGGCCTGCCGGGCTACCCGGTCTCGGCGCTGACTATCTTCCGGACATTCGTCGCACCGGTCGTCCGCGACGCGGCGGGCATCCCGGAGCCACGGACCGCGACGGTCGCGGGCGAGATGGCGGTCGACGAGCGCTACGCCGAGGGGCGACTGCGCTACATGCCCGTGGGTCTCGTCGAGGGGAGCGACGGGCGGACGCTGGTCTACCCCGTCGACAAGGGCAGCGGCGCGACGACGAGCCTGGTCGACGCCGACGGTACCGTCGCCGTCGAGCCCGAAACCGACGTGCTCGCCGCCGGTGACGCCGTCGAGGTGACGCTGTTCTCGCCCGACGTTCGCGTGCCGACGCTGCTCGGCATGGGCGAAGACGACCCCCTGCTGAGCCGGCTACTGGACCGCATCGACCGGCCGCGCTACCTGCCGACGGGGACCGACGACGCCGACCGACGGCTCCGCGAGGGCGTCCCTGACGTGGCTGTCCTCGCCGGGCCGGAGCGTCCGGACGAGCCGGGCGTCGAGCTGGGCGACTGGCGCCGCGAGTGGGGGCTCGTCCTCGCGCCGGACAGCGAGGTAGACGAGCTCGCGGCGCTGGTCGACGGCGATCACCGCTTTATCAACCGCGACGGCGGTTCGGGCCTGCGCCGGAGTTTCGACGCGGCGCTGGAGCGTCTCGCCGACGAGCGCGACGCGGCGTTTGCCGACCTGACCGGAGCCATCGACGGCTACGACCTGACGGCACAGGCAAACGAGAGCCCCGCCCGGAAGGTCGCGGCGGGCGCGGCCGACGCCGGACTCGGCCTGCGGGCGACAGCCGAGACGCTCGACCTGGCGTTCGTCTCGCTCGGCACCGAGCGCGTGCGGGTCCGAGCGAACCCCGACCGGACCGAGAAGGCGAGTGTCGAACGGCTGCGGACCCTCCTCGCGGACCTGCAGGCCCCGACGGCTGCCCTCTCGGGCTTTGACACGTAGGGGCGCAGAAAGCCACTCAAGTGCCGGTCACCTACGGGGACGTATGCCTCCAGAAACGCCCGGTCTCCACCACGTCACCGCCATCGCAGGCGACCCGCAACGCAACGCCGATTTCTACGTTGGTGTGCTCGGACTGCGGTTAGTCAAGCGGACGGTCAACCACGACGACCCCGAGACCTACCACTTCTACTTCGGCGACGGCGAGGGGACGCCCGGGACGAACATCACGTTCTTTCCCTGGCGCGACAGGGGCCGGGCCGGACAGTTCGGCGCGGGCCAGACCCAGTGCGTGGCCTACGGGATTCCCGCGGACTCGGTCGACTACTGGAGCAGTCGGCTGGCGGACCACGACGTGGCAGTCAAGCGCTTCGAGCGGTTTGGCGAAGCCCCCGAACGGGCGAGCGGCGACGAGCCGCCGGCGGAGGAGGTGTTACAGTTCGAGGACCCGGACGGTATCGGGCTCGAGCTCGTCGCGAGCGACGGACCGACCGACGCCGTGCCGTGGGCAGACAGCCCGGTCCCCGAGCGCCACCAGCTCCGGGGGCTTCACAGCGTGACACTCGCCGTCGAGTCGGTCGAGCCGACCGCCGAGCTCCTGACCGAGTTGCTGGGGTTCGAGCACGAGGCGAGCGCGGGCGAGCGCCACCGCTACCGGAGCGCGACCGGCGAGTTCGCGTCCGTCGTCGACGTCGTCGAGACCGACCGCGGGCGGGGGCGCACGGGCGTCGGTACTGTCCACCACGTCGCCTTCCGCGTCGAGGACTTCGACGCGCTGGAGGCCTACCGCGAGGCGTACCTCGACTGGGGACTGCGTTCGAGCGTCATCATCGACCGAAAGTACTTCCACGCGCTGTACGCCCGCGAACCCGGCGGCGTGCTCGTCGAGCTCTCGACGATGGAGCCGGGCGTTACCGCCGACGAACCGCTCGACGGACTCGGCGAGTCGCTGGTGCTCCCGAAGGAGCTCGAAGGCGAGCGCGGGGCCATCGAACGCCAGCTCCCGCCGTTCGATGGCCCGCCGGTCCCGGAGGGGTAGCGAGATGACCGACGACCTCGCCGCCCCGTTCCGCTTCGAGTACGACCCCGCCACGGTCCGCTACGGCCCGAACTGCGTCTCCCAGCTGGCCAGCGAGCTGACCGCGCTCGGCTGTGAGCGCGCGTTCGTCGTCACCGGCTCGACGGTCGGCGAGACCCCGGCGGTGATGGACCCCGTGCGCGCGGGCCTCGACGACCGCCTCGCCGGCGTGTTCAGCGGGACGACGCCACGGAAACGCCTCGGAACTGCCTACGACGCCCTGTCGCGGTATCTAGAGGCCGGCGCCGACGCCATCGTCGCCGTCGGCGGCG
This sequence comes from Halomicroarcula saliterrae, assembly GCF_031624395.1. Classification (NCBI taxonomy): domain Archaea; kingdom Methanobacteriati; phylum Methanobacteriota; class Halobacteria; order Halobacteriales; family Haloarculaceae; genus Haloarcula; species Haloarcula saliterrae. The sequence goes on from NZ_JAMQON010000002.1 coordinate 6,881, forward strand.
GCAGCAGCCTCGACGTGGCGACGGTGCTGTCGGTGCTGGTGGCGACGGACCGCGAGCCGGCCGACGTCGGCGCCGAACTCGTCGAGCGCGGGACGCTGTCGGTGCCCGAGTCGGGACTCCCGCCGGTCGTCACGGTCCCGACGACGCTGGCGGGCGCCGACCTCTCGCAGGTGGCCGGCGTCACCGCCGACCCGGCGACCTGCCCGGTCGAGACGGCCGCGAGCGGGGCCGTCGGCGACTCCGAGCTGATGCCCGCCGCTGCCTGTTACGACCCCGTGCTGGTGGCGACCACGCCCCGGCGGGTGCTCGCGGGGTCGGCGATGAACGGGTTCGACAAGGGCGTCGAGACGCTGTACGCCCGGAACCGGACGCCCATCACCGACGCGACCGCGATGCGGGGGCTGGGCCTGCTGTCCGAGGGACTGTTGGCCTTCGGTGACGGCAGCCCGGACGAGCGGACCTATCAGCGGCTCACCCAGGGCGTCCTCCTCGTCCAGTACGGCATCTCCCGGCCCGACGGGACGACGCTGTCGCTGATTCACGCCTTCGGGCACGGTCTCACCCGGCGCTACGACGTCCAGCAGGGCGCCGCCCACGCCGTCGTCGCGCCCCACGTGCTCGACTACCTCTTCGACGCCGTCGACGGCCGACAGGAGCTGCTGGCCGAGGCGCTGGGCGTCGCGGGGACCGGAGACCCCGCGGCGGCCGCCGTCGAGCGGGTCGCCGACATCGCCGCGGCGCTAGACCTGCCGACCAGACTGCGTGACGTGGACGGCCCCACGCGCGAGGAGTTCCCCGAGGTGGCCGAGGCAGTGCTCTCGGACTCGTTTCTGGCGAACGCGCCCGCGGCGCTCGATATCGGTCGCGAGGACGTCGTGGGCGTCCTCGAAGCGGCGTGGTAGCGCTCACTCCAGCTCGCCGCGCAACACCTTGGCCGCGACGAGAATCGGGTCCCAGACGGGGCTGAACGGCGGCGCGTAGGCGAGGTCCAGCCGTTCCAGTTCGGCGACGGTGAGGTCCGACGAGAGCGCCGTCGCCAGCGTGTCGATGCGGATGGCCGCGCGGTCGCGCCCGACGATGGAGCCCCCGAGCACGCGCCCGCTCTCGCGGTCGGCGGTCAGGCTGACCGTCGTCTCCTCGTTCCCGGGGTAGTAGCCCGACCGCGAGCCCGCGGTGATGCTCGTCGTCACGGGGTCGAAGCCGGCGTCTCGCACGTCGTCGTGGTCGATGATGCCGACCCGGCCGGCCTCCAGCTCGAACGCCTTGACCACGGCGGTCCCAGCCACGTCGCCGACGGGTTCGGGGTCGCCGGCGACCGTCTGGCCGATGGCCCGCCCCGCTCGGTTCGCCGTCAACCCCAGTGGTACCCACACGGGCTCGCCGGTGACGGTGTGGTCGTCCTCGGCGCAGTCGCCCGCGGCGTAGACGCCGTCGACGGTGGTCCGGCCGTAGTCGTCGACGCTGACGGCGTCCGACGGGCCGAGTTCGACCGGGGTGTCTTCGAGCAGCCCCGTGTTCGGCGCGACGCCGATACCGACGAGCGCGAGGTCCACCGGCACGCGGCCGCCGTCGTAGACGACCGCGTCGACGCTGTCGCCGCCGGCCAGCTCCTCGACGCTGCAGTTCACGTGCAGTTCGACGCCCTGGTCGCGGAGGTGGTCGGCCACGCGCTCACAGACGGACTCACCGAACGGCGAGAGGAGGTGGCCGCCGCGCTGGAAGACGTGGGTCTCCAGCCCGTGGGCGCGGAAGGCCTCGGCCATCTCGACGCCGACGTAGCCGCCGCCGACGATGGCGACCCGCTCCGGTGGCGCCATCGCGGCGTAGTGGTCGACGAGGTCGGCGTCGACGTAGTCGATACCCGTGTCGACGGCCGGCTCGTCGGGGTCGGCGAGCGCGGCCCTGACGGCCGCCGCCGAGTCCAGACCGTGCATGGTAAAGGCCATGTCGCGGTCGAACCCGTCGATAGGAGCGGTGACGGCGTGGGCGCCGGTCGCGACCAGCAGGTCGCCGTAGGGCTGCTCGAAGGTCTCGCCGTCGTGTTCGACCGTCACCGTCTCGGCGTCGGTGTCGACGGCGACGACCTCGTGTTCCCGGCGGAGGTCGATGCCGCGCTCGGCCGCCGCTTCGGGCGACAGCGAGAGCAGGTCCGTGAGCCGCTCGACCTCGCCTTTCACGTAGTAGGGCGTCCCACAGTGGGCGTAGGAGACCCACCGTCCCCGCTCGAAGACGACGACGTCGCGGTCGGACTGTGCTCTCGTGAACTTGCTCGCGGCGCTGAGGCCGGCGGCGTCGCCACCGATGACCACGAAGGGGTCGCTCATACCGGAACGTGGGTCGCCTGTCACCTAACAGTTGAGTTACCCCCGGGTTACGGCCGGGCCAGCCCCACCACGTAGTCCGTGAACTCGAACGTCGGGATATCCAACCGCTCGTACAGCGCCGCCAACAGCCAGACATCGACCAGCAGAAGCTCCCCGCTGACCCGGCCTCGGAGGAGTGCGAGCGGAGAGTGTCGTCGGTCACTATCAGTGAGCCCATTACTAGATGTAACTATTAGTGGCAGGGAAGCGAACGACCGGCCATGAGCGACGGTACGAACGAAGCGCTGGAGATGTGGTGTGCGGGCGAGGAGTGGTGTCCGATAACGACGACGGCGACGCTCATCGGGAAGAAGTGGCACCCGGTCATCCTCCACCGCCTGCTGGAGCACGGCCCCTCGGGGTTCAACGAACTGAAGACGAACGTCGACGGCATCTCCTCGAAGGTGCTCTCAGACAGCCTCGAAGACCTCCAGGACCACGACCTCGTCGACCGCGAGGTCGTCAGCGAACAGCCGTTCCGGGTGGAGTACTCGCTGACCGAGCGGGGCGCTTCGCTGGAGCCAGTCATCACCGAGATGGCCGCGTGGGGGAAAGAACATCTCCGACCGCCCGACGAACGGGCCGACGGCGACCGATAGCCGGCGGTAACGACACCGTCTGTCCCGCAGCGTCGTACAGATTCAAGACGCTGGCTCCGTATCACCCGCTATGTATCTCGCCGACGAAGCCTGGCCGGATCTGGAATCGTATTTCGCGTCGGAGTCGCTCGCGCTCGTCCCACTCGGTTCGACGGAACAGCACGGACCACACCTCCCCGAGGGGACCGACCACATCATCGCCGAGTCTTTCGCTCGCGCGGCCGCCGAGGAGACGGGCTATCTCTGTACACCGACGATAAACGTCGGCGTCAGCCCGCACCATCGGCAGTTCCACGGGACCATGTGGGCCGACGGGCCCGCCTTCCGGGACTACGTCGAGAGCGTCACCCGCAACCTCGCGTACCACGGCATCGACCGCGTCATCTTCGTCAACGCCCACGGCGGGAACGTCGAACACCTCCGGGAGGTCGGCCGGCGGGTGCGGGACGACGGAACGATGTACGCCATCGAGTGGATGTGGGACGAGTCTATCACCGACCGCATCGAGGACGTCTTCGAGACGCCCGGCCCCCACGGCGGGCCCAAGGAGACCTCGCTCATCCAGCATCTGGCGGGGGAATTGGTCCACGAAGACCGCATCACGGACGCCCGCGACGGCGGCCTCGTCGAGTTCGACGAGGACGCGGTTCGCAAATACGGCGCCACGACGTTCTACGACGTCGTCGACTTACAGTCGACGGGCCATCAGACGCAGTCTGATGACGCCATCGACAACACGGCCAACGGCGTGCTGGGCGACCAGACCGACGCCTCCGCGGCCGTCGGCGAAGAACTGTTCGAGGCCGCGCTGTCGAACCTCTGTAAGCTCTGTGAGTGGCTGGCCGACCAGCCTTTCGAGGCCCTCACACCCAAACCGCACGTGTAGGCTTATGGTCCCCCCGACACGATGTAGAACTATCATGTACGAGCAACCGGACGGAGCGGGGGGAGCCCAATGAACACCCTCGACGAGATCGAACGCGCGGTCAAGGACACGTCACACTACGTCAGCGGCAACCTCGCGAACTACGCACACCGGTCCGCAGGCGAGAACCCGAGCGGCGAGGAGCAGGTCGGCGGCGACGTGTGGGCGGACGACCTCTACTTCGATGCGCTGTCCGGCATCGAGGGCGTCGGCGGCTACGCGAGCGAGGAACGGGAGACGGTCGTCGACACCGGCGAGGGGTACACCATCGCTATCGACCCGCTCGATGGCTCCTCGAACCTCGCCTCGAACAACAGCGTCGGGACCATCGTCGGCGTCTACGACAGCGACCTGCCCGCGAGCGGCCGTACCCTCGTCGGGTCGATGATGGTGCTGTACGGCCCCTACACCACGCTGACCGTGGCCCGAGAGGACCGCGACGTGGTCCAGGAGTACCTCCTCCGGGACGGCCACAGCGAGCGGTGGGGGACGTTCACCCAGCCCGAGGACCCGACGGTGCTCGGGATGGCCGGGAAGTGGGGCGAGCGAAGCGACGCGCTGAACGAGGTCGCCCAGCAGTTCTCCCGGGAGCTGAAACCGCGCTACGGCGGCGCGACCGTCGCGGACCTCGCGCAGGTCCTCGAATACGGCGGGCTCTTTGGCTATCCCGCGACCAACAAGTACCCCGACGGGAAACTCCGTGTCCACTTCGAGGCCGGCCCGCTCGCGTATCTCGTCGAGGCCGCCGGCGGCGCCTCCTCGGACGGGGCCCAGTCGCTGCTCGACGTCGAGCCGGACGAAGTCCACGGCCGGACCCCGACGTTCCTCGGGAACGAATCGCTAATCCAGCGTCTCGAAGACGGCCTCGCCGAGTAACGCACCTCGCGCCGGTTCTCACACCGATTCGTAGCGTCCCAGCCGCGTCCCGTCGAGCAGGAACGCCTCGGCGTCGGCCATCCCCGCCGGGAGGGACGGCGAGAGGAACGTCTGGCCCTCGACGTTGACCCACGTCCCGCCCGACCGGTCGTTGAACGCGGGGAAGACCACGAGTTCGCCGTCGACGTCCAGCGGGCGGTCGTACTGCTCGGTGAGGCCGTCGGCAGCCAGCGACCCCCGAAGCCAGACGCGCTCGTTCCGGGTGCCGCCGACCTCGTCTTCCAGCCGGACCACCGGGTGCTCGTGGCCCATACAGACCACGGCCGATTCGAGGACGTGCGGGGCGGGCCAGGTGTGGCCGTGGACGAACCCCACGTCCCCGATACTGACGCCGTGGCCCGGCGTCACCCTCACGTCGGCCCCGAGCTCCTCGAACACCGGTTCCAGGTCGCCGTCGTGATTCCCTTTCACGAGGGTAACCGGGACATCGACGGCCCCGAGGAGCGCGTCGAGTTCCTCGCGTTCGGCCTCGAACGGCGAGCCGATGGCGTGGCCGAGGTCGCCGACGACGACCAGTCGGTCGGCCCGGGCGCGGTCGAGAACCGATAGCAATCGCTCCCGTCGCCCTGTCGCCGCCGACCGGAGCTCGACCCCGTCGTACCGGAGGCCGGCCTCGATGCCGGCGTGGTAGTCGGCGACCGCGACTAGCCGCTGGCCGTCGGTCTCGACGGTGGCCGCCGGGACGCTCGGGATCGGTTCGACACGCATCGCTGTGCCGTTGGCGACCGCGGGCAAAAAGGGACGCGGGTCGCGGCTCAGATGGGCGTCAGCTTCCCGTCGTCGGGCTCGTAGCAGCGCCCGCCCATCAGCGCGTCCTGAATCGCGTCCTCGACGGCGTCGGGGTCCGCGCCGTACTCGTCGGCGACGGTCGAACGGACGGCCTCGCGGTCCGCGCCGTCGCCGTCGTTGAGCTCGGTCATGACCGCCATCACGGCGTCTTCGAGGTCGACGTCCGCCGCGGGTTCGCTCTCCGCGTCGGCCGACGCGCTCCCCTCGGTGGCCGACTCGGAAGCCGGGGCCTCGCTCGCCGAGTCCTCGCTGTCGGCGGCCGCCAGCTCGTCGGCGTCGGGCGTCTCGATGTCGGCCTCGCCGGCGTCGTCGACCTCCGTCCCGCTCTGGAAGTCGGTGCCGTACTCCTGCTCTATCTCCTCGCGCTCGTCCTCGTCCAGCTCGAACTCGGTGTCGAAATCGCCCACGTCGTCTTCGTCCCCGGCCGCGTCCTCGACATCGCCCGTGGCTCCGCCGTCGAAATCGCCCAGTGTTCCCGAGCTGCCCTCGCCGGCAGTTTCGGCCGACTGGCGTTCGTCCGGTTCTCCGGCCGACTGGAGTTCGTCCGGCTCTCCGGCGGACTGGCGTTCGTCCGGCTCGGTAGCGGCGCCGGTCGACGCCGCCGAGTCGTCGGCTGACGTTCCGCTCTCGGGGGCGTCGCTCGCGGTTTCGGTTCCTGTTTCCTTCGAGGGTTCTTCGTCGGCTGCAGTCGTCTCGGAGCGGTCTGTCTCGTCCGTGGTGTCGGTGGCCGACCCCGCCGTCGCTGGCTCGTCGGCCGGTGTCGCTTCGCCGACCCCCGTCTCCGTGCTCGGGTCCGCCTCGCCGCTTTGCTCGGTCGATTCGCTCTCGCCGGCTTCGGCCCCGTGAGCGTCGTCGCCCTCGACCGTCCCGCTATCGCCGGCGTCGGCCGACGGTGTCTCGTCGGGCGCGTCGAGGGCCATCGTCGCGAGCCCCGGAAGCGGGTCGTCCGTACCGTCGTCGGGCGACCGGGACAGCGAGCCGGCCTCGTCTCGCTCGCCCGCGACGACGCGCGTGGCGTTGAGCGCGAGTTCGCGAACGGCCGCCAGGTAGTCGCCGGTCGTCCCGTAGTAGTCGAGCGCCAGCGCGACGCCGGCCGCGTCGCTCTCCGCGACGCCGGCCTCGACCAGCGCGGTCCGGAGCGCGTCACCGGAGAGCCCGGACCGGCTGGCGCTCGCCATCCGACCGACGCGGTCGATGGTCTGCTGGGCGGCCTGGACCACCCAGCGGTCGCGTGTCTCGGCGTCGACCTCGCTGATGGATTCGGGCCTGATGGAGGTGAACACGCGGTCGCCGTCGTCGGGCTCGAAGGTCCGGGCCTTGCCGGTGACGGCGACGAACAGCGGCGGCGTCGCCGCTTCGAGGAAGGCCAGCGCTTCGGGCTGGTACTGTCCGGCGTACACCACGAACGGGCCGGTCGGGTCGACGATGCGCGCTCGCAGCACCTCCTCGTTGACCTGCTCCAGTTCCGTGAGAACGCCGACGACGAACAGGCGGTTGACCCGCGCGCCGGTCGGCGTCACGACGTAGTTCGGGGCGCGCTCCTCGTCGGACTCGGAGTAGGAGAACTCGGCGTCGTCGAACTCAGCGGCGAACAGGCGGTGGGCGACCTCGCGGCGTCCGGGACCGCTGTCCTCGGATTCGCTCATGCGTCCACCTCCGAGAGGAGGGCCTTCGCACGCTCGGCCGGGTCGGCCGTCGACTCGTCGAACTCGCTGGCGTTGAGGTTCGCGCCGTACTCGTCGACCGACAGCGAGCCACGGACCGCGTACTCCCGGCCGACTACTCTGTCGGCGATGCGGTCCGCGACGACCGTCTTGTCCATCGCGTCGCGGGCGTGTTCGCGGGCGTCGTCTAAGTCACCGCCGTACACCTGTTCGGTCAGTTCGTCGTCGAGGATGACCGTGACGGTCGCGGTGCCGTCGTCGAGGATGGCCTTCGTCCGCAGGTCGTCTTCGCCCTCGACCGCGCCGTGGGAGCGACACTGGCCGTTCTGCACCACACGGGAGCAGTCGGGACAGCGCTCGATGAGCCCGGAGCCGTCGCGTATCTGGATGACGTTGCCCACGAGCTCCACGTCGAACTGGCCGCCGCTCTCGACGGCCTCGCCGACCGACATCCGCGGGGCGTCCTCGGCCACGCTGACGGGTTCCGGGAGTTCGGTGACCGTCGAGAACTCCGAGATGTTCACCGACGGGGCGCCGCGGAACTCTCGGACGAACGTCTCCTCGATACGGACCGACGCGCCGGCTTCGATTTCGGCGTGGGGCTCCCAGTCCGTGAAGGGGAGCCGACCGGTGTCGTCGCCCACCACGCCGCTGAGAATCTCGGTCTCGCCGTCGCGGCCGTCTATCGTCTTGGTCTCGCATTCGAGCACCTGTACCTCGACGGTGATGCCGCGGTCCCCGGGTTCGAGCTCCCGGAGGTCGGCCTCGCCGCCGACCGGAGCGTCGATGTCGAGCGTCTCGTCGACGACGGTCGCGTCGGTGCTCTCCCCGAGGTTGAGTTCGGGGTTGCCGTCCCACTCGCGGACGCCGGCGTTACCGAACTGCACGGTCTGTCCCGGTTCGAGCCCGCCGTCGAAGCCGTCCCACGCGGTGTAGGAGATGGTCCCCGTCTCGTCCGCGAGTTGCCCCTCGCGGATGACGTGCTGTTCGCCGTTGTACTGGATCGACCGACGGCCCGACGTGAGCACCACTGCGGTGACCGTCACGTTCGAGTCGTCGGTGGTGACCTCGCCGATGGCCTTGCTCGACGGACCGGAGCCGCCGCCGGCGCTGCCGTCGCCGTACTTCCGGCGCAGGCTCTGTTTGGCCTCGTCCATCGGCACCGAGTAGTTCACCAGGTTCTCCAGGTCGCGTCTGACCTCCTCTTTGTCAACGTCGAGGTCGGAGGCGAGTTCCTCGACATGATCTTCGAGAGACATCGGTGGAGGGTTCGAGAGGGGTACTGAAAAGGGTTTGTGGCCGAACTGCGCTCGGAACGCTCCCCGGGGAGCGTCGGGGCCGCTACTACCGGCTGTGACGTTTCGAGAGCGTTCGCCACCCGGATGTGTCGAAGATATGTACGAGCGTACGGCCGGCAGTGTCAGCCGTCGTAGCCGGCGTAGTCCATCAGTTCACTGAACACGTCGCTGTCCATCGCCTCCCGGTAGACGACGCCGGTGACCATACCGCCCGGGTAGGTGTTCCCGTTCATCGCGTGGCTGACTTTGTGGCAGTGAGCCAGGTAGATACCCGGGTCGGCGTCGGCCTCGAACTCGATCGTGTGGCGACCCGCCGGTGGGACGCTGGTCACGTCCTGGTCGTGTCGCGCCACCTCCGGAACGGTCCCGCCGTCCTTGGCGACGACCCGGAACCGGTGGTTGTGGATGTGCATCGGGTGGTCCATGTAGCCGTTGTTACAGAGGTGGACTCTGACGGTGTCGCCCCGGTCTACGATAAGCGGCGAGCCGTCCTCGGGGTGGAGCGTCCGGGGCGCTGACTTCCCGTTGATGGTGAACGTGTCCGGTCGGCGGTTCCGGACGTCGTACGACGCGTCCATCCCGGCCATCTGCCGGTTGAGGCGGGAATCCCACTCCTTGAGCGTCAGGAAGTACTCCTTGTCGGCCGGTTCGTACCCCTCCGGGTCGACCCGGAAGATTCCGTACATGCCCATGTCGATGTGTCGATGGGTCTGGTAGTGACAGTGGTACAGATGCGTGCCGGGGACGTTCGCCGGAATCGTGTACGTGTGGGACTCGCCGGGGTTGATCTGAATGCCCGTCGTCGTCGGGACGCCGTCGTCTTCCCACTGCTTTCGGACCGCGTGGAAGTGCACGGTGTGCGGGCGGATGCCGTCGGTGTTGTCGAAGGTCACCTCCATGTCGTTGCCTTCGGTGGTCCGAAGGATCGGCCCGGGAACGCTGGGCTCCCTGTCGTCGGCTTTGAACGCCCACACCTGCGGTAGCTCGACGGGGCCGCCCATCGACTCCCCCGGATGGGCGAGATGGCGAGCGGGCGTCGACGACAGCGTCACCGACCCGCCCTGTTCGTCGACGTTGACGACTTCCGGAGGCGACGTGGTCGGCAGCTCCGAACCCTGGGTAGACTGCTGGGTCGGCGTCGACGCGGGTGCCTCGGCCCCCGATAGCCCCTGACAGCCCGTCACGCTCGCGAGCAGCCCGGCGGAGCCGGTCGCTGCCAGCAGTTCCCGCCGCGAGATACCCCGTCCAGGTGCACCGATTGGATTCGCCATTGTACAGGTAGAGATTGCGAGTGGTCCGGTAAATCCGGTCGAGTGTGTTCCCGGTGTCCGGGAATCCCGGACAGGCGTTTATATGCAAACGTCGAACTCCCGCCTGTACAATGCATCCAACCCCCGACAGGCGGTCGTTCGTTCGAGCAATCGGCGCAGTGACAATCACAGGGGCAGTCGCGGGCTGTTCGGGCGGCGAGAGTAGCGACGACAGTCCGGCCGCCGGGACCGATAGCGCCGTCCCGGAGGCCGTCTCGACGTATCTCTCCGACACCGAGAACTTCGACGGCACGCTGACAGACGAGACAGACACTGACGCGGTGACCGTGGAAGTAGGCGTCGACGGTAACGGGGGTGCCTTCGCGTTCGCGCCGGCGGCAGTCAAGATATCGACCGGGACGACAGTGACGTGGGAGTGGACCGGTGAGGGGAGCCAGCACAACGTCGTCGCCGAGGAGGGCGCCAGTTTCGAGTCCGAGCAAACGAGCGAGGCGGGGTTCACCTTCGAGCAGACGTTCGAGGACGCCGGTGTGGTGACCTACTACTGCCTTCCCCACGAGGGACTCGGAATGAAGGGCGCTCTCGTCGTCGAGTGACGGCGGCGGTTCAGTCGTCTGTGGACTCGTCGATACCGTCGACGAGCGCCGACGCGACCCGACCGTACGCACCGGCGCCGCCGGACTCCGGGGCGTGCCGGACGACCGGCTCGGTCCCGAACACGTCGGGTTCGTCGGGGACGGCCGCGAGCAGCGGCGTTTCGAGGCGTTCGGCTATCTCCTGCCCGGTCTCGTCGTCCGCGCGGGTGACGACGACGCCGGGGATGTGGCTGTCGACGTGTTCGGCCATCTCCTTCGTCCGGCTGGTGTCGGCCACGCCGTGTTCCTTGGCAGTGGTCACGAGGACGACGTCGTCGGCCAGCCCGCAGGGGACCATCGTCGCGTGGGTGACGCCGGCGCCGGTGTCCAGTACGACCACGTCGAATGCGGTCTTGAGCCGGTTACACACCGTCTTGAGCTCGGCGGGGTCGGCGTCCGTGTAGCGGTCGAGCGAGGGGTCACCGTACACCGCGGCGACGTCGTCGCTCGTATCGATAGCGGTTTCGAGCGGCGCCGCGTCGGCCAGCACGTCGTGTATGGTCGGTTCGTGGCTCGTGCCCAGCACGGTGTGCAGGTTCGGCATGGCCAGGTCGGTGTCGACGACCACGACGTCGAATCCGGCGTCATCGAGCGCGTACGCGGTGTTGACGGCCGTCGTGGTCTTGCCACAGCCACCCTTGCCACCGGCGATGGTGAGACAGTGGGCCCCGTTCATCTGTCAGTAGTGTACGGTAGCGGCCGCAAAAACCTATCTCTCCTCGACTGTCACCACGCCGGCCGATACGGGGCGGGGACCAGCAGAGCGGTCCCGCCGGCGCCGAACTAGTTACTGAACTCCGTACAGACCGGGATACCGAGCGTGTTGTACTCGCTCATCGCGGCGAGTTCGTCGGGCACCTGATGGATGTCGACAGTGTCGTCGACCAGCGCCGTCGGGTCGAGCTTGCTCGTCTCTATCATGTCGAGCATCTCGGAGTACCGCGAGGGCTGCAGGCCCAGCGACCCCTTGAACTCTATCTCCTTGGCGACGAACTCGTCGGTCGGGAGCGAGACGTGGCCCGCCTCCTCGCTCGTCGTCAGGCCGATCTGGACGTGGGTCCCGCCCTTCCGCAGGGAGTTCACCGCGTTCTGGCAGGTGGTGGCGATGCCCAGCGCGTCGGCCGACACGTCCGCGCCGCCGTCGGTGATAGCCCGGACCTCGGCCGCCGGGTCGTCGGTCTCCGAGGCGTTGACGGTCTCGACGGCGCCCAGCTCCTCGGCTTTCTCCAGTTTCTCGTCGGTCAGGTCGACGCCGATGACGTTGCCTCCCAGGGCGTCGGCGATGTGGACCGCCGAGAGCCCGATGCCGCCACAGCCGTGGATGACCACGTCGTCGCCGGCGCTGACGGGCCCTCGGTGGGCCATCGCGTGGAAGGAGGTCATGAACCGACAGCCACAGCCCGCGGCCGCCTCCGCGTCGATGTCCCCGGGCAGCGGGACGGCGTTGAGGTCGGCGTTGGGGATGTGGACCTCCTCGGCGAACGCGCCGGGGGCCTCGTTCATGAACCCGAGTCCGACGTGGTTCTCACAGATGTTCTCGCGGCCGTTCCGACAGAGTTCACAGGAGCCACAGGCGAAGTTGAACGGGATGGCGACCTCCTGTCCCTCGTCCAGTGCCTCGACGTTCTCGCCGACTTCGACGATGCGCCCGGTCGGTTCGTGGCCGAGGATGTGGGGTGGGTCGGGCCGGTAGCCGAACCAGTCCCAGTCGCCCTGCCAGCAGTGCCAGTCCGACCGACAGATACCGCAGCCGACGACCTCGGCGACGGCCCCGTCGGGGTCCACCTCGGGCCGGTCGACTTCCTGTACGCTCAGCGGCTCCTGAAACGCCTCCAGTAGTACGGCTTGCATGACAGTCGCTAGTACTGATTCCTGCCGCATAATAGTTGATTTACAATAATTATATATGTTCGGAGATACTAAGGAGCGCCGACCTCCGGACGAACGGATTCGTCTTTTACCTCCCGCTACCGGCCTCTGAGCTCGCAATTCGAGAGATCGGTTCCTTCGAGGCTCCGAATCTCGCCTCGTCATGTAAACGACACATAGTTTTTATATATGTTTGACGATAATCATTTACTGCTATGTCAGTCGATGACACATCCCAGAGTCCCGCGGAGCGAAAGTCCGCTATCGAGCAGCGCCACGAACAGGCCGCGGACGAGGTACTACCCGACCACCGGCAGCTGTACATCGGCGGGGAGTGGGTCCAGAGCATCTCGGGCGAATCCTTCGAGACCACCGACCCCACCACGGGCGAGACGCTCGCGGAGGTCGCGGCCGGTCAGGCCGAAGACGTCGACCGCGCCGTCGCGGCCGCCTGGGACGCCTACGAGGACACCTACAGCGACTTCTCGACCGCCGACCGGCAGGCGATGCTCGAAGCGATGGCCGACGCCGTCGAGGCGAACAAAGAGGCGTTCGCCCGGCTCGAATCGCTGGACAACGGGAAACCGATAACCGAGGCCCGCATCGATATGGAGCTGGTCGTCGACCACTTCCGCTACTTCGCCGGCATCGCCCGCTCGCACTCGGGCCGGACCGTCGACACGGACGACAGCCGACACGTCCAGACACTGCAGGAGCCCTACGGCGTCGTCGGCCAGATAATCCCGTGGAACTTCCCGCTGTTGATGGCCGCCTGGAAGCTCAGCCCCGCGCTTTCGGCCGGGAACTGCGTCGTCCTCAAACCCGCAGAGGAGACGCCGCTGACGATACTGAAGCTCATGGAGGAGGCCGACGACGTCGTCCCGGACGGCGTGGTCAACGTCGTCACGGGCTTTGGTCCGGAGGCCGGTGAACCCCTCTCGAACCACGAGGACATCCGGAAGCTCGCCTTCACCGGCTCGACGGAAATCGGCAGCGAGGTGATGAAAAGCGCCGCCGACAACATCACCGACATCACGCTGGAACTGGGCGGCAAGAGCCCGCTCGTCGTCTTCCCCGATGCGGACCTCGAACAGGCCGTCCAGACGACGATTACGGCCATCTTCTTCAACACCGGCGAGTGCTGCTGTGCCGGCTCGCGGCTGTTCGTCCACGAGGACGTCAAAGACGAGTTCCTCGACGAACTCGCGGCGGCGGCCGACGAGCTGACCGTCGACGACCCGCTGCTTGACTCGACGGACCTCGGGCCGAAGGTCACCGCCGAGCAGGTCGAGCGGACGATGGAGTACATCGAGCAGGCCGAGTCGGAGGGCGCCGCCTTCGTCACCGGCGGGAGCCAGCCCGACGACGAGGCGCTCTCGGACGGCTGTTTCGTCGCGCCGACGCTCATCGACGACATCGACCACGACAGCGACGCGGTCCAGGAGGAGATATTCGGCCCCGTCCAGGAAGTGTTCGAGTGGAGCGACTACGACGAGATGATCGAACTCGCGAACGACGTGGACTACGGGCTCGCCGCGGGCGTGCTCACCGAGGACCTCACGACGGCCCACCAGTGTGCGAAAGACATCGAAGCCGGTAACATCTGGGTCAACACGTACAACGACTTCCCGGCGGGCCAGCCCTTCGGCGGCTACAAGAAGTCCGGCATCGGCCGCGAGACCGCCCAGGAGGCCGTCGACCACTACACCCAGACCAAGACCGTCAACATCAGTCTGGACTGATGATTCCCTTCCCGCCGGTCGAGGGGGAGTTCCGCGCGAAGCAGGTCGCCGTCGCGCCCGAGGGGACCGCCTACGTCGTCCCCTCCGGGATGCACGAACGGCTCCGCGAGGCCGTCGCACCCGAGCGGACCGACAGCGACCCGAAGGTCGCGCTCGCCCTGGCGGGATGGCTCTGTCTCCAGACCGACGGGATGACCGACCGCGTCAACGTCGACGCGCCCGACGACTACTCCGACGGCGCACCGATTCGACGGTTCGCCCGGGCCCACGACGCGGGGTCGGTCGCGGTGGCGTTGCACCCCAGCGGGGAGGTCGTTCGGTCGAACGAGCCCGAGACGTTCTCGTTCGAGAAGTGACGGGGGGACTGCGTCGGCGGTTCGGCGCGTCACTTTTCAGTATCGACCGCGACGGGTCAGTATCGTGACGTTCGACGCCGTGCTCTTCGACCTCGACGGGACCCTCGTGGGGCCCACTCAGGACATCGCGACCGTGTACGAACGGGCCTTCGAGCGGGTCGGCGTGGAGCGATTCGCCGAGCCGCCGGAGCTGTGGGCCGTCCTCGACGGCCCGCCGGACCCCGCCGACCAGGTGGGCTATCTCGGCGCCGGCTTCGCCCGGCTCGCCGCCCAGCACGGCCGGCGCGACGTCGACCCGCTCGCGCTCGCCGAGGCGTTCGTCGAGGGCATCGACAACACGCAGGTAACGCTACACTCGGGGGCCGAGCGAGCGCTGTCGGCCGCCCGAGCGGCGGGAGCGACGGCCGTGCTCACCAACGGCCCCGAGGCCCGACAGGCGGACAAGGTCGGCGCGGTCGACCTCGACTCGCGGGTCGACACCGTCGTCTACGCCGGCGACATGGCGCGACGGAAACCACACGCCGCGCCGTTCGAGGCGACGCTCTCCGCGCTCGACGTGGCGCCCGACCGGGCGCTGTACGTGGGCGATTCGCTCGGCTACGACGTGGCGGGCGCGCACAACGCCGGACTGACGGCCGCCTACCTCGACGACGGCGACGGCCCGGCCCCCTACCGCCCCGAACACGTGCTCGAATCGCTCGCCGACCTCCCCCCGTTGCTGGAATGAACCGCTCGCTCGTCGCCGCGGTCGCCGAGTCGTGCTATCCGCGACGGGCGATACGCGCGGTCGAACCCGTGACCACGGGCGGGCGCCGGGAGACCGCGGTGGTCCGCTTCGACGGGCACGGGCCGCTGGTCGTCCAGCTGTCGACGGATATCGAAGCGGTCGAAACCGAAGCGGCGCTCGTCGAGGCAGTCCGGGCGCGGACCTCGGTCCCGGCGCCGGCGATTACGGCCACCGGAACCCGCGAGGGAACCGCCTATCTGGTGAGCGAACACTGGCCCGGCGAGGACCTCCACGAGACTTTCGCCGCCAGTGCGCCGGCGACCCAGCGCGCCGTCGCGGCGCAGTTCGGCCGCTATCTCGGTGAGCTCCACGCCGCGTTCGCGTTCGACGGCTGCGGTGAGCTGTCCGCGGAGACAGCCCCGTCCAACGGCGACCGCCTCGCCGCTTCGGGGACGGACTGCAGGCGCTGGCTCGTCGGGTACGGCCGACGCGCGGTCGACCGACTCCCCGCCGAGTTCGACTCCCACCGGGGGCGACTGGGCGACTGCCTCGACGCCGCGCCGGCCGACACCGCGACCCCGACCCTGTTCCCGTGGGACCTCCGGCCGGGCAACGCGCTCGTCGATTCGGGCGCCGTCTCGGCCGTCGTCGACTGGGAGCGCCCGATGGCCGCTCCGCCGGCCCTGGCCCTGGCCAAGGTCGAGTACCTCGTCGCCGACTGGTACGTCGACGACCCGGCGCCGCTGCGCCGGGCCGTTCGCGACGGCTACGGCGCCGTCAGACCCACCCCAGCGGTCGGTCCCCACCACCGGGTCGCGGCCATCGCAGCCAGCGCCGTCGACTCCCGCGGTGCCGTGACCAATCCCGGCTATCCCGAACGGGACCGGGCCGCGTCCGTGGCCTTCCACCGGGCGGCGCTGACCGCGGCACTGCCAGACTGACGCGGGGCGGCCGGGCGGTTCAGTCGCCCGTCGCGAACACCCTGTCGAACACCTTCCGTTCGGCCTTCCGGAGGTGCTGGTGGAAGGTCGGCGGGGCGACGCCGAGGGATTCGGCGACCGTCTCGCCGGAGGCCGCCCGCGGCCACTCGAAAAAGCCCGCGTAGTAGGCCGTCTCCAGAACCGTCAGCTGGCGGTCGGTGAGAGCCCCGGTGAGCGCGTTCCCCTCAGAACCGCTCCGGTCGCGTTTCGTCAGCTGGCGGCGCTTGAGGAGGGTCGCGTCCGGGTACCGGTCCTTCACGGCGTCGATGACCCGCGACACGTCCGCGGTCGGGGAGAGATGGACCGTCAACTGGTAGCTGCCGTCCTCGACGACCGCCGTCTCGACCGAGCCGCCCAGCGACGCGATAGCCGAGAGGATTGGGGGCTCCGAGACCCGGAGCTCGAACCGCTCCCCGTCCTCGCGGAAGCTCACCGTCTCGTAGTACGGGAAGGCCTCTACCATCCGCTCGACGGTGTCGGCGGCGGCCGGACTCGCCCGTCCGAAGAGGACGAACTCCCCCTCGTCGATAGAGACGGTGTGTTCGAGTTCGATAGTGCCCTCGTTTGGCCCCTCCATACCCATCGAGGCGAAGGCGTTCTCCATCTGGAACGACAGCTCGACCACCTCGTCAGAGAGCAGCGCTTGCTTGCGCTCGACGGCGGCGATAGCGTGGCCGACGATCTCGCCGAGCTGTCCGACCATCTCCCGCTCCTCGCCCTCGAACGCCGAGGGGCGTTGGGCGTACACGTTCAACACTCCGTAGGTCGTCCCGTCGTGGACGACGGGTATCGCCGCGGACGACCGGAAGCCGTAGGCCTCGACGTAGTCCCGCCACGGCTCGTACCGGCTGTCGGTAACGAGGTTCCGCGTGGTCTCGACCTCGCCCGTCCGGAAGGCTCTGCCCGTGGGCCCCTCGCTCCGGTCGTCCTCCGGGTCGACCGAGATGGTGATATCGTCGAGATACCCCTCGACGCCGGCTTCCGTCCGGAGGTTCACGGTCTGGCTTTCGGGGTCCGCGTCACCGATCCAGGCGAACATGTACGACTCGGAGTCGGCGAGCAGTTCGCAGACTGACCGCTCGATTTCCTCGCGCGTGGACTGCTCGATGACGGCCTCGGTTATCTCGCGGACGACCCGGTTGAGGCTGTTGAGCGCGGTGAGCTGTTCGCGCTGCCGTTCGAGCTTGCGCTCGCGCTCGACGCGGTCGGTCATATCCCGGGCGACGCCACAGCGCCCGCTGACATCGCGGTAGCTGTACGGGCGGAAGTGGCCCTCGACGGGCACCCGGTCGCCGGACGCGGTCCGGAACTCGAACTCCAGCGTCCCGACCTCACGGTCCCCCTCCGTGACCGCCTGTTCCAGCTCGTTCGCCCGCTCGTTGACCGTCTCGCTGTTGATGAGCGTCGGCCGTTCGCCGAGCAGTTCCTCACGGTCGTAGCCGACGAGCTCACAGAACGCTTCGTTGACGAGCACGAATCGATCGTCCCCGTCGAGCGCGTAGACCCCGTCCGGGACAGTCTCGGTGATAGTCGCGTACAGTTCGAGCTCCTGCTGGCGCTCGATGCGCTCGGTGATGTCCCGAACCACACCGGCACGCCCTTCCCCGCCGTCCACGGCGAACTGGCTGAAACGGCTCTCGACGGTGATGGCGTCTCCGTCTGCCGTGTACAGCTCCTCTTCGAACACCGCCACGTCCCGGTCGTCCCCGGTCTCGCCGCGGGCGAGTTCGCCCCGCTCTTCGAACCCGTCGCCGAAGACGGCAGAGGCGTGTGACCCCAGCAGCTCCGTCCGGTCGAACCGGGTCATCGAGACGAACGCGTCGTTTACCTGCTGGAACCGGTCGTCCTCGTCGAGGACGTAGATACCGTCGGCGACGGTCTCGACGATACGCTCGTATTCTTCGAGTTCCCGCTCGCGCCGCTTGCGGTCGGTCACGTCGCGGAAGTACACCGAGAGGCCGGTCTCGGAGGGGTAGGCCGCCACCTCGAACCAGGTGTCCAGTGGCGCGTAGTACTCCTCGAAGGTCACCGACTCCGTCGATTGGAGCGCCCGCTCGTACTCGGCCTGGAACACCGAGCCCTCGGCCTCGGGGAACTCCTCCCAGATGTTCCGCCCGATGAGTTCGCCGACCGGCCGGTCCAGCAGCCGTGCGGCCTGCTCGTTGACGTGCGTGAACCGCCACATCTCGTCGACGGCCATGAAGGCGTCGTCGATGCGGGCGAACACCTCCCGGAGCTCGTCGTCGAGCTCGTCGCGCTGGCGTTCGAGCTGCTCGGCCTGTTCGACCAGGCGAGTGATATCCGTCACGGCGGCGACGACCCGTGAGAGCTCCCCGTCGTCGGTCACCGGTGTCGCGTCGACCGAGAGCCACCGGGTCGTCCCGTCGTCTCTCCGGCACTGGACCTTCTGGTCGAACACGGGCGCGCCGGTTTCGAACACCTGACCGATGGGGAGTTCCTCGACCGAAAGCGGCTCGTCGTCGGGGTCGAGGAGCGTCAGGTCCCCCACGGTGTAGTCGTCGATGTTCTCGGTGGACAGGCCCACGATATCGGCCAGTCGCCCGTTGGCCCGAACGACGTCGCGGTCGGGGCCGAACTCCGCGAGCCCGATGGGTGCGGTCTCGAACACCCGTTCCAGCAGCTCCCGTTCGCGCTTCAGGCGCTCCTCGGCCTGCCTGTGGCCCAGCAACTCGCCGAGTTCCGCGGCGACCGACGAGACGAGCCTGACCAGCCGCTCGTCGGTCTGTCGGCGCTCCCCCAGCAGGAAGGTGAGCACGGCGACGGTGTCGCCGTCTGCCACGACCGGGACCCCGAGCGAGGACACCAGTCCCGCGTCGAGCGCCGCAGCGAGTCTGGGGTACACCTCCCGGGAGCCGGCTTCGAGGTCGGTCGCCCACTCGTACGTTCCGGACTCGTACACCCGCCCGGGGAGCCCCTCGCCGGGGTCGAACCTGAAGGACTCGGAGAAGTCGGCAAACGACGCGAGGTCGTCCGCGTGGTAGTCGGCCGGCGCGCGCCGCAGCTCCCCCTCGTCGGTTGGCATCCAGGCTTCGGCGTACTCCCAGTCGGTGACCGCACAGATGTCCGCGAGCGCCGCCTGCAGCCCGGCCTCGAACGTCTCGGCCGCCGCGACCGAGCGCGTCGTGTCGTAGAGCAGTTCCCGTTCGGCCTCGGCGTGTTTCCGCTCGGTCATATCGCGGGTGACCTTCGCGTAGCCGTCGAGGTCACCGTCGTCGTCGCGAATCGCCGTGATGGTCACGTTCGCCCAGAAGCGGGAGCCGTCAGCCCGCACCCGCCACCCCTCGTCCTCGACCGACCCCTCGGCCCTGGCCGCGGCGAGGTTCGCCTCGGGGACGCCGGCCGCGCGGTCTTCGTCGGTGTAAAACACCGAGACGTGCTCGCCCAGAATCCCCTCGGCCTCGTAACCCTTGATCCGCTCGGCGCCGGGGTTCCACGTCCGGACACGGCCCTCGGTGTCCAGCGTGAAGATGGCGTACTCCTCGACCGCCTCGACCAGCGACTGCAGCGTCTCGCTGCGTCCCGAACCGGTCGCGGTCTCGCGCTTGCGCTCGGTGATGTCGTCGTAGCGTTCGACGCGGCCGCCCGCGTGGGGGCCCGACTCTATCGGCTCGCTGTGGTGTTCGAGCCACCGCTCCTCGCGGTCGGGCCCGTCGGTGACGTGGCAGTCGAACTGTCCGGGCCCGCCCTCGCCCGCCCCGGTCGCGAGGACGGCCTCGCTGTCGCCGTCCGAGACGACGCCAGCGAGTCGCTCCTCGGCGAGCCAGCGATGGGGCCGTCCGAGGACGGCGTCACGGTCGAGACCGAAGTACCGCTCGGCCGCGTCGTTGACCCACGCGACCTCGCCGTCAGCGTCGACGACGACGAGAGCCGCGTCGACGGCGTCGAGGATATCGGGGGCGAGCGAGCCGCTGTCTCCATCCCGACTACTCGCCGGTGGGCGCCACCAGACCCGGGCACTCGCTCCCACTTTCTTCGTGGCCAGTCGGTCCGCCTCGACGAGGCGCTCCAGACGGGCGTAGGTGGTCCGACGCCCGACGTCGAGTTCCGCCGCGACCTCCGGCGTCGTCAGGGGCGTTCCGTCCGCGTCGAAACGACCGAGCGTCTGACGGAGCCCGTCGGAGAGCGCTATCGTATCCATACAGTGATACTACTCCCGGAGTGTCATTACGTTTCCGCCGATGGAAACCACGTCCGGACAGGGGCCGGAATGACCGAACCGGCCGCGACCCGAACGCCGACGATTTGTCAGCTGAGCTGGGCGTGGTTCGAGTCCGACCGAGCGGCGTGCGGAGCCTAATTTGTTCTAGTACAGACTTAGGCGAACACTCTACGTGAGTACAGACACCGGCACCGGACTGCCGACGAAAGAGGGTCAAACATGAGCAATACTTCAACACACGTTCCCGAGTCACCCGAGAGCATCACGGGGCTCTCCGAAACCGAACAATACCGGCTTCTGTCGGTCGAACGCCGTCGACTCGTCCTCGATATCCTCGAAGGGCAGACGGCCACGACGCTGGACCGGCTCGCCTCGGCGGTCGTCCGACGCGAGCCCGGGCTCGACCCGGCCGACGTGTCCGCCACACAGCGAGTTCGAGTGTCGCTCCACCACAAACATCTCCCCCTGATGGCCGAGCTGGGGGTTCTGGAGTACGACGACGAGGCGAATCGAATCCGACTGTAAGGTCGTCCAAACGCCCCGCCCCGCCGTGTGTTCTGCGTGCTTACTGAACCGGTAGGCGCGGGCACGTGGTCCGGTGTCGCCGCCCGCTCGCAGACGGGACAGAAGCGAGACGGTCAGCCCGCGGGCCGGGCACCACGCCGTCGGACCGTGAACTCACCCGTCAAGACCGAAAGCCGGACAGAGCCGGCGTGGAAACTCCGGCTTTCCTGGTTTACGTCCGTGGTTACAATTCATCGCCTGCACGTGGTCTCTCCGCACCGATGACCGATATCGACCCGAACGCGTGGCGAACGCTCGTACTCGACGCCGACAGTCAGGCCGGCCTCTGTGTGATCCGGTCGCTCGGGAGACGCGGAGTTCCCGTGACCGCGGGCAGCGAATTCGACCACTCCCTCGGCTCGCTGTCGAAGTACTCCGAGAACGACCTGTCACACCCGTCACCCACGGACGCGCCCGAGGCGTTCGTCGACCGGCTGTACGGCGTCCTCGACGAGGACGACTACTTCGCCGTCATCCCGGTCAACGACGCGACGAGCAAAGTGGTCTCACAGGCGAAGGCACGGCTCGAAGCGACGGGAACGATAGTCGGCATCGGGGACTGGGACCAGGAGCAGGCGGTGTACGACAAGGCGCGGACCTTCGAGCTGGCCGAGTCGCTCGATATCCCGATACCCGAGACCCACGCGCCGTCGTCGCTGGCCGAGGTCGAACGACTCGCCGACGACATCGCCTATCCGGTCGTCGTCAAATCGCGGAGCAAGTACGTCCGTGACCTGGCCGGTCGGCTCCAGCTCCACCGCGTCGGCGACGACAGCTACGCCGCCGACCCGGACGAGCTCGTCTCGACCTACAGCGACGTGCTCTCGAAAAACGAGCACCTCGAAGCGTTCCCACCGCTCATCCAGGCGTACGTGCCCGGTGAGACGACCACCACCGTCGGCCTCGCGGACGAGGGCGACCTCCAGGCCTGGTTTCAGGAGCGCCGGCTCAGAACGACGCCGGCCAGTGGTGGGAACTCGACGCTCATCCGCGGCATGCGCGACCCGGCGATGCGCGAACACGCCGCGGAGCTGCTCGACGCGCTGGAGTGGACCGGCCCCGTCCAGGTCGAGTTCATGCGTACCCTCGACGGCGAGTACTACCTCATCGAGGTGAACGGGCGGTACTGGGGGTCGGTCCCCCTCGCCGTCGCCTCCGGCGTCGACGTGCCGTGGCTCCACCTCTGCCAGCTCGCGGGGTACACGCCCACGAGCCCGCCGGTGTACCGGGACGACGTGGTCCAGCAGCGACTGCTGTACGGCGACTTCAAGTGGCTCGCCGAACGCCTCTCCGACGGGCATCCCTCGGCTCTCGCCGAGTTCCTCGCCACCTTCGGTTACGCGACGCCCGTGTTCGCGCGCACCGACGACCCCCTCCCGAGCGCCATGGCCCCGTTCAGGTGGGCGGAACACCGAGCGAGCAAGGTCTACGAGAAAGCGATGGGCGCGTTGTCGTCCCAGTCAGAGGACGCCCCAGAGGAGATGCCAAAGCAGGTCGCGACCGCTCCGGACGAATCGCCGTGAATTACGGGGTCCACGGGTGCCAGTCGAAACGGCCGGCTCGATTCCAGCGAGATGGTCGATGCTGACGGCGGTGTCGAAAACCGTCATCGGGGCCGCTCGAAGGGCTCGGGGGAGTCTTTCAGTCGGTCTCGGGCATCGTCGGCCGTCTCGTCGCTCCAGACGCCCGGATTCTTATTTTCACCGCCGCGGGCGAGACGGTTCAGGAACCTCCGATGTCTTCGTCGCCTCCGACGGTGAAGCAACCGTATTGAATTTAGTGACTTGGGTTTCGCGTTCCAGATTTGGCAGGGCTATCGTTCACTCCAGACAGCAGGAACTCCTGATACACTGAGTTAGCAAGATTCAGCCCGATATAATATTTCACGATAGAAATCCGGATACGCTGGTCAATCTGGGTCCGTGGTCCCAGTGGTGATTCTACCGTGCCACTGGCCGTTACTCTCGGCCTCGGTCGAGCGAGGGGTTAATCCCCGCGGTCGTATCTGCTATCATGGTGGCAGGGCCACGAGAGTCGCGACGGGGCGGTGTTGCAGCACCGAGTCTGTTTCTGGGAACTATTGCAGCAGTCCAGATGACTTCCGTATGATATTTTTACTTTGGGAGTATTAGTACTTTCCAGAGTTATAATAATATTGGGAGTAATAATACTCCGCCCACGCTCATTTGCCAGCGAAAGCCGATATGCGGTGTAATGGCTGGCCGAAAACCCGATGTGACTGATTAAGAGATTATTTCAGTTTTAGCTGACACCTCTGATCTAGTGTTATCTACGAACGAGGTAGCAGAATGCCTCCCGATAAAATCGAATGCGACACAAAAGCGTCTCAAAGAACTTCACTCAGAAGGACAAATTGAAAGTAAGCGAGCAGGACTTAGTTGAGTATGACGGTCAAAAGATTAAAAAGCCTAATACTTAGTGCTAAGCCTATTCAAGAGATATCGGTGTAGCCATTTCTATCAAAGCTTGCAGCATCAGCTGCAGTAGTCATGTCTGGGAATTCTTCGGCAAGAACCGAATAGGTGTAATGATTCATTCTCATTTGTTTAACAAATCCAGCATCCAGATCTTTACGGGATGAGTTAGACTTCACCGTCTGATATTCATTATATAATTTCTCGCAGGCTGGGCAGTGATTTATATCAAGGTTATTATTTTTCAACATCATATCTACTGCTTTAACATAGTGGTCGCTATCTTCAGTTGTGCTAACTGAGTGGGATGAAGAATCATATTGTCGCACACGTTTCGGAATATTCTGGAAAGCAGCATCTGGGATATCATTCGGGAAACGGGGTTCGATTGAGAAGTCACCAACCCCATCAACATTAGCATGCTTGCCCATCACAAGGCCGTAATTATAATTCACTTCACCTCTGGGCTCGAAAACATCGAATACATAAAAATCTTGATTCCCGATTTCTGACTTGATGAAGTCAATATTTGGTCTTACAGCAGTAGAAAGTTGGTCAACGTCAACAACATCAGCAAGAACTGCATCCTGATCACGCAGTTCACTAATGATAGATTTGAGTTCATTTTCTTCTGATGACGTGAATGTGTTAATGGGGATGAATAGTCGAACGCAGATACGGTTAAAATCTGACTGAAGACTCTGGATATATTGCACAAAACCAGAGTATGATATCGGATCAAGGCTACCAGAGATAACTGGTGTATAATCTAGCTTTGAATTTTTGCTAAAGAATTTAACCGGATCGTTGTTATAATCTGAAATAATATCGGATACGTCATCCTTGTGCTTGTTCTCTCTGTCTACAAGGTATCTTGGGAAGTCTACAAACACCTCGTCGAACTCGGACGTATAGTGTGCGATATTATTTAAATCGTCGTTGTGAACGATTTCCAGTAGCGGCTTTACTTTATTTGAGGCTTGCTGGCCGCTTTTTTGGCTCAATTCTTGGCTGAGTTTGTTCAGCGCTTTTTGTTCATTAACGCCATGACGAATTGCAGGTATAAATTGATACACATGCCCTGATATGTAACCCAGACATAAATGCTGTTTGGATATACTTACCTACCAAATGTTATGTGAGTTTTGCCAACACACTCACCTGAGTAAGATTATGAATCCAAGTACTGAAATTATTTAACCGAGACAGTTTATTGTAGGTTGTGGCCTATCCGAAGGGTTCAAATTCGGTGGGTCAAGATGCTCAGCATCATCAATTTCAGCGTACTGGACGCCGTTTCGGTGCATATCGTATAGCGAGACTCATCGACACGACCGACACCCCCGATAAATCACTGGCCTTCTATAGGTTCGACCGGCGCACCGTCAACAATCTGCGAAGAATCGTCAGCCTCAGGGTCAAATCCCGTCTTTTCCACCATCTCCGGTTCGTCATCTGGAATATCTGAATCCGGCCGCTTTTGCTCTATCATCTCGTTCGCGCCGGTACTGAACCGGACCAGCTGCGTCCCGGTGGCCTACACGGCGGCACGGAAAGTCAACTTCTCAGTACTACGTTCGAAAAGGGACTCTCCGTAGGCACCGATGTACTCACCGATGTCCCTCCCAACGTTCGTGATGTCCTCTACGTCCTCCCGGTTGGGTTCGAGGTCGGTGTCGACGGCGTTGATGGAGATCGGGCGCTTGTCGTCGTCCTGGTGGAAGTAGTCGTGGGCGTCTCGATGGGCAATCTCGCACTCTCGCAGGTGGGCGTCAATCGCAGTATGAAAATCGGATCCACTGGCTTAGTTTTGGCGGGGTGGTCACAGTAAGAGCGGAACTAGCAAGCATACGCCGAGCGGACGCGAGGCGTTTCACCGGTCGCGAGCGGAGCGAGCGACCGGCAGTTTTTCCCCATGTTTTTACAAGGAGTGGTGCCCGCAGCGAGCCG
Organism: Halomicroarcula saliterrae; assembly: GCF_031624395.1. Lineage (NCBI taxonomy): Archaea > Methanobacteriati > Methanobacteriota > Halobacteria > Halobacteriales > Haloarculaceae > Haloarcula > Haloarcula saliterrae. Next base: position 32,164 of record NZ_JAMQON010000002.1, read on the forward strand.
AAGGCTCGCGAGGACACCCGACGCCGTAAAAAGTGGTAGTGGGACCGCCGAGATTCGAACTCAGGTCCGACGGACCCCATCCGCCGAGGATACCGCTACCCCACGGTCCCGTGTTTTGGACGACGGGGGTTCGTTAATTAAGGGTGTCGTTTCGGGGGCGCTGTGTCACACCAGCACTCGCTCCGGGTCGGCCACCGTCCCCGACTCGGCGTCGGGGTCGCCGACCAGCGTTCCCAGGGCGACGGCCGACCCGTCGGGGGTGAAGACGGCCACCAGTTCACTCTGTTCCGGTACGGCATCGCCAACCGGGGCCGCTTCAGCACCGATGACGCCGGGCGCGTACACCGGCGCGCCGTCGGCGATGGCTTCGGCGGCGGTCGGGGCGACGACGAGCCGTGGCAGGTGGTCCAGCGCGCGCTCGGCGGGCTGGACGGCCTCGCGCAGGGCGCTCTCCTCGCCCGCCTCCGCGAACGCCAGCGCGTCGACGAGGTCGTGCATCGACACCAGCGAGCGGTCGTCGAACTGGCCGGTGACGGTCCGGCGGAGGTCGCCCATGTGGGCGCCGGTGCCCAGCGCCAGCCCGATGTCGTGACAGAGCTTCCGGATGTACGTGCCCGAGGCACAGCGGACCCGGAGCAGCGCGCGGCGGTCGTCGCGTTCCAGCACGTCCAGCGCGTGAATCCGGCGGGTCCGGAGCTGGCGCTTGACGGCGCTCTTGCGCGGGGGCTTCTGGTAGATGTCGCCCTCGAACGCCGAGACGACCGACTCGAAGTCCGCCGGCGCGCGGTCGTGCAGCTCCAGGACGGCGACGTACTCCTTGACGGCGTGGTCGAAGATGCGCGCGGCGCGGGCGGCGTCGCCCAGCAGGACGGGGAGACAGCCCGTGACCTTGGGGTCCAGAGTCCCGCCGTGGGCGACGCGGTCCTGCGCCGTGGCGTCGCGGACCCACGCGGCGACCTGGTGGGCCGACGGCCCCGGCGGCTTGTCGAGGTTCACGACGCCAAAGGAGAGCAGGGCGTCGCGGTCGCGGTCTTCGGGCGGGGCGCGGAGCATCAGAACTCGTAGCGGATGCCCTCGATGGGGGTCTTGCCCTCGTCGACGTCCGCGTCGTAGGAGTCGACGGCGTGGAGGGCGATACTCAGCGTTCCCTGCTGGTCCCACCGAGCGGTGTTGATAGCGAGGTCGTAGATAGAGAGGTCGTCGAACTCGATGTCGTAGTACTCGGCGTAGCGCTGGGCTTCGCTCTCGCTGCGCTCCTCGGTCTCGGTCCGGGCCTGCTCGAAGGGTTTGTTCTCCCGCTGGGCGATTCGGTCGGCGCGAACCGCGAGCGGCGCGGTGAGCCAGAGCTTGATGTCGGCGTACTCGCCGGCCATCCAGCCCGCCAGCCGCGACTCCAGGACGAGGTCGTCCCGTTCGGCGGCGATGTCGCGCAGCCGTCGGTCGAGGTCGCGGTCTATCTGGGCGTCGTCCTCGGCGGCCTTGTTCAGCTCCAGCGGCGTCATCCCCCGCTCCTCGGCCAGGGAGCGGAAGATGTCACCGCCGGAGACGTGCTCGTAGTCCAGCGCGTCGGCCAGACTCCGGGCGAGTGTGCTCTTCCCGCTGCCCGCGGGACCGGAGACGGTAATCAACATGGTGGTTCTCCGAGGCTACCGATAAAAGGAGTTGTGTCTTGCTGTCGCTGGAGCAGCTGGCGTGTTGGTTTCGCGAGCGTCGGTTCAGGACAGCCAGAAAGTCCCGGGACTGTCGACTCGGGGCCTCGCTGCGCTCCTCGCTCGTCTCACTCGCTGTGGTGCTTGCTTCGTCCGCAGTAGTCGAGCGACTGGGGGCTTTCTGGCTGTTTTCGCGTACGGTGAAGCAGTTAGAACGGAAAGGTAGGTGTCCGCCGTCTCAGCTAGCGGTGGGCGTGGTCTGGACGTTGAGCGCCTTCCGGATGACCTGCGTAAAGGAGAGCGAACACAGGAAGTACCAGACGATCCACGCCTGCATCGGGCCGACGAGCCCCTGGCGCCAGGTCTCGACGTCGCCGAAGAGAGGCAGCGTGATGACCGGCGAGCCGATGCTCAGCCCGGGGCCGAACACCATCCAGTATATCCAGAGGAAGACGGGGATGTTGATGAGCATGATCCACACCATCGGGCGGAACTGCTGTTTGAACATGCCCAGCTGGTCGGTCATGAGCTCCATCTGCTCCTCTTCGATGCGTTCGAGGGCCTCCTCGTCGTCGCGCTCCTTGGCCTCCTTGCGGCGCTCCTTTATCGCCTCCATCTTCGCCTGGTGGTCGCCCATCCCCGACATGTCCATCATGTTGTCCTGGAGAATCGAGGAGGTCGCCCCGGTGAAGACGGCCAGAACGAGGATGAGGACGTAGAAGGGGAGAATCTCCGCCAGCGGGCCGAGCGCGATGTCGATGGTCCCGCCGATAGCGTCCCGGATGGAGTTGATGGAGTAGCCGGCAAACAGGCCGACCGTCCCGAGGGCGGCCAGTTTGTCCCACTGGCTCCACCCCTCGTCGTCGTCCTCTTCGGGCGCGGCGTCGGTGTCTTCGAGCGCCTCGCGCACGGCCTCGGGGTCCTCCACGACGAACCCGTCGCCGTCGGCGTCGACGAGGAGGCCGGACTCGATGAGTCGGCCCCACTCGCCGCTGGTGATATCGTCACTCACGTCGCTCCACGTGACGGTCCCTTTCTCCTCGGCGACGTCGAGGACCTCGCCGAGCGCGTCGGTCATCGCTTCGCCGTCGTCGGCGAGTCGCTCTACCTTCGGCGCGGTTCGTGCCATTGTGCGTGGAAAAGCGGCGGCGACGTATGAACTTTATTCTGTGCGCTCGTCGACCGCCGACCGGATATCGCTCCAGACCTCGTCGGGCGTCTGCTCGCCGTCGATGGCGACGAAGCCGTCGTGGTCCTCGTAGTGGTCGATGACGGGTGCGGTGTTCTCGTCGAAGACGTCGAGTCGGTTGCGGACCGACTCCTCGTTGTCGTCCTCGCGCTGGATGAGCTCGCCGCCACACTGGTCACACACGCCCTCGGTCTCGGGCGGGTTGAACTCGACGTGGTAGTTCGTGCCACAGTCGTCACAGACCCGGCGGCCGGTGAGCCGGTCGACGAGTTCGTCCCGTGAGACGTCGAGCGAGAGGATGACATCGAGGTCGGTCATCCCTTCGAGCTCCTCGGCCTGGTCGAGGTTTCGTGGGTAACCGTCCAGCACGAAGCCGTCGGCGGAGTTCAGCGCCTCGTCGACGATGGCGTTGACGACGGCGTCGGGCACGAGGTCGCCCGCTTCCATGTACTCACGCGGGGTGTCGTACTCGGTGTCCATCTCGCTGATGTCCATGTCCTTGTTCGCCCGGAGCGCGTCGCCGGTCGTGATGTGGGAGACGTCGTACTCGTCGGCGATGTTCGCGCTCTGTGTCCCTTTGCCCGCTCCCGGCGGACCGAGAATCAGGAGTCGTGGGTTCGACATGTTCCCGAGTTCCGCCGGCGAGGTTAAAGGGTTGTCCAAATTCCGCCGGACACGGCAGCGACTCTCACCCCTACCCCAACCGGTAAAACCGCGCCGACCCTGTGCTCGCTATGCTCGAACCCGGCGACCCGGCCCCCGAAATCAGCGCACAGAACCAGTACGGTGAGACGGTCACGCCCGACTTCGCCGAGCCCACGGTCGTCTACTTCTACCCCGAGGACTTCACCGAGGGCTGTACCATCGAGGCACGTGACTTCCAGGAGACGATGCCGAAGTTCCGCGAGGGCGGCATCGCCGTCTACGGCGTCTCGATGGACTCCGTCGAGTCACACGACGAGTTCGCCGAGGAGATGGACGTGCTGTACGACCTGCTGGCCGACCCCGACGGCGAGGTCGGCGAGGCGTTCGGGCTGGACACGAGCAGCGGGCGAGTAGATAGGTACACCTTCGTCTTGGCCGACGGCGAGGTCAAGCGGGTGTACGACCCCGACAGATACGACCCCGAGGGCCACGCCGAAGAGGTGCTGCTAGAGACGCGCAACGAGTTCGTGCAGGGCGGCTGAGCCCGGGTTACGCCGGCGGCCCGTCCCACTCCTCGCCGTTGTCCCGCGGCTCGTAGCCGACGGTCTCGCGGGCGTCGTCGAGGTCGTCCAGCCACCGCCGGTCGTTGGCGCTGACGCCGTAGAAGTGGTCCCACTCGACCGTGTCGTCGTCGAGACAGCGGGCGACGAGCTGCGCGCAGTCCCGGCGTGACTGCCACAGCCCCTTCATGCGAGCCGCCATCTCCTCGTAGGCGTCGCTGCCGCGCTCCCAGCGCCCGGCTTCGACGCCCGCCTCCGCGTCGCCGTAAGGGTGGTCGTACTCGGGCCGGCGGACCGAGCCGATTCGCAGCGCGTAGAAGCGGATATCGTGGGCCTCGGCGGCCAGCCGCCCCAGGTCCTCGCCGTAGCACTTCGTCAGGCCGTAGCGCGAGTCCGGTCGGTGGGGTTCGTCGTGGCCCGCGAGAACCCCCTCGTCCCGGGACCCGTCGGGGTCGTTGTGGTACACCGCGGGCTCGTTGCGGACCTCGACCATCCCGACGGCGTGGTTCGATGAGGCAAACACCAGGCTATCGAGCCGGGCGTCGACGGCCGCCTCGGTGACGTTGTGAATGCCTTCGAGGGTATCCCGCTGGGCACCGGACCACCCCAGCGAGCGGTCCTCGGGGCCGCCGGTCCCCGGTGGCAACGCGAGATGGACCACGGCGTCCTGCCCGTCGAACTGCGGGCGGAGGGCCTCGTAGTCGCGCACGTCCGCGACCACGTCGGTGTGCTCGCCGTCCTCGACGTCCAGCAGCGTCAGGTCGTACTCGTCGCCGAGATGGTCGACGAGTGCGCCGCCGACGACGCCGTTCGCTCCGGTGATGAGAACGTCCATAGGGTGCGTTGGTCGCCGCGCTATTTCGGTGTTGGTGACGGGACTGGCGAGCAGACGGGACGGCGTCAGTAGATCTGGGCACCCCGACCGATACGGCTCTGGTACGCGCGGGCCTCCACGTCGTGCTCGCCGAAGGTGTCGAGCATCGCACTCGCGATGGCGCGCTGTGAGCCCTCGTAACACGCGGCAATCACCGTGGGACCGGCGCCGGAGATCGTCACGCCGGTCGCGCCCGCCGCCAGCGCGGCCTCGCGGACCGACTCGTAGCCGTCGATGAGTTTCGCGCGGGCCGGCGTGACCACGGTGTCGTGCATCCCCTCGCCGACGAGGCCGGGGTCGTCGCGGTGCATGCCGGTGGTGAGCGTGGCGGCGTTGCCCACGGTCTCGACCAGTTGCTCGACGCGGGCGTGTTCCGGGACCACGCGGCGGGCGTCCCGCGTCGAGACGACGATGTCGGGGAGACAGGCGACAAGCGGGATAGAGGCGTCGACCTGCCGGACGCCGGATTCGGTGGCGATGGTGAAGCCACCCAGAATCGACGGGGCGACGTTGTCGTCGTGGGCGTCGCCGGAGACGACGGCCTCGCCCTTGGCCGCGACGGGGACCAGCTCCTCGCGGCTGTAGCCGCGGTCGTACAGCGCGTTGAGGCCGACGGCCGCTGCGGCGGCGCTCGCGGCCGACGACCCCAGTCCCGACGCCGGCCGTACGCCTTTGTCTATCTGGATGTGCGCGGGGGCCGAAAGCGCCTCGGCGACGGCGCCGACGGTGTTTTTCTCCGGGTCCTCCGGGATGAACTGGCTGCCGGCGCCGGTCACCTCGATGGTCGTCCGGTCGGCCTTCGAGACGCGGACGATGTCGGCCGGGCGCTCCAGCGCGACACCGAAGACGTCGAAGCCGCTACCGAGGTTCGCGCTGGTAGCCGGCGCCCGGACAGTTAGCATGCCCTCGAATTTTTGCAGTGTGGTCAAAAAGGTAGCGGGTCGACGCACGCGCTCTCAGGATTGAGAACATGGCCCAAACTGATAAAGAGTAGAGACGGATGCTGGTAGTAGAGGGATGTACGCCGACGTCGTCGTGGTGGTTCTCGCTGGAAGTGCAGCCGGTGCTGTCGTCAGTGGGGTGCTCGCGGCGGGCGCGTGGCGCGACCGGACGGTCCCGGGGACGGTCCCGTTCGCCTGGCTGATGGTCGCCGCCGCCGGCTGGTGTCTGCTGAACATCGCGTGGCTCACGACCTCCGACCCGGCGGTCGCTACGGGCGTGTTCCTGTTTACGCGGCTCACCTCCGGCCTCATCGTCGGACTCTGGGTCGTGTTCGCGCTCGCGTACACGGGCCGGGACAGCTGGCTCACGCCCGCGCGGCTGGCCGGCCTGTTGCTGACGCCGACGCTGTACGCCGTGTTGGCGCTGACGAACCCGCTTCACGGGCTCGTCACGGCGAACGTCGTTTCGGTCACGCGCGCCGGTCTGACGCTGTTCGTTGGCCGGGCCGGACCCGTCTACACGGTCCAGACGGTCTTCGCCGCCGGCCTCGTCGCGGCCGGCTACGTCCTGTTCGGGGAGTTCCTGCTGCGCTCGCGGAACCTCTATCGCAAACAGACGTTCGTCATCCTCACCGCGGGGCTGTTGACCGCCGGCGCCCACGGCCTGTTCGTGCTCGGTGCGACCCCGCATCCCGGCATCGACAGCACGCCGCTGACGTTCGCGCTCAACGGCGCCCTCGTCGGGGTCGCGCTCCTGCGCTACGATTTCGTCTCGGTCACGCCGCTGGCGGGCGACCTGCTCGTCGACGAGCTCCCCGACCCCGTCCTCGCGCTCGACGGCGACGACCGCGTCATCGACTACAACGCGGCCGCGGCGACACTGCTCGGCACCGGGGAGCTCGGCGGACGCCCCGTGGACGAGGCCTGTGACGGCCTGCTCGGCGACATCGAGCGCGACGAGGTGTTCGCCGTCGGCGACCCGCTGTCGTACTACGACCCACAGACCAGCCCCATCACGGACCAGCGCGGCGCGGTCCGGGGCCGGCTGGTCGTCCTCCGGGAGGTCACCGGCCAGCAGCGCCGACAGGACCGGCTGGAGGCGCTGCAGGCGGCGACCCGGCAGTTCATCGAGGCCGACCAGCCGGAGACCGTCTCTGAGCTGACCGTCAGCTTCGCCACGCGGGTGCTCGACCAGAACGCGGCCGCCGTCTTCCTGGCCACCGACGACGGCCGGCTCGAACCGGCCGCGATGAGCGACGTGGTCTCGGAGTCGGTGGCCGAGTCGGTGTTGCAGATCGACCCCGAGCAGACACCGGCGCACAACCTCTGGCGGACCTACGAGAGCGGCGAGCAGCGCGTCGCCGAGTGTGGCGGCTGTGGCGTCCCGATGGAACGCGCGCTGATGGTGCCGATGGGCGACCACGGCGTGCTGGCTATCGCCTCGGCGGACGAGCGCTACGTGAGAGAAGACCGGCAGTACGCCCGGATACTCGCCCACACCACACAGGTGGCCCTCGAACAGCTCGCCCGCCAGCGCGAACTCAGGGAGAGCCGCGCGTCGATACAGCGCCGCAACGAGCAGATAGCGTTCTTCAACGGCGTCCTCAGGCACTCGGTGCGGAACGCGATGCTCGTCGTACAGGGGCGTTCTGACCACCTCAGAACCAGCGTCGGCGAAGACGAACACCACCACATCGACAGCATCACCGACTGGTGTGACCGCCTCACCGAGATGAGCGACGCCATCAGGGATATCAACGAGACGGTGACGGCCAGCGAGAGCGAGCGCCTGGAGGCGGTGTCGCTGTCGGCCGCCGTCCGGGACGCCGTCGAGCGCAGTGTCCCCGACGACAGCGCGGTCGCGGTCGAACTGGCGGTCGCCGACGACTGGGTGCGCGCCAACCACCTCGCCGAGGAAGTGCTCGGCAGCGTCGTCGAAAACGCCGTCGAACACAACACGAGTGCGGAGCCCCGCGTCGAAATCGAAACCCGGCACGCCGGCGACTGGATTCAGGTCCGCGTTGCGGACAACGGCCCCGGCATCAGCGACGAACTGAAGACCACGGTGTTCGAGCGGTCGCTCTCCAACGACCAGACCGCCGGCGGCTTCGGCCTCTACTTCGTCTCCGTGATGATGGACCTCTACGGCGGGAAGGTGTGGTACGAGGACAACGACCCGGAAGGCGCCGTCGCGACACTGGAGTTCCAGCGGGCCGAGCCGCCCGAGCGCGGGGCCGGGACGGCGGCCCGAGCGAACGCGACGACGGAAACACAAAGTAAATCCCACGACGAGTGAAAGCGCACTGTATGATCGGTGTCGTCGGTGGCGGTGTCGCCGGCCTCGCAGCGGCGTATCGGCTCCAGCAGCGCGGACACGACGTCCGCGTCTTCGAGGCGAGCGAGGACCTGGGGGGACTGGCCGCGGTGTACGAGACGGACGGGGACCCTATCGAGAAGTTCTACCACCACCTCTCGAAATCCGAGGAGACCATCGTCGAACTCGCCGAGGAGCTCGGCCTGGGCGGGGACGTCGAGTGGCGAATCGGGGAGAACGCCTACTACGTCGACGGCGTCGTCCACCCGATGGACAAGCCCTGGGAGATTCTCTCCTTTCCCCACTGGAGCCTCTACGATAAGTTCCGGCTGGGCATGCTGACCCTCGACGTCGACGTCCGGGGCGGGATACCGAAGTTCGACACCTACGAGAAACTCGAAGACTTCGAGGACGTCCCCGTCGAGGAGTTCGCCCGCGACCACACCACACAGAACGTCTACGAGACCTTCTTCGAGCCGCTGCTGGACGCGAAGTTCGGCTCCCGGAAAGCCGACGTGAGCGCCGCCTGGCTGCTGGGCCGCATCAAGTTCCGCGGCGAGCGCGACATCCTCAACGGCGAGATACTGGGCTACCTCGACGGCGGTTTCGGCCGCCTGCTCGACGCGCTGGTCGACGCCGTCGGCCGCGAGAACGTCGAGACGGGGACCCGCGTGACCGACATCGAGAGCACGGACGGCGAGGTGACGGGGTTGACCGCCGAACACGAGGGCGAGGACGGCGAGACGGTCACCGAGGCACACGACGTGGACAGCGTCGTCGTCGCGGCGATGCCCGACGTCCTCGAAGATCTGACCGGCTACCCCTGTGAAATCGACTTCCAGGGAACCGTCTGCTCGGTCATCAGCATGGACGAGCCGCTGCTGGACACCTACTGGCTGAACATCGCCGACGAGGCGCCCTTCGGCGCGCTCATCGAACACACGAACTTCGTCGAACGGGAACGCTACGGGGGCGAACACCTGCTGTACGTCGCCCGCTACATCCAGTCGCCCGAGGAGGACGTCTGGCAGCAGGACGACGACGAGGTGCGGGAGACGTGGCTCTCCGGCATCGAGTCGCTGTTCCCCGAGTTCGACCGCGACGCCGTGAACTGGGTCCGGACCTCGCGCAACCCGCGCACGGCACCGGTGTACGAACGCGGCTATCTCGACATGGTCGTCCCCTACGACCTCTCGGAGGACGTGGCCGACGGCGTCTACTACGCCGGGATGGCCTCGGAAGCCCAGTACCCCGAGCGGTCGCTCAACGGCGGTATCGTCGCGGGCTACGAAGTGGCCGACCGCATCCACGAGACGTAACCGCCGAACGGGGCTTCAGTCGGCGGTGTGCTCGTCGTCGACGCCGGGGGCCTCGCCGGGGTCGATATCTTCGGGTTCTTCCTGCCCGCCCACGACGAGTTCGCCGTCCTCGGTCTCGACGTAGGCGTCGTCGGCGAAGCCGCCCTCGGCGTGGGGGTGTTCGGGGTCGTCGAGCTTCTCGGGCGTCGACGGCGCCTCGGCGATGCCGTCGGCCGGCCGGAACGTCCCGAGGGGGTCCTCGATGGTGATACCGTGGCGTCCGAAGAACGCCTCGTAGCGCTCGTGGTGTTCGGTGAGCTCGTCGGCCGGGAACTCCATCATCTCCGTCCAGCCGTGGTTGTAGAAGTCGAAGTTGGCCTGCACGTGGGTTATCTCGCGGGCTTTGGCCTCCGGGAAGCCGGCCTCCAGCGCGGCGACGTACGTGTCCATCGTCGCGTCGAAGAAGTCGTCCAGATGGTCCCGGCGCTCGTCGGCCCGCTCCGGGTCGGCCTTCCCGGCGAAGATGTCCGTGTGCATCCCGACCAGGCGGTCGTTGACCTTCTCCCCGACCACCGGCAGCGTCAGTGCCTGCTTCGCGGCGAAATGTTTGACGTTCTGGCGGAGTTTCATCGATGCAGCGTTGGGAACGGAGCTTCTTGAAAGGCTCGACGGGTCGGGACGGGAGACGGACGCAGTCTGGCTCTCAGGGGCGCCGAGTCCACTGCTAGCCGGTATCGCAAACGATAGCGAGATAGCAATCCACATTAGGCGTCGTGCCGAAGCGTCCGAACATGAGCACGTCGCACGTGATTATCGGGGACGGTATCGCGGGAGCGTCCGCAGCGGAGACTATTCGGGAAGCGGACCCTGACGCATCAGTGACCGTCATCACCGACGAGGGAGAGGCCCTCTACAACCGGATTCTCATCAAGGAGTTCGCGAAGGGGAAACTGCCCGAGGCCCCCATCTCCATCCACGAGCCCGAGTGGTACGACGAGCGCGACATCGACCTCCAGCTCAACACCCACGTCACCGATGTCGAGCCCGTCGCCCACGAGATTCACACGCACGAAGGCGAGACCTACGAGTACGACAAGCTGCTCGTCGCCACCGGCGGGACGCCTGCACAGCTCCCCGTCGAGAACAGCGACGCCGACGGCGTCCACCACTTCTGGACGTTTCAGGACGCTCGGGGCATCCGCGAGCACGCAGAGGAGTCCGACCAGGGCATCATCGTCGGCGCGGGGCTGCTGGGTATCGACCTCGCCGCCGTCTGTGCGGCCCAGGGCATCGACGCCAAGTACCTGATGCGGGGGGACCGCTGGTGGCGCTACGCGCTGTCGGCCGACGGCGCGGAGATAATCCACGAGGCCCTGCGCGAGAACGGCGTCGAACCCGTCTTCGACTCCGGCGTCGACCGCTTCGAGGTCGACGACGACGGCCACGTCTCGGGGGCCGTGGACCCCAACGGCGAGCAGTTCGACGGCCAGTGGGCCGGCGTCGCCATCGGGCTGAACTTCAACACGGAGTTCCTCGACGGCGCGGGCATCGAGGAGGACGACGGCATCGTCGTCGACGAGTACATGCAGACCAGCGTCGAGGACATCTACGCCGCGGGCGACATCACCCAGTTCTACGACACCATCCTCAACTCGCGCGCCCAGAACGGCGCGTGGGGCTCGGCCAAGGAGCAGGGGTCGGTCGCCGGGCGGAACATGGTCGCCGACGACGAGGCAAAGGAGTTCCGCTGGGTCTCCTCGTACTCCATCACCCACTTCGACTTCCCCTTCCTCTCCTTTGGCCACCCTGCCCGGGGCGACGACGAGGCGGAACGGAAGTACTCCGACAGCGAGTGGCGCCGACTCGCCTTCGAGAACGGCCAGCTCATCGGCGGCGTGCTAATCGGCGACCTCTCCCAGCAGTCCAAGTTCAAGAAGCTCATCCGCGAGGAGCGCAAGGTCGCAGACCAGAAAGAGCTCCTGCTGGCGAAAGACGTCGACCTCGAAGAAGTGAAGGCCAACACGGCCGCGCCCGCCGAATAACCGCTTCTCGCCGCTTTTTGTCTCGGCTGTTCGATTGTGGGGCAGTTTTTTGTGCATCCGGGCACAAATAGCGCACGTGATTGGGCGACTGTTCCAGCGGTTCCTGAACGCGGTGTCCGGGGACAGCGACGAGGACAGAAGCGACGGGAGCGGTGACGACAGCGTGTTCGCCGGCTCGTTGCTGGACTGGTCGATCAACTACGGCCACGGCCCGGACGGCGGCCGCGGGGAGGCCGCCCGCGAGATGGCCCAGATACAGGAGAAAGCCGAGCTGCTGGACGAACAGGACCACTACCGACGGTAATCGCGGTCTGCTGGCGGCACCACAGCAGCGAACCTCGTTTCACCCCGTAACATCGGTACCTTTATCGGTAAAGTTTGATTTAACGGCTATTTATGGTGAAAGAATCTCGGCGCCGCGAGATACTGTCGGTGCTCGGGGCGGTGGGGGCCAGCGCGCTCGCAGGGTGTGGAACCCCGTCCGACGGGGAAACGAACTCACAGGACTCGGGTACTGCGGGGCCCTGGCCGATGTACTCGGTCGACGCGGCCAACGTCGGGAGCCTGCCGGACCAGTCCGGCCCGAGGGAGAACATCACGACCCAGTGGTCGTTCCGGACCAACGACGAGGTGTATTCCTCGCCGGCGGTAGCCGATGGCACCGTCTACGTCGGGAGTTCCGACAAGACCGTGTACGCGATAGATGCCGAGAGCGGTACGGAAACGTGGGCGTTCGATACCGACGGAGTGGTGTACTCCTCGCCGGCTGTCGTCGGCGGGACAGTGTACGTAGGCTGTCACGACACCAAGCTGTACGCGATAGACGCCGAGAGCGGCGAACAGGAGTGGGTGTTCTCGGAGCCCGGTAACAACCTCTGGACGCCCGCCGTAGCGAACGGGACGGTGTATGTCGGTAGCTGGGACAACAACCTGTACGCGGTCGACAGCGAGAGCGGGGAGCAGGAGTGGCTGTTCGAGACGGGCGGCGTCATCCAGGCGTCACCGGCGGTCGCCGACGGCACCGTCTACGTCGGCAGCGACGACGACACCGTGTACGCCCTCGACGCCGAGAGCGGCACGGAGCAGTGGACGTTACAAACAGGCGGCTTCGTCCAGTCCGCACCAGCGGTCGTCGACGGCACCGTCTACGTCGGGAGTCACGACGACACCGTGTACGCCATCGACGCCGAGAGCGGCGAGGAGCAGTGGCGCTACGAGATGCTGGGCTCACTCAACTCCTCGCCGGCAGTGGCCGACGGCAGGGTCTACCTCGGCAACATCGACGGGTTCGTCTACGCCGTCGACGCAGCGACCGGCGAGGAACAGTGGAAGTATCGGACTGACGGCTACGTCTCTACGCCTGCAGTCGTCGGCGACACTGTCTACGCGGGAAGCCGGGACAACAGCGTCTACGGACTCGACGCCGAGAGCGGCGAGGTGCTGTGGACCTTCGAGACCGGCAGTCGGGTCGAGTCCTCGCCGGCGGTGGCCGACGGCACCGTTTACGTCGGCAGTGACGACCAGTCGGTGTACGCACTGACCGAGGAATAACGAATGGCACGTCAGGACCATCTCTGCATGAAGGATACGAAACAGCAGCTCGGTTCCCAGTCGAACAGTGCGTCGAACAGCAGCCGCCGGGCCTTCGTCGCGGCACTCGCAACGGGCGCGACGGCCGGACTCGCCGGATGTGGCGGTAGCGGTGACGGTGGCAGTCCCGAGCAGACCGGCGAAAGCGCCGGAAGCGGCCCGCAACTCGACCAGCACGTGCGATTCTATCGCGGGGACACCGCCCGAACGGGTGCGTTCCCGGACCGAACCGGCCCCGACAGTGCCGTCTCGGAATCCTGGTCGGTCTCACTCGACATCCCACGGGGTGCTCGAATCAGAGGCCACCCATTTGCGGCAGGGGGGTCGGTGTTCGTCGTGTCGAGAAAGACGCTCCACGCGATAGATCCGTTCGACCAGTCGGTCCGGTGGCGGGTCGCCGACGGGAGCTTCAGGGGTAGCCTCGCCGTCGTCGACGGGAGCCTGTACGCGCCGACACGGGGGAGCGAGGTCCGCGTCTACGACACGGCGACCGGTGAGAAACAGTGGCAGTACGAAACCAGGGACAAGGTCCAGAACGCGCCGGCGGTCCGCGACGGGACTCTGTATCACGCCAGTTACTCCGTCGGCGGCCAGGGCAAACTGGCAGCGATCGACGTCGAGACCGAGCGGGAGGAGTGGGAGACCGAGTACAACTACGGCGGTGGAGTGACACCCGCCCTCACCGACGAGCGGGTGTTCTACGTGGGTGACAACGCCAGAATCGTCGCCGCGACGCTCGACGGGGAATCCGACTGGGAGTTCCTCGGCACGTACGAGAAGAAAGCGGTTTCAGTCGGTGGAGGTGGCGTCTACTTCGTCCGCGACCGACAGGGCGGCCGCGGATACCTCGACGAACAGGACGCCAGCGTCGTCGCACTGGACGCCGATGAGGGGAACAAGCGGTGGCGGTTCGACACGGGCAACGAGGAGATAGCGGGCGCTCCGGCCGTCGGTAGCGACGCGGTGTACGCCGCGAGCGGGAACAGCGTCTACCGAATCGACAGCGAGACCGGCGAGAGCGACTGGACGGCCACGTTGTCCGGCGGCGTACGGACGACCCCGATGCTGTACGGGGAGACGCTGTACGTTACGAGCGGTGGGGAGGCGCTCGTCGCACTGAACAAGGCCGACGGGTCCGAGCGGTGGCGTACCGAAGCGCCCACCGTCGGCTCGCACGAACCCGTCCTCGTCGACGGAACCGTGTACCTGGCTGCCGGCGACGCCCTTAGAGCGTACAGCTGAGTTCCTGGACTGTTCGTGAGCGATTCGTGAAGCGCACTGCTACGGCCGGCGGGCAGCCAGGCCGGCGACCCGCGATGCTGGCTGGCCCACTTTGATTTTCCCGCGCTTCGATAGCGGACAGACATGGCAGACACTGTCTGGGTCGTCCGTCACGGCCAGCGCCGGGACAGCGTCGACCCCGAGTGGGAGCACCACGCCGACCGCGTCCACGACCCGCCGCTGACCGAGCTGGGCCGATGGGCGGCGTGGCGGACCGGCCGCTACTTCGTCGAGTCGGTCGTCACGTTCGACGCCGTCTACGCCTCGCCGTTCCTCCGCACGGCGGAGACGGCCGAGGAGATCTGCCGCGAGACCGGGAACGTGGCCCTGCTGGAGCCCGGACTGGGCGAGCACCGCAACGCCGAGTGGTTCGAGACCGACCCCGAGACCGTCCCGAACGAGCGGCTGGCCGAGTGGTTCGACCCGATCGAACTCGACCACGACCCCCACGTCGTCCCGGAGTTCCCCGAGAGCCACAGCGAGGCCATGGAGCGGGCCGGGCGGGCCGCGCAGTCGCTCGTCGCCGACACCGACGGGACGGTGTTGTTCGTCGGCCACGGGTTGAGCGTCGGGGGCGTCGTCCACGGGCTCGTCGGGTCGGCCGACGAGGTCGAGGCGCCGCTGTGTGGGCTAACGCTGCTTGAACGCGACGGCGAGGAGTGGGTGCTGGAGTTCTCCGGGGAGACGAGCCATCTAGACGACGAGTGACCGCCGGGGCAGTGCCGGCGACCCCGAACGGGAACGACGCCCTTTTTTCGGCTGACAGCGGAGTATGCTGTATGGATGGCGGCAGCGGCGACATGACACTCGCGTTCGACCTCGGAGCGCTCAAGGAGCTGGCCTACCCGGACAGCGTGTTCACCGACGCACGCCAGTGGTCCGAGTACGTCGGCGTCATCTCCGAACAGCCGACCTACGTGGTGACCAACTTCACGCGAAAGCACCGCATCAGGCAGGACTTCTTCTCGGGGCCACGCGGGCGCGAGGAGAGTCTGGAGAACGTCAAAGAGCAGTTCGACACCGACCGACACGTCTTCGTCGGCAGCGGCGAGGCCGACGCGGCGCTCGCCGAGGCGACCGGCTGGGAGTTCCTCCCGGTCGCCGACGCCGCCGAGGCGGCCGACTGGGAACTGGGCGAGCCCCAGGCCCCCGAGGCGACGGCAAACGAGGACGCGGACGCGCGCGACGACTGGCCCTGAGCTGACCGGACAACGCGCCGGCCGGAGCGGGGACATTTATTACACAGTGTCGTGGAAACGAAGCTATGTCCCTGGATGTCGGGACGGCCCTCCGCAGTGGTATCGACGACCTGACCAGCGAGACCGGGGTGCTGGTCGGTGCAGTGTTTCTCCTCTACAACCTCGGCGCGGTCGTTGTCAACGAGAGCCTCACCGCGGAGCTGTTCGCGCTGCTGTACGAGCGGGGCGTCTACACGGAAGCCGAGCGGGCGGCGATAGAGTCGGTCAGCGGCGGGACGCCGTTCGCGCTCGGCGTCGGCCTCTCGCTGACCGTCGCACTGGTCGTCGTCGTCACGCTGCTGGGCGAACTCGTCCGCTACTGGGCGATACGCCTGTTTGCCGGGCCCGACGAGACGGCGACCGCCTCGTTCGGCGACAGAGCCGTGATGGCGGTCCTCCTCGGCGGTGGTGTCGCGGTGACCGTGCTGGTCTTCCAGTCGGTCCTCCCAATCGCGGGCCAGCTGGGCGGCGTGGCGACGACGCTCGTCGGCTCGATAGCCGGACCCGTCGTCGGGCTCGTTTTACTGACCGTCTTCGTCTATCTCCGCCAGGAGATCGCGCTGAACGACGGCGGGTACGGCGAGACGCTTCGCAACAGCTTCGCCCGGTTCATGGACGACCCCGCCTCGATTATCGTCCTGCTGCTGGTGCTCGGCCTGTTCGGCCTCGTCGGGAGCCTCCCGGGGTTCGTCACGGGGCTGGTCGGCGGCTCGTCCGCAGTCGGCGGCCTCCCCCTGTCCGTCGTCTCGCGGCTCCTTTCGGCGGTTCTGGGCACCGTGTTCCAGACGCTCGGCATCGCTGTGGTCACGGACGCCTACCTGCAGGTCAGGACCAGCGCGCGCGAGTCGGCGGCCTGAGCCTGCCACGGCACTGGCGTATCGCGGGCTTTAACCACGCCAGCGGCCTAGCGGTACCAATGGCAGAACCGCGCGTGCCCGGCGGGCGCGAGTCCGAGCTCGAACTCGCCTGCGGCGAGGTCATCGACACCCACGACGACCTCCACATGGGAATCCGGCAGTTCGACTGCGCGTGCGGGTCGACCCACGCCGTCGTGGTGGGCGCCCACCCGCTGGCCCGTTTCGTCCCCGAGTTTCTGGAGGAAATCCTCGTCGAGACCATCGAACCGGCCGACGACCACGAGGAGTTCACGATGGCCCACCTCATGGGCGTCGTCATCGAGGAGTTCCCCGAGAAGGTCGCGTTCGCCGACGCCAGCGAGGACGGCGCCGTCGGCTTTTCGATGGCCTGGGTGACCGATTTCGACGCCCGGCGCCTCCACGAAATCGTCGTCGAACTCATCGTCGAACTGATGGAACACGCCGTCTCCCACGCCGAGGACGACGAGATGGCCGCGGAGTTCGAGTCCCAGATGCTGGAGTTCGACATCGGCGTGTTCGTCGACCAGTACCGCGCCCAGAGAAACTTCGAGGACGAGCACGACTCGGCGGTCTGATAGGAATCGTCGTCGAGGCCACGGGACGCGCCGAGCCGGTCGGAACTAATCTACAGCGGTCCAGCTCCGTGAGACGAGTTCGCTGTGACGGGAACTGCGTGCCGGATGCAGCGGGTGAAATCGGCCGAGACGAGGGCGTGTGTGCACGAGCGCCCGAATCGGGCGGCGTCCGCAAGCGGGTCTCAGCCGCCTCGCCGAGCGCGCTCGAACAGGAGGATACCGATACCGAACGATATCAGCTCGAACAACCGCTCCGTGAGCGGCTTCTCTCCGAGGGTACTTCGAGTGTCGGCGACATACACGATGTAGTAGCGCCCGCTCGAACTGACGAGCACGGGTTCGGACAACGAATCGTCGGCCCACGCCGAGCCTGTTTCGACCGTTCGGCGAACCGGCCGCGCGGACTGTCCGACCGGCTGGGAATACAACTCGAACACCCTGCTCGCGTTGGTTCGTTCCAGCCCGAGCACGTATGCTTCGGCCGAATCGTTCCACCCCGTCGTGCGCTCGTACACCCGTCCAGTGTCGGCAAAGGCGACGTACGGCTCTCGCACATCGAGTCTCGAACTCCGAGCGCCGTTCCTCGCGCCGGGGTAGGGCGCCTGTATCGACGAGCCGTTGACAATTCGGGACTCCACCGCACACCGGCGCGAGTGGCGGGGCTCCTCGAAGCAGTCGATAGCATCGAAGCCGTTGAGCTCCGAGTGGTCACCCTCGACCTGAATCCGATTGTCGTCGACCGTAACGAGTGCGGCTTGGTACTGGTAGTCCCTTCCCGTGATGTCCAGTGCCGGCCCCCAGACCGGCGTCGTGATAAAGAGGGCGGCCATCACGAGGAGAGCGGTCCGACGGAGAGGGTCTGCCATTGTTCAGTTTCGAGAGACAGACACAAAAAATAATTCGATACGATTCGACAAGATCCGCCCAGTAGACACGTCGGCTCCGCTATCGGGTACCGGTTCCGGGATTCAGGAGTACGCCAGCGCACGCTCCAACAGCCGCGTTGAAGATGAGTCGACCGCACTGGACGGGACACAGTCGTGCCAAACGATCACCGTTCGAGGGTTTCGACGGAGCCACCACCCCATCTGAGTCGTCTCGGTCGCTCCGGAACGGCCGGTAGCTACCTGGCTGCTATTCGAACACGCGCAGACAGTGTATGACAACGGGGTGCAGAACGCGTCCCGTTGCTGTCCGTCGGTTTCGGCTAAACCGGCGTCAGACACCAGTCTGACGGTGTTATATGGGGTTTCGGCTATTGAATACCGATATGGCCATCCGTCACGGCGAGTTCGAGCGCATCCAGTCCGTCCTCGACGACGCCGACGCCGACGGTCCCCTGACGGCCCGCGAGATTCTGGAGTTGCTGGAAGAGCACGACGAGGAGTTCGAGAGCGCCCACCGCGTCGCCACGGTGCTCGGTCGGCGGGCCCAGACCGGCGAAGTCGAGGTCATCAGGGACCAGCCCTACCGCTACAGCGTCACCGACGAGAGCTAGAGGCGCGGGCGGGTGCGACTACCCCGTGTGACGCTGTCGCATTACGATATTCGAAATGCGGCTTCGAGCTTCGTACCTTTTCGCCGGGCTTATTACGATGTATCGGCTCGAATCGGGTAATGACAGCCGAGGAAGACCGCACAATCCTGCTTATCGGGAGTGGCCCTATCAAAATCGGCCAGGCCGCCGAGTTCGACTACTCCGGCGCGCAGGCCTGTCGGGCGCTCCAGGAGGAGGGGGCACGCGTCGTACTGGTCAACTCCAACCCGGCGACCATCATGACCGACCCGGACATGGCCGATAAGGTGTATCTCGAACCCATCAACACCGAGGCCATCACCGAGATCATCCGGAAGGAGAATCCCGACGGCGTCATCGCCGGCCTGGGCGGCCAGACCGGCCTCAACGTCACGGCCGAACTCGCCGAGGAGGGCGTTCTCGAAGAGTACGACGTCGACGTGATGGGTACGCCCCTCGACACCATCTACGCCACCGAGGACCGCGAGCTGTTCCGCCAGCGCATGGAGTCCATCGGCGAGCCGGTCCCCCGCTCTACCACCATCTCGCTCGACGAGGGCGAGTCGGTCACGGACTTCGACGAGGAGAACTTCCGCCAGCGGATTCAGGACGCCGTCGACGAGGTCGGCGGCCTCCCGGTCATCGCCCGCACGACCTACACGCTGGGCGGCTCGGGCTCCGGCGTCGTCGACGAGTTCGAGGAGCTCGTCGAACGCGTGCGCAAGGGGCTGCGCCTCTCGCGTAACAGCGAAGTCCTCGTCACCGAGTCCATCTCCGGGTGGGTCGAACTGGAGTACGAGGTCATGCGCGACGCCGACGACTCCTGTATCATCATCTGCAACATGGAGAACATCGACCCGATGGGTATCCACACCGGGGAGTCGACGGTCGTTACGCCCTCGCAGGTCATCCCCGACGAGGGCCACCAGCAGATGCGCGACTCCGCGCTGAAGGTCATCCGCGAACTCGGCATTCAGGGCGGCTGTAACATCCAGCACGCCTGGCGCGACGACGGCACGCCCGGCGGCGAGTACCGCGTCGTCGAGGTGAACCCCCGCGTCTCCCGCTCCTCCGCGCTGGCCTCGAAAGCGACGGGGTACCCCATCGCCCGCGTCACGGCGAAGGTCGCACTCGGCAAGCGGCTCCACGAGATCGAGAACGAGATCACCGGCGAGACCACGGCCGCCTTCGAGCCAGCCATCGACTACATCGTCACGAAGGTCCCGCGCTGGCCCATCGACAAGTTCACCGACACGGACTTCGAGCTGTCGACGGCCATGAAGTCGACGGGCGAGGCGATGTCCATCGGCCGGACCTTCCCCGAGTCACTGCTCAAGGCGCTGCGCTCCTCGGAGTACAACCCCGCCGTCGACTTCGAGACGGTCGGCGACGACGAGCTGGAGGAAGAGTACCTCGTCCGCCCCTCGCCGGACCGGCCGTACGCCATCTTCGAGGCGTTCCTGCGTGGCTACTCGGTCGAGGAGGTCGTCGAACTGACCGACATCCACGAGTGGTACGTCGAGCGCTTCGAGGAGGTCGCCGACGCGGCCGAGGCGGCCATCGCCGGCGACTACGAAACCGCCGCGGCAGCCGGTTTCACCGACCAGGAGATAACCGCGCTCGCGGGCGGCGAGTTCAACGACACCCACGTCTCGTGGCTCCCGGCCGGACTGGAGAACGACGACGGCGACGGGGCCGAAGTCGAGGCCGCGACCGACGGGAGCGGCGTACAAATCGAAGACGTCGAGTCGGAGACGGTCCATCGGGACTACAAGCTCGTCGACACCTGCGCCGGCGAGTTCGAGGCGACGACGCCGTACTACTACTCCACCCGTGACCCCATCTCGGGCATCGACCGCAACGAACTGCTCGTCGACCCCGACGTCGAGAGCGTCGTCGTGGTCGGCGGCGGCCCCATCCGCATCGGGCAGGGCGTCGAGTTCGACTACTGTTCGGTCCACGCCGTCCAGGCTCTGGAGAACATGGGCATCGACGCCCACGTCGTCAACAACAACCCGGAGACGGTCTCGACCGACTACGACACCTCCGACGGGCTGTTCTTCGAGCCCGTCACCGCGGAAGAGGTCGCCGACGTGGCCGAATCGACCGGCGCCGACGGCGTGATGGTCCAGTTCGGCGGCCAGACCTCGGTCGACATCGGCGAACCGCTGGAGAAGGAGATTCAGCGCCGCGGGCTCGACTGCGAGATTCTGGGCACCTCGGTCGAGGCGATGGACCTCGCCGAGGACCGCGACCGCTTCAACAAGCTGATGGACGACCTCGGCATCGCACAGGCCGAGGGCGGCACGGCGACGAGCAAGGAAGAAGCGCTCGACCTGGCCCACGACATCGGCTACCCCGTCCTCGTCCGTCCCTCCTACGTGCTGGGCGGCCGTGCGATGGACGTCGTCTACAACGACGACGACCTGGAGACCTACATCGAGGAGGCGGTCCGCGTCTCGCCCGACAAGCCCATCCTCGTGGACGAGTTCCTCGCCGACGCCGTCGAGCTGGACGTCGACGCCGTCGCCGACGAAGACGACGTGCTCATCGGCGGCGTGATGGAACACGTCGAGACCGCCGGGGTCCACTCCGGCGACTCGGCGTGTATGATTCCGCCCCGTTCGGCGGACATAAAGGAGGTCATGCCGCGCATCCGCGAAGTCACCGAGGACATCGCCGACGCGCTCGATACGGTCGGGCTGCTGAACGTCCAGCTCGCCGTGCGTGACGGCGAGGTCTACGTGCTGGAGGCAAACCCGCGCTCGTCCCGTACCGTCCCCTTCATCTCGAAGACGACGGGCGTCCCGATCGCGAAGATCGCCGCCCGCGTGATGGCCGGTGAGAGCCTGTCGGAGCTGGATATCGACGAGCAGATCCCCGAGCAGGTCTCGGTCAAGGAAGTCGTCCTGCCCTTCGACCGCCTGCCGGGCTCGGACCCGCGACTCGGCCCGGAGATGAAGTCCACGGGTGAGGTCATGGGCACCGCCGGCTCCTTCGGCAAGGCATACCAGAAGGCCCAGATGTGCGTCGGCAAGGACATCCCGCTTTCGGGCACCGCGCTCGTTGACCTCCCGATTCTGGGCTACGAGGAGCATTTCGACGTGAAGAGCCTTGACGACTACGCGGACACCGGGGCCGTCGTCGAGGCCATCCAGGCGGGCGACATCGACCTCGTTGCCTCCCGTGACCGCGACGTACTGGAGGCCTGTGTCGAGGAGACGGTGACGTACTTCTCGACCCGAGAGAGCGCCGAGGCGGCCCTGGAAGCCATCAACTCCGCCGACCAGCCGCTTGCGGTCCAGGCGGTCAGCGAGCGCCCGAAGACGACGCGCGACTGGGGCAGCGAATAAGAGCGCCCGAGCGGAGAGGGTGGCGGACCGCACCGCGGGGAGCAGCGAGCCGCCACCGCACCGTCGATTTCTCACGCGCGAAGCGCGGCGACACTCCCGTCCGCCAGCAGCGCGAACACCGTCCCGTCGGCGAGCGCGAGGGTTCGGACCGGGACGTCGAACGTCGTCCGCCACTGCGGAGCCCCAGTGACGTCGAACGCCCGGACGGACCCCCGGGGTATCCCGGTCTGTTCCATCCGGTCGTGGCCCGTCGCCAGCAGGACCGCCTCCTCGCCGGCGGCGACGTCACGAACGGCCGAGTCGAGCGGCCGTCGCCACCGTCGCTCGCCGCTGGCGGCGTCGACGCCGAGGAGACGCCACGTGCGGCGGTCGCTCCCGGTTTCGACCGCCGTAGCCGTCACAGCCGTTCCGTCGACCACGACGGGCGCTCGGGTAGCCGAGACCTCGTCGTCGCCCGGCGTCGGCGCGACCCGCCAGCGCCGCTGGCCGGCTTCGAGGTCGAACGCCTCGACGGCGACGGTCGACTGGCGGTTGCCGACGAGGAGCGCCCCGTCGTGGACGGTTAGAGTCGTCCGGGCGGCGTTCAGGTCGCTCGTCCACTGACTGTCGGGGAACCGCCCGACCGTGGCATCGGCGACCGTCGGGCGCTGGTATCGCTGGACGGCGTACGGCCCCGCGCCGTAGAGAGTCCCCGCGGCCACCGCGAGGGAGCCGTGGCCCCCGTGCCGCGTTCCGGCCCGCGACCGACCGTCGGTGCCGAACGCCCGGAGCGCGCCGCCGAGGGCGCTCGTGAGGACGCCGCTCGACAGCGGGAGGACGCTGTCGGCCGGCCGCAGTTCCACGTCCCACTGAACCGTCCCCTCGCGGTCGAAAGCCCTGAGTCTGGGCGACTCGCTGCCCGACTGGGATTCAGAGACGTAGAGATGGTCTGTCCCGAGGGCACAGCGGCCACCGACGCCGATGGCCGACCACCGCTCGGTGCCGTCGACTCGGTCGAACGCGTGGACGTGGGCGGTGCCGACGAAGACGCGCTCCCGTCCGACGACGAGACCTACGGCGTCCCCCGTCCCCCGAGCCTCGGTTCGCCACGCGACGCCGGGGGCCGACGGCACCGTGACGGGCGCTCGCGCCGTGTTCCGGTGGTCGTACCGGGGACGCGGCCACGTGTCCGAGGGGACGGCCGTCGGTTCGAACCGGTCGAGTCGGACCCGCGAACCGAGTCCAACAGCGCCGCTCGCTAGCAGTCCCGCGAGTACCGAACGCCTGGAGGGCATCGTCGGGTGATAGAGGCGGGCCCAGATATACGG
This sequence comes from Halomicroarcula saliterrae, assembly GCF_031624395.1. Taxonomy (NCBI): domain Archaea; kingdom Methanobacteriati; phylum Methanobacteriota; class Halobacteria; order Halobacteriales; family Haloarculaceae; genus Haloarcula; species Haloarcula saliterrae. The sequence continues at coordinate 55,414 of NZ_JAMQON010000002.1, forward strand.
CGGGGCTCGCGTAAATCTGGCCACCAAAACCCGTCGCCGGCACTGGTCCCGGACCGCAGTGTCGTTCGCCCTCGGTGACAAAACCGATATAACTGCGTACCAGTAAGTTACCGGAAGTTTGCTCGCTGGTATCGGCATCGGTGGACTGGTCGTCGGCAGTTCGATTACTGCCGGCGTCGGCACGCTCGCACTCGCCGGCTACCTCTATCGACACCGCGGGAGCCCGGGTGTCCCCTGGTTCATCGCGGCGGCACTCGCCATCTCGGTGTGGTGTCTGGCGTACGGGACGGCGCTGGTGGTCTTCGAGTTGCCGCTCAGGGCGCATTTGACGGCCCTCTGGCTGCTGGCCGCCGTCTGGTCGGGGCCGCTGTTCTTGCTGTTCGCACTGGCGTACACCGGCCGAACCGCCGTCGTGCGCAGCTGGCAGGCGCTGCCGCTGCTCGCGGTGCCGACGGTGGCGACCGGGCTGCTGGTGACCCACAGCTGGCACTCGCTGCTCTGGACGACGTTCCGAATCGACCCGGTGTTCGACCTCGCGACGGCCAGCTACTCCCTCCAGCCGCTCGCGTACCTCGTTCTGGTGTTCACACTGCTGTCTGCCGGCTTGAGCGCGCTGCTGCTGTTCGAGACGGTCGTCAGCTACGGGCCGCTCTACCGGGGGGAGGCGGTCGCCGTCGGCCTCAGCGTCGTCCCGCCGGCCGTCGGGTCGCTCCCGTGGCTCTTTGGCTTTGGCCCGTATCCGCAGCTCAATCTCACACCGGCGCTGTTTCTGGTCCACGTGGCGCTCGACAGCTACGCCTTCGTCGAGCGGAACATGTTCGAGACGAACCCCACGACCCGTCGGGCCGCCGAGCGGTCGGCCGTCGACGACATCCCCACGCCGCTGTTCGCGCTCGACACGGAGGACTGCGTGGTGACCGTCAACGACGCCGCCGTCGAGACGTTCGAGCTCGACCGGTCGGCCGTCCTCGGCGAACCGTTCGCGGCTGTCGTCCCCGCCAGCGGCGGGACCGTCGACGGGTCCGAGTCCATCACGACCACGACCGACGGGCGGGAGCGGCAGTTCACCGTCGTCACAGCACCGTTGACCGACCCCGCCGACACCGTCGTCGGCCGGACGGTCATCCTCCAGGAGGTGACCAAGGAGCGCGAACGCGAACAGCGACTCGACGTGTTGAACCGCGTCATCCGGCACAACCTCAGAAACGAGATGACGGTGATACTGGGCCACGCCGACCTCGTCGCCGACCGGGCGACGGACGAGGCGGTCCTCGACTCCGCCGCGACGATCACCGACAGCGGCGAGCGGCTGCTCGCGACGGGCACCAAGGCCCGCGAGTTCGAGCAGATACGCGGGAGTCAGACCGATACCAGGACCGTCGACGTCGCCGACCTCGTCGGCGAGGCCGTGGCCGACCTGCGAGCCGAGTTCCCGTCGGCGACGGTCGATATCGACGTCAGCCCGGGGACGGACACGTCGCTGACCACCCAACCGCGCGTGCTCGCGCTGGTCGTCGCGAACCTGCTGGAAAACGCCCTCGCGCACAACGAGAGCGACGAACCACGGGCAGCCGTCACGCTCTCCGAGTCCGAGACGGGGCTCGACATCGGTATCAGCGACAACGGACCGGGTATCGACCCGTCGGAGCTGGCGCCGATACGCAAGGGGACGGAGACGGCACTGGAGCACTCGACCGGGATGGGGCTCTGGGTCGCCAGCTGGGGCGTGACGATGCTCGGCGGGGATATCGACTTCGCGACCACGGACGACGGGACGGACGTGAGTGTCCACCTCGACTACACCGACGGCTGACCCGCGAGTGAACTGCCTCCTCTGCGTGTCCGATACGGCGGATAATCGTGTATCCTTCGCCTTATTGTCCATTATTTACCCATTTAGTTTGGATAATAACGACCTTCGAGTGTAATAATACGACGAACCCAACCCTGATATCAGCAAGTCGAGTGGTCGTTAGTATGGACGCTATCAGACGGTTCGGAGACGTGGGACGCTGATGACGGACGAAGAGTTCACTGGCAGAGCCCGAACGCTCGCGGAGATCGCTCCGAACGACTCGGTGACCGTCCCGACGCTGGCCGGCGAGGGCGGCCGGTTCACGGACGGGCCGCCGCTGAGCGAGCCACCGGTGTCGTACCTCGAACCGGCGGAGTCCCCGGCCTTCGTCCTGGCGAACACGAAACGCGGCATCGGCCTCGGCTCGAAGCGCAACACGGTCACCCCGGGCACCGACCGCGAGACGCTCGTCCTCGTCACCGGCCGCCGGACGCTCTGTCTCGTCGGCGGGGAGACCGACGACGAGGTCATCGAGATACCCCACGAGAGCATCGCCACGGCCAGCTACAGGACCGGGTTCCGCGCACACCGGTTGGCCCTCCAGACGCCGCGGAACAGCTACCACTGCTGGGTCAACCCGAAGACCGACGAGGACCTGCTCGCGGCGGCGACGACGTTCATCGAGGAGCGAAAGCCGGAGACGCCGGAGAGTATCGACGGTGACGACGACGCGAGCAGGATTATGTACCGCGGACAGCCGGTGAAACGCGACACCGAGTCTGCGGAGACCGTGCCCAGCGGCGAGAAACAGACTGTGATGTACCGCGGGCGGCCGGTCGACGACGGCGAGTGACCGTCGGCACATCGCGTACCGCTCCCGAGCCGTGTGAACGTTTAACTCTCCCGGGCTGACCGCTCGGTGGTCCAGTTGCGCTTCGCGCAGCGCAACTACTCGCGGGTCGTTCCTCCCCGCTCGTCTGTTCGGCGAGTCTCGCTTCGCTCAGCGCAACTACTCGCGGGTCGTTCCTCCCCGCTCGTCTGTTCGGCGAGTCTCGCTTCGCTCGACTCGCCTACTCCTCGGCCATCGCCAACACGTCGTCGAAGAAACCGAGCGAGTCGTGCGGGCCGGGGTTGGCTTCGGGGTGGTACTGGCGCGTGATGATACCGAGGTCGTCGTTCTCGAGCCCTTCGGGGGTGTCGTCGTTGACGTTGACCTGTGTCACGTCGAGGTCGTCGCCGGGGTCGGCGACGGTGTAGCCGTGGTTCTGGGTCGTCATGACGACCTTGTTCGTCCGGAGGTCACGCACGGGCTGGTTCACGCCGCGGTGGCCGAACTCCATCTTCTCGGTCTCGCCGCCCAGCGCGTTGGCGACGACCTGCTGGCCCAGACAGATGCCCGCCAGCGGCACGTCGCCGACGTAGGTCTCGACGAGTTCGCCGGCCTGTCCGAAGTTCTCCGGGTCGCCGGGACCGTTGGAGATAAAGAGGAGGTCGGGGTCCACGGCGGCCACGTCGCCTTCGCTGGCGTCGTACGGGAAGACGTGGACGACGGCGTCGCGCTCGACCAGCGAGTCCATGATAGAGCCCTTCGCGCCGCAGTCGACCAGCGCGACGGTCGCCCCGTCGCCGTCCTCGTTGTACGTCTCGACGCTGTCGACGGAGACCTGCGCGCCGATGTCGACGTGGTCGGACATGTGCTTGCAGTCGTGGAGCTCGTCGAGTGCATCCTGCTTCGTCGCGTCGGGGCCGGCGGCGATACCGCACTTCATCGCCCCTTCGTCACGAATCTCGGTGACGATGTCGCGGGTGTCGAGGTGGTCGACGGCCGGCACGCCCTCGCTTTCGAGCCACTCGGCCACGTCGTCGGTGAGCTCGCGGGCGACGACGCCCCGCGGGTGGACGCGGTCGTCCTCGAAGCGCTCCTCACGGACGCCGTAGTTTCCGATGAGCGGGTACGAGAAGGTGAGAATCTGTTCCTCGTAGGACGGGTCGGTCAGACTCTCCTCGTAGCCGGTGTATGCGGTTGTGAACACGACCTCACCGCGAGTCGTCCCCGGAGCGCGGGCGCGCGCCTCGATGACACGGTCCCCCTCCAGAGCTACGTATGCGTCAGCCATTACGAGATGCGTACAGTATTCGCCATCATAAGGATTGCTTTCGAAGTCGAGTTACGATTTTCGTAATCCTCAAGTCGGGGCCCCAGTTATAGTCGCATCTCGATGGACGAACTGGACAAGGAGATACTGTCGATTCTCCGGCGGGACGCCCGCACGCCCTACACGGAGATCGCCGACAAGGTGGGGACCTCAGAGGGGACCGTGCGAAACCGCGTCGACAGCCTCGTCGACAGCGGTATCATCGAACGGTTCACCGTCGCGACGCGGACGGGCAACGTCAAGTCCATGATAGAGGTCGGCGTCGACGTCAACGTCGACACCGAGGCCGTCACCGACCACATCGCCGAGTGGCCCGCCGTCGACTTCGTCTGGCAGGTCTCGGGCGAGCAGGACATCGTCGTGGTCGTCGACGCGGCCGACACCGGCGCGGTCAACGAACTCATCACCAGAGCGCGGGAGCTGGAGGAAGTGGTGAGCACGAAGACGAGGCTAATCCTCGACGAGCGGGTTGGGTGAACGACAGTGAACCCACCCTGGGGACGAGGACTCGCCGAGTGAGGGTAATCCTCGACGAGCGGGTTGGGTGAACGACAGTGAACCCACCCTGGGGACGAGGATTCGCCGAGTGAGGGTAATTCTGGACGAGCGGGTTGGGTGAGTAGCGAGGTCGCGGAGCGACCTCGGACGGTGAGCGGTGTAACGGTGAACCGATGGCGACGAGCGGGTCGAGAGTCGAAACGACCTCCGAGACGCGGATTCCGAGGTGTCGTGACCGGCCACCGATGCTGTCATCACTGGGAATCGGCTGGCCAGCCGAACTGCAGCAGTTCCGACCGTGAGTCGAGCCAGTGGTCATGATTTGGAAAGCGAGTGGTTCAAGTATTACTTGGTGTAACCACCGAGGTATGAAGCGACGAGCGTTTCTCTCCGGCGTCGGCGTGGCGGGAGCGACGGCACTGGCGGGCTGTATCAACGACACCTCGAACCAGTCTGACAACACCCTCACGGTGGCGACCTACTCCTCGTTCACGGGGGAGGACTCCGCGGGGAACTGGCTCAAGTCGGCCTTCGAGTCCGAGAACGGCGACGCGACGGTGGAGTTCACGACGCCCGAGAACGGCGTCAACCAGTTCATCCAGCGCAAATCGGAGGGCGCGCCCATCGACGCGGACCTGTTCGTGGGGCTCAACACGGGCGAGCTCGTCCGCGCCGACGAGCAACTGGACGACCCGCTGTTCGCGGAGACCGACGGCGAGGTCGACGGCGCCGGCTCGGTCAAACCGGCCCTCGACTTCGACCCCGACGGGCGGGTCATCCCGTACGACACGGGCTACATCAGTCTCGTCTACGACGAGGGCGAGGTCGACGCGCCGGAGACGTTCGACGCTCTGCTGGAACCCGCCTACGAAGACGCCCTCATCGCCCAGAACGCCCAGCAGTCCGACCCCGGCCGCGCGTTCCTGCTGTGGACCATCCACGAGAAGGGCGCCGACGGCTATCTGGACTACTGGCAGGCACTGGACGACAACGGCGTCCGGATTCTCTCGGACTGGGAGCCCGCGTACAACGCCTACACGAACGAGGAGGCGCCGATGGTCGTCTCCTACTCCACCGACCAGGTGTTCTACCACGGCGAGGGCGTCGATATGTCCCGCCACCAGGTCGGCTTCCTCAACGAGCAGGGCTACGCGAATCCCGAGGGCATGGCGCAGTTCGCCGACGCCGACAACCCCGAGCTGGCCCGGTCGTTCATGTCGTTCGTCCTCGGCACCGAGGCCCAGTCCGAAATCGCGACGCGGAACGTTCAGTTCCCCGCCGTCGAGGGCGTCGAGCCGGGCGGTGACTTCGGCGAGTACGCGCTCGAACCGCCCGAGCCCGTCACCTTCGGCTACGACGAACTCGCCGGCAACGTCGACGGCTGGATAGAGGACTGGGCGCGTCAGGTCGTGAGCAACTGACGATGTGGCGCCGGGACGGCCGGCTGCTCCCGGCCGGCGTGGCCGCCACGCTCGCGGCGCTGGTCGTCGTCTTCTACTACCCCGTCGGGAGCGTGCTCGCCAGCGCCGTCCACGCCGGCGGTCGGCTCACGCTCGCGCCTCTCGTCTCGGTGGTGGGCGACCCGTTCTACCACGACCTGTTCGCCTTTACCGCCTACCAGGCGCTCCTCTCGACCGTCGCGAGCGTCGTCGTCGGCCTGCCCGGCGCGTACCTCATCTCGCGCTTCGAGTTCCCCGGGCGGCAGTTCCTCCGTTCCGTGACGATACTCCCCTTCGTCCTCCCCTCCATCATGGTCGCCGTCGGCTTCCTGGCGATGTTCGGCCGGACCGGACTGCTCAACGACGTGCTGGCCGTCGTCGGGCTGGGCCCCGTCGAACTGACGTTCACCCTCGAACTCATCGTGCTGGCCCACGCGTTCTACAACGCGCCGCTGGTCACCCGGCTGGTGACGGCCGCCTGGGAGTCGGTCGACCCCGCCCGCGTCGAGACCGCGCGGACGCTCGGTGCCTCCCCTGTCCGGGCGTTCCGTGACGTAACGCTGCCACAGCTGTTGCCGGCGCTGCTGACGGCGTCGGTGCTGACGTTCATCTTCACGTTCATGTCCTTTCCCATCGTGCTGGCGCTGGGGGGGCTCGACCTCGCGACCGTCGAGGTGTGGCTCTTCGCCCGCGTCCAGAACCTCGACCTGACCGAGGCGGCGACGCTCGGGGCCATCGAGACCGCGCTCTCGCTGGGGCTGATATACGTGTACCTGCGTTTCGAGGCCACCCAGCTCCGCGCGGGGGGCGAGAGCCGCGGCCGGGCGCGGACCCCGCTCTTTGCCGGCTGGCGGTCGCTGGTCGACCCGAGACGGCTGGCGCTCTTTGCCTACGCGGGCGCCGCGCTGGTGCTGTTCGTCGGCCCGCTCGTGAGCCTCGTCGTCGAGAGCGTCACGACGCCCGACGGGGCCTTCACGCTCCGGTACTACGAGTTCCTGCTCGCCCAGCAGTCCTCGACGGCCGTGGGAACGACCCGGCCGTTTCCCGCGGTGCGGAACTCGCTGCTGTTTGGCGCGGGCGCGCTGGTGCTCGCCCTGCCGATGGGGGTCGTCGTCTCCGTCGTCGCGACCCGTGACAGCCGCGGCTCCCGGCTGGCGGAGGCGCTCCTGACGGCTCCGCTCGCCGTCAGCGGTATCGTTCTGGGCCTGGGGATGCTCCGGAGCCTCGTCTTCGGGACGACGCTGTTTGGCTACCGGCTCACCGTCACCGGTCCGGTCGCTATCGTCGCCGCTCACGCCGTCGCGGCCTACCCGTTCGTCTCGCGCAACGTCACCCCGGCGCTGGGGAGCATCGACGACCGGCTCGTCGACGCCGCCCGGGCGCTGGGCGCCGACCGGTCGACCGCGCTGGTCGATATCGAACTCCCGCTGGTGGTTCCGGCGCTGGTCGCCGGCGCGGCCTTCGCGTTCGCCATCAGCATCGGCGAGTTCGACTCCACTGTCCTGCTGGCCGAGGGCGTCGACAGCGCGACGATGCCGGTCGCGCTCGAACGGTACACCGGCAACCGGTCGCTGGGGCCGAACCTCGGCCCGGCGACGGCGATGGGCACCGTCCTGCTCGCGGTGACGACCGTCAGCTTCGTACTCATAGACCGCGTCGGCGGACGGTGGCAATGACGATGTCCGGTGTCGACGTGACCGAGTTGTCGGTGGGCTTCGACGGCGTGACAGCGCTCGAATCGGTGTCGCTGTCCGTCCGGGCAGGGGAGTTTTTCACCCTCGTCGGCCCGTCTGGCTGTGGGAAGACGACAACGCTTCGCGCCATCGCCGGGCTGGCCGACTCCACGGGCGGGGCCGTCACAGTCGACGGGCAGGACGTGACCGACGCCCCACCGGAAGCGCGCGACGTGGGGATAGTGTTCCAGAACTACGCGCTTTTTCCGCACATGAGCGTCCGCGAGAACGTCGCCTACGGGCTGCGGTTCCACGAGCTCGATGGCCGTGACGACGACGAGCGCGTGGCCGAGCTGCTCGACCTCGTCGACCTCGCGGGCGTGGCCGACCGCGACCCGGAGCAGCTCTCGGGCGGCCAACAGCAGCGCATCGCGCTGGCCCGCGCGCTCGCCCCCGAGCCCGACGTGCTCTTGCTCGACGAGCCGCTGTCGGCGCTGGACGCGACGCTCCGCAAGCGGCTCCGGGTACAGATAAAGACCATCCAGCGGGAGCTCGACATCACGACGATCTACGTCACGCACGACCAGGCCGAGGCGCTGGCGCTCAGCGACCGGGTGGCCGTCATGCACGACGGCCGCGTCGAGCAGGTCGCGACCCCGGAGGTCGTCTATCGGGACCCCGCCTCGCGGTTCGTCGCCGAGTTCGTCGGGGACAACAACCTCTTCGACGGCGCGGTCACCGACGACGGCGCGGGCGTCGCCGTCGACGGGGCGACGCTCCCGCTGCCCGAGGGGGCCGACCAGCGACCCGGCGAGTCGCTGACGCTCGCGGTGCGGCCCGAGGCCATCGCAGTCGGTGACGACGCATCGGACGCCCCGGGCACGACACTCGCGGCGACAGTCGAGACCGTCGAGTTCCTCGGCGACGCCTACCGGGTCCACTGCCGGTGGCAGGGCCGGCGCATCGAGTGCAAGACGACGGCGGCGGACCCGCCCGACGGCGAGGTCGCGCTCGGGTTCGACGCGGCGGACGTACACGTGCTCTGAGCGGTCCCGCCGAGTCGGGGCGTTTTAGACGGACTCGGTCGAGAGTGAGACAATGAGCGACCTCGGGAAGATAGACCGCGAGACGTTCGAGGACGTCATCTACCCGAATCTGGGTAGATCGCGGGCCGACGTGGCCGTCGGGCCGCGCCACGGCGTCGATTTCGGCGTTCTTGACATCGGCGGCCGGGCGGTAGTCGTCGCGACCGACCCCATCTCTATCTTGCCGGAGCTGGGCTGGCGACGGGCCGGCCGGCTGGCCCTGGAAATCGTCCTCACCGACGTGGCCGTCTCCGGCGTCGCGCCCACCCACCTCGCGGTCAATCTGACGCTGCCGCCGTCGTGGACCGACGACGACCTGGAAGCCTGCTGGCGGGGTATCGCAGACCACGCCGACCGGCTCGGCGTGAGCATCGTCTCGGGCCACACCGCCCGCTATCCCGGCATCGACAGCTCGTGGGTCGGCGGCGCCACCGTCCTGGGCGTCGGTGACCGCGAGGCAATCGTCCGGCCGGACGGGGCCGCGCCCGGCGACGATATCGTCGTGACCACGGGCCCGGCCGCGGAGGTGACGGGTCTGCTGGCGACGCTGTATCCGGAACAGCTGGGACTCCCGCCGGAGACCGTGGCGACGGCACAGGAGCGCGTCGAAGACATTGCGGCCGTCGCGGACGCCCGCGAAGCGTTCGGGGCCGGCGGCGTCACCGCGATGCACGACGCGACGGAGGGGGGCCTCGCGGGCGGTCTCGTGGAGATGGCGAGCGGCGCGGGGGTCCGGTTCGACGTCGACGCCGAGCGGGTGCCCGTCGCGCCCGGCGTCGCGGCGGTGTGTGAAGCAGTCGACGTGGACCCGTGGACGGTGACGAGCGCGGGCACGCTGTTGCTCACTGCCGAATCGGGGAGCGGTGAGGCCGTCGTCGAAGCACTGGAGCGCCGCGGGACACCCGCGGCCGTCGTCGGAACGGTGACCGACGGCGACGGGGTCTTCGTCGACGGCGAGCCGCTTGCGGCCCCGGCGAGCGACCCCTCGTGGGCCGTCTTCGAGCGGTTCTCCGGGGAGTAGCGGCCGCGGACATCGGGGTCGTGCGGCCGGGATTCATATCGTAGGCCACGGAAAGAAGCGTATGCAGTTGCCCGGCGCCCCGGATGTGGATGTCGTTTCGGTGTACGCACAGCTCGCCGAAGACGGCGCGACGTTCCTCGCCGTCGCCGCGGCGTTGTATCTCGTCGGCCGGTTGGTCGTCGTCCCGGCTGTTCGCTGGGGGCTCTCCCGGTCGGGCATCGACCGGACCGTAGAGAGCGCGCTCGGGAGCGCGACACATCTCCTCGTAATCGGCGTGACCCTCGTCGCCGCCGCACAGGCCGCCGGCTTCCGCGGCGCGCTGGCGGGGTCGACGCTCGTAGCGGCGGGCATCACCGTCGCCGTCGGCCTGGCCGCACAGGACGTGCTGGGCAACTTCGTCTCGGGCGTCTTCATCGTGACCGACCCGGACCTGAACGTCGGCGACACCATCGAGTGGGACGGCAAGCGTGGCGTCATCGTCGACATCGACCTGCGGGTCACCCGCGTCCGGACGCCGAACAACGAGCGCATCGTCGTCCCCAACACGGAGCTGGCGACCGGGACGGTGACCAACCGGACCTCGACGGGCCCCATCGGCATCTCCTACGAGTTCGGGATTCCCTACGACACGGACGTTTCGGCGCTCGAAACTATCGTCGAGGAGGTCGCTCGCGACATCGACCACGTCGTCGAGAAGCCGGAGCCGGTCGTCGGCGTCAGCGAGCTGGGGGCCACGGCCGTCCTCGTCGTCGGCCGGGTGTGGATTCCGAACGCCCGACGGAACCGGCTGGCGTCGGTCAGGTCCGAGTTCGTCCGACGGGTCAACGAGGAGTGTCGGGCGGCGGGTATCGACCTCAGCGAGACGACCCAGCACGCCGTGGCGGGGGAACTCGCCGTCCACGAACCCGACGCCCCAGAGCCGTCGGGCTGAGCTGTCAGGCGTCGGTGAGCCCTTCGAGCAGGTGTATCGCGCCGTGTTTGTCCAGCGGGTCGTTGGCGTTGCCACAGTGGGGCGACTGCACGCAGGCCGGGCAGCCCTCGGCACAGTCACAGGAGCCAAGCATCGACAGCGTCGTCTCGAAGAGCGCCGTCACGTCGTCGAAGGCGGCCCGGTTCAGCCCGATACCACCGGGGTAGCCGTCGTAGATGAAGACGGTCGGCTCACCGGTGTGCGGGTGACGCGGCGTCGAGAGCCCGCCGATGTCGCCCCGGTCACAGAGGTACTCGAAGGGGTACATCGATATCATCGCGTGCTCGGCCGCGTGGATAGCGCCGGGGAAATCGTCGGTCCCGCCGTCGGTGGCAGCGTCAGCCGTCGACCCGACGCGGCCGTACTCGCCCGCGAGGATCTCCGCTTCGAGGTCCTCGGGCACCGTGTAGTACATCGCCTTCGTTTCGAGGCTGGTCTCGGGAAGGTCGAGGGGACGCCGGCCCCGCACCTCGCCGGAGGTGCCGTCCCGGCGCTCGTACCCCGTAATCTGTTTGCGCATCGTCACCGACGCGAAGCGGACCGGTACGTCCTCGCGGGTCGGCAGCGGCCGCTCCTGCAGGTCGGCCTCGACGGTGATGGTCTTGTCGTGGAGCACGCGCGTGTAGTAGTCCGCCCACGTCCGGTCGAGTTCGGCGACGCCCGCGTCGAGGTCGAGGTCGGTGACCTCGTAGCGCCGACCCTGATGGTGGTAGACGGCGCCGGGATGGGCGTCACGCAGGGCGTCCTCGAAGGGGAGCCGCGCGACGACGTCGCCCTTCGCGACCAGTTTCACCTCGCGGTCGTCGACGGTGCGGAGGCTCATGTCGTGGTGTGGGCGGCCGTTCGAGGTCCACCGGACGCTCCCGTCGGTGCTCCGGCGGTCGAGCTTGCTGGCGGATTCGAGGTCGGCGACGACGTCGGGAAAGGTCGCGCCGAAGTGGCGGTCGTCGTCGGCAGAGAGCCAGTTCTCGCCCGCCGCGGCGAGCACGTGGTCCGGTAGCAACTGCTCGTTCTCGGGGTTCGTGACGGCCTGCTCGGCGGGTTTCTCGAACAGCGCCGACGGGTTGCGCAGGACGTACTGGTCCAGCTGGTCCTCGCCGCCGACCAGCGCGACGAGCGCGGGGTCGGTGCCCCGGCCCGCTCGCCCGGCCTGCTGGAACGCCCGCATCCGGGTGCCGGGGTAGCCGTCGATGAGCACGGCATCGAGCCCGCCCACGTCGACGCCGAGCTCCAGCGCGCTCGTGGACCAGACGCCCCGGAGGTCGCCGGACTGGAGCCGGTTCTCCAGCTCGCGGCGCTTCTCGTTCGTCAGCGCCGCCTGATAGGCGCCGACCCGGTCGGCGAGGTCGCGGTGGCCCCGCGAGCGGAGCTCGTCGGACGCGTCGCTCGCGTAGCGCTCGGCGGTCTGGCGCGAGCCGGCGAAGACCACAGTTTGCAGGCCCCGTTCGACGAGATCGACGAACAGCCGCTTCGTCTCGACGTGGCTGGATTTCCGGCGGCCGCTTCCCCACCCGTCGCCGCCCTCGTACTCGGGCGGGTTCCACAGCAGCCAGTGGCGCGGCCCGCTCGCGCTTTCGTCCTCGTCGACCAGGGCGAAGGAGTCGTCGGGCTGGCCCGTCACCGTGGCGGCGTGTTCGACGGGGTTGTCGATGGTCGCCGAGCAGCAGACCCACTCGGGGTCGCTGTCGAACCGCTCGGCGATACGCCGCAGGCGGCGCATCACGAGCGAGACGTGGCTGCCGAAGATACCGCGGTAGCCGTGGACCTCGTCGACGACCACGGTTTCGAGGCGCCCGAAGAACCAGTCCCAGAGCCGGTGGGCGTGGGGCAGGATGCCGTAGTGGAGCATGTCCGGCGTCGTCAGCAGGACGGTGGGCTGGCGCTCGCGGATGGCCTCCTTCTCGGACTTGGACTGGCGACCGGTGTACTGGGCCACCGAGACGCCCGAGGCAAAGCCCAGCCCGTGTGCCAGTTCCGACAGCGTCTCCGTCTGGTCGTTGATGAGCGCGACCTGGGGCGCGACGTAGAGGGCGGTCGCCCGGCGGTCGAGCGCCCGCTCGAAGGCGGGCACGGTGTAGGCCAGGCTCTTGCCGCTCGCGGTTTCGGTCGCGAGGACGACGTTCTCGCCGTCCCGGACCGCGTCGATAGCGGCGGTCTGGTGGGCGTAGAGGTCGGTGATGCCCTCGTCTTCGAGGACGCCGGCCAGTCGGGCGTCGAGGTCACAGTCGGCCGTCGTCGCCGTCCGCCCGGGGACCGTGCGCTCGTCGACTATTTGGCCCTCGTAGTAGGGTCGCCCGCGGAGCCACGCGATAGTGTCGTCCACGGGCGGGGTACGGCGGCGGCCGCTATCGGTCTTGCTGTTCGCGGGACCTGACACGCCGGTCCTCGCCCGAACGGGTCGGCGCCGCGGCGACGGCCTCCGGCAGCGCCTCGACCGTCGCGACGGTCGTCCGGGGCGACTCGATAGCGGGGACCCCCTCGCCGTCGACGGCGACCAGCCGCCGGGCCGCGGCGACGACCGACTGGTTGGCGTCGCCCACGTCGCCGGCGACGACCGCGCTGTCGGCCGCGCCCGCGAGCTCGGTCGCCCGCTCGCGCGAGGCGTCGTCGACGCCGGCGAAGGGGGGGACCGTGACGACCTCGCAGTCGAGTTCCGCCGCGCGCTCGGCGGCCGCGTCGCCCGCGGGCACGACGCCGACAGTGACGGTCACGCCCGCGGCGACGAGTCGAGCGACCGCCGCGGCGGCCTGCCGACCGGTCCCGACGACGTGGACGGTCCGGTCGCTCGGGTCGCTGTCGGGAAGCGGCGTCACCAGCGGCGCCTCGGTGCCGGGCTGGCGGGTGACGAGCGTCTCGGCGTCGAAGGCGTCACCGAGCGTGTCGGTGTTCAACACGTCGCGTGGCGGCCCGGCCGCGCGGACCTCGCCGTCGGCGAGCAAGACGAGCTCGTCGCAGTACCGCGCCGCGAGGTTGAGGTCGTGGATGGCCGCGACCGCTGTCTTGCCCTCCCGGACGAGGTCGGCGACGAGCTCCAGCGTGTTGACGGCGTGGTTGATGTCGAGGTTCGAGGTCGGCTCGTCGAGCAGCAGGACGGGCGTCTCCTGGGCGAGCGCGCGGGCGAGCAACACGCGCTGGCGCTCCCCGCCGGACAGCGAGGTGACCGGTCGGTCGGCGAAGCGGGCCACGTCGGCCCGCTCCATCGCCGCCCGCACGGTGTCGCGGTCCCCGCTGTCGGCCCGCTCGAAGCGGCCGAGATGCGGCGTCCGTCCCATCTCGACCGTCTGTCGGACGGTGAAATCGAAGGAGAGCGTCGTCGCCTGCGGCGTGCTGGCGACGCGCTGGCTCACCTGCTTCGAGGAGAGCCCCTCGATGGGGTCGCCGGCGACGCGGACGGTGCCGCTGTCGGGCGAGAGCGTCGCCCGTAGCGCCCGCAACGTCGTCGTCTTCCCGGCGCCGTTCGGACCCACGAGCGCGACGAAGTCCCCGCACTCGGCGGTCAGTGACACGTCCGAGAGTATCCGGGTGCCGCCCAGCGAGACGGAGAGGCCCTCGGCGCTGAGCATCGGGACGGGGTCGCCGGCGTGGTCGGGGTCGCTCACAGTTCGTGGACCTCCCGTTGTCGCAACAGATAGAGGAAGAAGGGCGCGCCCAGCGCGGCGGTGACGATGCCGACGGGAATCTCGGCGCTGCCCGAGCGGGCCAGCGTATCCGTCGCGACGAGGAAGGAGGCCCCGGCCAGCGCCGAGGTCGGCAGGAGCACGCGGTGGTCCGGCCCCACGAGCAGCCGCATCACGTGGGGGACGATGAGGCCGACGAAGCCGATGATGCCGGCCACGGCGACGCCGGCGGCGGTCGCCAGCGACGAGAGCGCGAGGAGGAGCCGTTTGGTCCGTTCGACCTCGATGCCGAGGCTCTGGGCGTCCTCCTCGCCCAGCAACATGACGTTCAGGTCCCGGGCGTACACCAGCAAGAGCGCGAAGGGGACCGACACGAGGAGGAGGCTCGACCACACTTCGGGCCAGGAGGCCCCCTTGAGGTGGCCCATCAGCCAGAACAGCGCCCGGCGGATGGACTCGCCGGCGTTGAGCAGCAGAAAGGAGACGACCGCGCCCAGAAAGGTCTGGATGGCGACGCCGGCGAGCAACAGCGTCGCCACGGGCGTCCGGCCGTTCTCCGTCGCGATGAGGTAGACGCCGAAGGCCGCGAGCAGTGCGCCCGCGAAGGCGGCCCCGCGCAGGCCGAGCCCGAACGGGAGCGCCGCGCCGGTGACGATGAAGCCGACGGCACCGACGGCCGCGCCCGAGGAGACGCCGATGATGGAGGGGTCGGCCATCGGGTTGCGGAAGATGCCCTGCATGATGGTGCCGGCGGCGGCGAGCGAGAAGCCGACGACCGCGGCGAGCAGGATGCGCGGGAGTCGGACCTGCACGACGATGAGGCGCTGGAGCCGCGAGACGCGGAACTGAAAGACCGGCCGGGTCGTCACGTCGACGGCCGTGCCCGAGAGGTCGACGGCCGTCGGGACGACGATAGCGTTGAGGAGGACCTGGGCCACGTCCGCGGGCGGAATCCACACCGGGCCGATACCGGCGCTGACGGTGACGACAGCGACCAGCAGGGCCGAAAGCGAGAGCGACCACGTGGCGGTCTTCCCGGGGGTTCGCACGACTGAAAACCGACTTGCAGTAGGTAAATATTTATTGTTACCCACCAGCCGACCACACGATGCGACGATTCGCGACACTCGTCGCCGGACTGCTCGTGCTCGCGTCGCTTTCGGCGACACCGGCGGTCGCGAGTGCACAGCAGACCGGCCAGAACTGTTCGTTCCCGACGACGCTGACCGACGCGACCGGGACCGAAGTGACCATCGAAGAGCGCCCCGACCGAGTGGTGACGACGAACCCCTCGGCCGCACAGACGATGTGGGAGATCGGCGGCCGCGACCAGGTCGTCGGGCTCACCCAGTACGCCGCGTATCTGGACGGGGCCGAGAGCCGGACGAACGTCTCGGCCAGTTTCGGCGTGAGCCGCGAGACGGTCGTCGGGACGAACCCGGACCTCGTCATCGCGCCAAACGCCAGCGCCGGGGAGGTCCAGGGGCTTCGCGAGGCGGGGCTGACGGTGTACCACCTGCGCGAAGCGAAGACCGTCGACGACATCGCCGAGAAGACCGCCACCATCGGACGCGTGACCGGTAACTGCGACGGGGCGGCCGAGACGAACACGTGGATGAACGCCAACGTCGAGACGGTGCGCCAGCTCACCGCCGATATCGAGGACCAGCCGACGGTGCTGTACTCGCTGGGCGGCGGCTACGTCGCCGGCGGCGACACCTTCATCGACGCGCTGTTCGACGTCGTCGGCGCCGACAACGTCGCGGCGCGGGACCACTCGGGCTACCCGCAACTGAGCGACGAGGTCGTCTTGCGGCTCGACCCCGAAGTGCTGGTCGTCACCGAGCGGACCGCCGGCATCGCGAACGAGGAGCCGTTCGCGAGCACGCGGGCCGGGCAGACGAACACGACCGTCCGCGTCAACGTCCGCGACCTCAACCAGCCGGCCCCGCGCAGCGTCGTCTACGTGGTTCGCAACATGACCCGGCAGCTCTACTTCGGCCCCGATGCGGCCGTCAGTGCGTCGGGGACGGCCACCCCGACCACGACCGCCGGTGACGGCCCCGGCTTCACCGCCGTCGGCGCGGTCGTCGCCGCGCTCGTGGCAGCGCTCGTCGCCCGCCGCCGGCAGTGAGCCACTTCCCACAAGCTAGCGGTACCGAACGATGGCGCCCCGTTACTCGCCGCGGTCGGTCGCGTGGACGGGAGTAAGGCCGCCGTAGGTCCCGCGGAGTGTTTTTGAAACCCTGATTTCCGAGGCCGGTCACTGAAAGGATGAAATAACAAGACCGGTCGGTGTCGGAGATGAGAGCCTGTTCATGTCTTCGTACACCATCCGCTGGTACCGACCCGGCGACAGAGCACAGTACCTCGACCTCTATGCCGACGTTCTCGACACGTGGAGCCACAGCCCGGAGTGGTTCGACTGGAAGTACGTCTCGAACCCCTACGTCGACCACGTGCCCATAGTCGTCGCCACCGAGAACGGCGACCTCGTCGGGGCGCGCTCTTTCTTCGCGCTCCCGATGACCGTCGGTGGCGACGAGTACGGGGCGCTGGAACCCTGTGATACGATGGTGCGGCCCGACCACCGGCGACAGGGCCTGTTCACGCGGATGACCGAGCGCGCCATCGAGCGGTACGAGGACCGCGAGCGCGCCTTCTTCTTCAACTTCCCGAACGAGGTGACGCTGCGTGGCAACGAGAAGCTCGGCTGGCAGCGTGTCGGGTCGGCCCCGCTGGCCTACCGCGTCGAGAACGTCACGCCGTTTCTCACGGCTCGAAC
This sequence comes from Halomicroarcula saliterrae, assembly GCF_031624395.1. NCBI lineage: Archaea > Methanobacteriati > Methanobacteriota > Halobacteria > Halobacteriales > Haloarculaceae > Haloarcula > Haloarcula saliterrae. The sequence goes on from NZ_JAMQON010000002.1 coordinate 72,453, forward strand.
GACCGCCCCGGGAGCGGAGCTGGCCGGCGCTGTCGGCACGCGGCTCGCCTCGGCGTACAACCGGCTTCGCGAGCGACGGCGCCGACCTCAGCCTGCGGTCTCGGTCCGACACGAGCAGCCAGTGCCCGTCGAGCAACTGGCCGGACTGTACGAGACCACTGCCCCCGACACGATACACGCCCACCGGGACGCCCAGTTCTACCGGTGGCGGCTCTCGAACCCCAACTGGGACTACTCGGCGTTCGTCGCCGAGTCGGGGGAGGCCCGCGCCGCGGTGGTCGTCGCTCGCGTCCCCGCCGGCAAGCTGTACGGCCCGGAGGTCACCAGAATCGTCGACGTCCTGCCCCTGACCGGCCACGACCGCCGAGAGCCGCTGGTCCGTGCGCTCGTAGCGCGCGTGCAGTCGGCGTTTCCGACCTCGGACCTCTTCGTCGCGCCGTCGACGCTTCCCCGTGGCCTGCTCCGGGACTACGGCTTCCACCACGACGACACGGCGCCCCTCTCGTATCTGACCGACGAGCGGCCCCATCTCGTCCGGGCGCTGGACAGCTGGACGCCGGCGGGCAAGCGGCTCACCGAGAGCGACAACTGGACGACGACGCTCCTCGAAACCGACACCGGCTAGGGCTACTCCGCGTGTTCGGACACGTCCACGATATCGTCGACCTCGGGCTCCGGGGCGCCCTCGTCGGCGATGCCCACTTCCTCGCGGACGAGCTCAGTCGCTTCCCGTATCGCGCCGACGCTGCTCAGATAGCCCGCGCCGACGGTGGTCTTGAGCGCCAGCGCCGGACGGCCGGTCAGCACCGTCGGCCCGACCTTCGCGACCGCGTCGTCGCCGACCGAGACCAGCCAGCCGGGCACGTCGAAGCGGTAGCGGGCGAGTCGCGGCTCGAAGCCGTCGCCGTCTCGCCGGTGCTCGACCAGCGCCCGGACGTTGTCGGCGGCCACGCTCGCCTCCCGGATGGCCGCCGCGGCGCTCGCCGGGACGGCCGCGCCGTCGCTGTCGACGACGCGGGCCACGTCGCCCACTGCGAAGGTCGACTCGCCGAGTCGGAGGTCCGCACGCACGACGGGCCGGTCGTCGCGCATTGCCGGCGGCCCCTGAATGCCGCCGGTCCAGACGAACTGGTCGTAGCCGAGTTCGCCGCCGGTGTCGAGTTCGATGGTCTCGCCGTCGGCCCGCGAGACGCCCGTCCCCGTCCGGACCGTGACCCCGGCGTCGAGCAGGGCATCGTGGACGGCCCGCTGGAACGACTGGGGGAACGCGGGGGCGACCTCGGGCTCCTGTTCGAGCAGGCAGACCTCGGCGTCGACGGCCGCCTCGTCGGCCAGTTCGGCCAGTTCGCCGGCGACCTGCACGCCCGACAGCCCCGCGCCGCCGACGACGACGCGGTCGCCGTCGGCGAGGTCGAGAAAGTCCGCGCGTATCTCCCGGGCGTCTGCGAGCCGCTTCAGCGGCGTGGCGTGCTCGCGCACGCCCGCTAAACCGTAGAACGCCGTCCGGGCGCCGAGACACACCGCGCCCACGTCGTAGTCGAGCGTCTCCTCGCCTCCGCCCGGGCGTTCCAGCGTCGCTTCGCCCGCGTCGGCGTCGATATCGGTCACCGAGGCCCGGCGGACCGTACAGTCGAGCGCGTCGGTAAGCGTGACCGTGATGTCGTCGGCCAGCGACGGCCGGCGGACGACCCGGTGGAGCTCGTGCTGGACGAGGTGGTCAGCGGACTCGTCGACGACGACTAGCTCCGCGTCGTCGGGGAGGGTCCGTTCGAGCGTCCGAGCGAGGGTCAGACCGGCGTAGCCGGCACCGAGAACCGCGACTAGCATGAAGCGGGGTTAGGACTGGACGGGGATAATCTTGTTCCGGCAGTCTCGGTGTCGGAAGGTCGGCACTCCACACAGTGGGGCCGGATAGCGACACTGCAAACAGCCAGAAAGCCCCCGGTTCAGCCCGACGGGACTTTCGGGCTCTCGGTAGTAGCGGAGGACACTGCGCCGCCCGCTACTCAGAACAGCGCGTCGTCTTCGTCCAGCACGGTTGCGGGCCCGCCGACCTCCCAGATACGGGTGTCGACGCCGCAGTCCGCCACCGCCTTCTCGACGCGGTCGACGTACTCCTCGGTGGTGTTGACGTAGGTGCTCGCGCCGGTGTCGACCGAGAAGTACACCGGAACGTCCTCCTCCTCGCGGAGCTCCCGAACGGTGTTGAAAATCTCGATGGTGCGGGGCTGCCAGTACACCCAGCCCGCGGGGCCGGTCATCGTTGTCGCGGCCAGCGACAGCGAGTCGTGTTCGGCCAGTTCGAACGCGCGGCCGAAGTCGCCGTCGTACAGCGCGTCGCGCATGTCCGAAATCTGGTACTGGATGTGGGCCATCCGTGCCTGGAACATGTGGCTGTCGGCGGCTTCCCGGTGGGCGGCCTCGGTCTCCTTGTAGGAGGGGACCATCCCGGCGACGATGCGCAGGTCGTCTTCGAGGTCGGTCTCGATGCGCTCGCTGCGGCAGTCCCGGTCGTTGACGCCGGTCTTGAGGTGCGAGAACGCGCCGGTGACGGCGCGGGCGGCCGAGGCGGAGCCCCGGCGCGCGACCGTCGAGATCTCGGGGCGAGTCATGTCGAGCCCGGCCGCTTCGACCAGCGCCGTCGCCGCCGCGGCGAAACCCGACGAGGAGGACCCAAAGCCGATGTTCGTCGGGAAGTCGTTGGTCGACTCGAACCGGACCCCGTGGTCGATGTCCGCGATGTCGCGGACGTGGTCGACGACCGAGTCGATGCGTTCGGCGCCGCGACCCTCGACGGCCTCGCCGTCGATGACGTAGCTGTCCGCGTCGAGTTCGGGGTCGAACTCGACGGTGGTCTTCGTTCGGCTGGGCGCTGTACTGACGGAGATGCTGTCGTGGTACGGCATCCGCCGCTCCTCGTCGCGCATCCCGTGGTACTTCACCAACCCCTGAATCGGGTGGGCCTTCGCGGTCGCTTTCATACCTCACCCTTCCGGGCCGGTCACTTTGCTATTGCGAACCGACGCTGGACCGCGTCGGGTCGGTGTGTGGCTCCGACACGAGTGGAGTGGCGATGTATCAATCCACGACTTTTTGGGAGTGTAATTGAATATCTGTTTTCTTATGTACCGCCTAATAGCCTACGTGTGCTACTTATTGACTGAGAAACTTTAATACTCTGCCGAGATACCACTCGAACGAAGAACGATGTCATACAGGTCCCTCACGACGGCGCTGACACTGTACCGCGGCGGAACGCTCGGCCTCGAACAGGCCGCTACTTACGGCAACGTCCAGACCGGGAAGCTGGCCTCGGAACTGCGCTCGCGGGGTATCGCCGTCCGCGAAGAGGACGGCGAGTCGCTCGCCCGCGGCGCGAACTGAGTCCGGAAGGCCAGTCCCCGCCGGCGCTGTGGTACATTTCTCCGAGAAGCCGTACCGCGTCTCAGTACTCCGGACTCTCCTCGCGGACGCCCTCGCGCTTGTTGACAAGCCGCGCGAGTGTAAACAGCGTGTCCGAGAGGCGGTTGAGATAGATGATAGCGGTCCCGTTGATGCCGGCCTCCTCGGCGGCCAGCGAGACACAGCGCCGCTCCGCGCGCCGGCAGACCGCCCGTGCGTGGTGGAGTTTCGCGCCAGGCGGCGAGCCCGACGGCAGGATGAACGACTCCAGCGGGTCCAGCTCCTCGTCGGCGTCGTCTATCATCTCCTCGATAGTGTCGACGTGTTCCTCGGTGATCTGGGGGTCGTCCTCGTCGGGCTGGGGGTTCGCGAAGTCCGCCTGCACGATGTGGAGGTGGTTCTGGATGGTCCGCAGGTCGTCGTCGATGTCGTCGTGGCCAGTCGGCCGGACGACGCCGACCAGCGCGTTCACCTCGTCGACGGTCCCGTAGGCCTCGATGCGCCGGGAGTCCTTCGAGACGCGGTCCATCGTCCGCAGGTCGGTCTGACCCTGGTCACCGCGACCGGTGTAGATCGTCATGTTCGTGGCTGGGGCTGCCACGCTCTTATATTCTCGTTCGCCCGCGACGGCGCCGTTCACAGCCGCCGTTCGAGCTCCGACAGCGCCGCCGGCGAGAGCGCGACCTCGGCGAGCAGAGCGTCGCGCTGGTCGGCCCCGCCGTGGCCCGCGACGAACCCGTTCAGCCGCGCCGCGACCGTCGAGTCGACCAGCGCCGGACCGTAGATATCTTCGAGTTCGTCGCCGAGCACCGGCGTCGAGCGCAGTTCGTACTTCTGGTGGTACGCCTCGGCGGGCGTGAACGCGTCGAGTGACTCGATAGCCGTCTCGACGGACTGGCCCGTCCGCGCTTCCAGCGCCGCTGCCGACGCCTCGGCGGCCTCGCGCTGTGCCCCGTCGTGGGCCAGCACGACCCCGCGGTACTGTCGCTTGTGCGGCGCCGAGAACGGGCTGTGGTTCGCCCAGAACGCGTTCAGGAGGGCGTCGTACTCCAGCATCTCCGGGTCGTACTCGACCTGTACGACCTCGGTGTGGTCGCCCAGCGAGTAGTAGCTCGGCTCCGGCTCGGTCCCGCCCGCGTAGCCGACACGCGTCCGGACGACCCCGTCCATCGCGCCGAACCGCGCGTCCGGCCCCCAGAAACAGCCCATCCCGAACGTCGCCGTGGCTGTCTCGGACGGCGGGAGGGCCGCTGCGTCGCGTTCCAGCGCCGTGAGTGGTGCCTCTCCGTCCTCGACCGTGGTCATGTTCGCAGTACGTGGTCCGGCCGTTTGCCTGTTCGGGTCGAGAAACCGGAGACAGAGCTGTGAACACGGCTCGTTGCCGTGCCGAAACAGAGTCGCCCGTTACGGGGACACGCCGGGGCGCCAGAACTGTAATCGTCCCGACGACTACGAGCCACACCTGTCCCGGAACCGGGAGCTTCAATTGCTCGGGCGAGTAAGACGGTGCCATGAGCCTCGAACTGGAGCACTACTGCCCGAACTGCGAGGAGTACCGCGAGTTCTGGAAGGTCGCCAGCACGACGATGCATCTCGGGCAGAAGGTCAAGTGGCACTGCGGGGAGTGTGATTACGGGTTCGTCCGTATCGACGGCGAGGTCGACACAGCACAGAGCGCCTAACGCCTATATAGCGGTACTGAGCGTTCTTAGCAGCCGTTTTAGCCGTCCCCCTGTTCCGTCGACCTGCAGGATGAGTCTGGATTCAAAGCGGGTGGCCGCGTCGGCCACCGACCGACCGGCCGTGGAACTGTCGCTGACCGTCGTCCGGTACACCGACGGTCCGGACCGCGGGACGATCTACCCGCCGGAGAGCGCCGGCGACGCGCGGATGTCGACGTGGCTGAGCGCCGACCGGGCGGCGTTCGTCGACCTCGCCGCGATGCGGTGACCGTAGGTTTTTATTTTAGAAGCTGGTACCGTCACGGGATGAGCATCGAGGTGCTCCTGGTCGACGAGGACAGGGACGTGCTGGAAATCGTCCAGACGTTTCTGGAGCAGGAGGACGACCTCGACGTAACGAGCGAAGCCGACCCCGAGTCCGCACTGGAACTGGCGCTGACGGGCGACTACGACGTGGTCGTCAGCGATTACAAGATGCCGCGCCTCGACGGTCTCGAACTCTGTGCGGCGCTTCGGGACCGGGACCGACCGCTGCCCTTCCTGCTGTTCAGCGCCCGCGAGCCCGAGGACGTGCAGCCGGCGGCCGCCGACGCCGGTGTGACGGGGTTCGTCCAGAAGGGGACCGGGACCGAACAGTACAGCGTCCTCGCGGACAAGATCCGCGCCGCGACCTAGGCATCCGTCCGCGGGAGCGACAGCGTGACGCTCGCGCCGCCTGCGGTGTTCTCGAACGACACCGTCCCCCCGTAGCTCTCGACGACCCAGATGACGAGCCAGAGCCCCAGCCCGCTCCCGTGGCTCAGCTGCGTTATCGGCTCGTCGCCGGTCAACACGTCGAGTTCGTGGTCCGGGATACCCGGCCCGTCGTCGGTGACGGTGACCGACACCGTCTCCGGGGTCGGCTCGACGTCGACGGACACGGTCGGCTCCTCGCCGGCGTGTTCGAGGCTGTTCTCCAGCAGTTCGCCGACGACGCGGCCGAACCGACCGTCCGCGGCCTCGACGGCCGTCGGCGGGAGCGACGTGTCGATATGCGCGTCGTAGCGGTCCTCGTACTGCGCCGCGAGCGTCGCGACCGTCTCGGTGACGTCGACCGGGTCCGCCCCGGCGTCGTCCCGCCGGACGGAGCGCTCTATCTCGCGGGCGCGGTCGCTGAGGGAGGCTATCGCTTCAGCTTTGTCCTGAAGTCGCTCTAGCAGCGAGCGGTGGCTCTCGTCGTCGGTCCGCTCGTGGAGCTCGTCGGCCAGCCCCAGCACGACGGTCAGGTCGTTTCGGAGGTTGTGCCGGAGGACGCGGTTCAGCACCTCAAGTCGGCGCTGGCGTTCCTTCTGGTCGGTGATGTCGGTGTAGATGCCGAAGCTCCAGAGGCGGCCGTCGTCGCGGCGGTAGGGGATGCCACGGAAGAGGAAATCGCGGAAGCCGTCGGCCGTCCGGCGACGGATTTCGGCCTCGACTGTCTCGCCGGCGGCGCCCTGTGCGTTCAGCCGGCTGGCCTCCCGCTGTGCGTCCTCGTCTGGCGGGAGGATGTACTCGTCCAGTTCGTCGTCGAGAACGGTCCGCTGGTCGACGCCGAAGACGTCGGTAAAGGCCGGGTTCACCGACCGAACGCGCGTGGCGTCGTCGGTGTACTCCGTCTCGACGACGGCGTCGGGGAGGTTGTTGAACAGATACGAGAAGCGGTCCCGCTCGTCCCGGAGCTCCTCGCGGGCCTGTTCGAGCGCCGTCCGGTCGCGGACGACGCCGGCGGTGCCGCGGAAGCCGGCCTCGTCGATGAGTGACACCTCGATTTCGACCGGGCGCTCCCCGCCGTCGGCCGCAAACAGCGTCGTCTCCATCTGTATCGTCCCGTCCTCGCCGCTCCGGCGGAGGTCACGGATGCGCCTGTCGAAGGCCTCGACCGACGCCTCGTCGAGGACGAGCGTCGGGTGGCGCCCGTGGAGCTCGGCGCGCTCGTAGCCGAGCCACTCCGCAAGCGGCTCGGTGACCAGCTGGAAACGGCCCGTCTCGTCGAGGACGTACACCATGTCCCGGACGTTCTCCATGACGGTCTCGTACCGCAGCAGGTCCTGTTCGCGCTCGACGCGGTCCAGCGCGGCCGCGGCGTTGGAGGCGAGTATCTCGGCGACCGACTCGTCCGCGTCGTCGAACGCCTGCGTCCCGTACGTGGCGACGCTCAACACGCCGTGGTCGGCAAGCGGGACGTACATCGCGGCCGTCGCGTCCTGACTGTCGTAGTTCGTCACCTCGTCGAAGTCGTCGACCCGAATCGTCTCGCCGCGCTGGTAGGCCTCGCCCGGGAACGCCTCGTCGGCGCCGTACCGCGGTCGGTCGGGCATCCCGTCGGTGGCGGCCACCGGCTCCAGACACCCCGTCTCCTCGTCGTACAGCCGGACCAGATTCAGGTCGAAGCCGAGTTCCCCCTCGGCCGCGTCGACGACCGTCTCGGCGACGGCCTCGGCGGTGTGGGCCTGCATCAGCGACCGCGTCGTTTCGAGGAGCCCGGAGAGCTTCCGGTCGCGTTCCCGCTGGTCGGTGATGTCGTGGAAGTACACCGAGAGCCCGTTCGCCGAGGGGTAGGCGTTGACCCGGAACCACTTCCCGACCGGCGGGTAGTACTCCTCGAACGCGACCGGCGACTGGCTCTCCATCGCCTCGTGGTAGGCCTCGTAGAACGTCGCGTCGACGGCGTCGGGGAACATCTCCCAGAGGTCCTCGCCGAGGACCTCGTCGGCCGGCCGTCCGAGCACTTCCTCGGCGCGGGTGTTCCAGTAGGTCAGCTCCCAGTCGTCGTCGACCGCGAAGAAGGCCGCGCCGATGCGTTCGAGTATCTGCTCGATGCGGCGGTGGGCCTCCCGGAGTTCGAGTTCGCGTTCCTTTCGCTCGGTGATGTCGCGGATGATGCCGGCGGTGCCCTCGAACGTCTCGCCGTCCCACAGCAGCGTCATGTGGTCCTCGGCCGGGAACGAGGAGCCGTCGGCCCGCTGTATCTCCAGGTCGAAGGTCGCCTCGTCGTCCTCGCGCTCGCCGAATATCATCGACCGGACGAGTGACTCGGCCCGTTCGACGACCTCGTCGGACTTGATGTCGCTGGTGTGGGCGGCGAGCAGCGACGACTCGTCGAGGCCCGTGAGGTCGGTCATCGCGTCGTTGACGAGCTCGAAGTGGCCCGTCTCGTCGAGCGCGTAGATGCCGTCGTCCACGGCCTCGATGACGTTCTCGTACCGTTCGAGGTCGGCGTTGCGCTGGCGCCGTTCGAGCTCGCGGCTCGTCCACCCGGCCAGCAGCCGCATGAACGTCTGTTCGCTCTCGGAGAACGACTCGGTGCGGGGCTGTTCGTCCGCGAAACAGAGGGTCCCGTACAGCTCGCCGTCGACGACGACCTTCCCGCCGAGATAACAGGCGATGCCGGACAGCCGGTAGGCGCTGTCGTCTGCCAACCCCTCGGCGGGCGCGTCGCGGACGCTGAAAGCGTCCTCGCCGTCGACGATACGGCGACAGTAGGTGTTCGAGAGGTCGGTCGAGGCGCCGTCCTGAATGACGTCGTGGTCACCGACGACGGAGACGACCTCGTAGTCGGTCCCGTCGATGCGGGAGAGATAGCCCAGCGAGAGGTCGAGCCGGTCGGCGCCGAGTTCGAGGACGCGGTCGATGATCTCGTCGTCGGCGAGCGGTTCGGCGGCGAGCTGGGTCAGCTCCTGGAGCGATTCGTTGTTCCGTTCGAGCTCCCGTTCGCGCCGTTTCTGGTCGGATATATCCCGTATGAGTCCGGTACAGTACCACGCGCCGTCTATCTCGAAGTCGCCGAAGGAGACGGCGACGGTCAGCTCCTCGCCCGCGGCGTCGACCATGGGGAGTTCGATGTAGTCCCAGTCGACGCTGCGCTCGCCGGTCGCCAGATAGCGGGCGAGCCCCGAACTGTGTGTCTCGCGCAGTCGCTCCGGAACCAGCGTCGTGAGCTCCCGACCGACCAGTTCCTCGGTGTCGTAGCCGCTCAGTTCGGCGAGGTCGTCGTTGGCGTAGACGATACGGCCCTCCGCGTCGATGGTCACGAGCGCGTCCGAGATGCTCCCCGCGACGGCGTCGAACGACGCGCCCACCGTCGGGTCCTGCGTCGGTGTCGCGGCGCTCTCGTCGTCGAGTAGCGCCCGGAGGCGCTCTTCGAGGTCGACCGCTCGCCGAGGGACGTACTCCGTGACGCCGAGCTGTGTCGCCCGCGCGGCGACGGTCCCGTCGGGCTCGTCCGTCCACAGCACCACCGGCAGGTCCGAATAGCGCTCCCGAACTCGCTCTAGAACCGCGAGACCGTCGGTCCCGGCGTCGGGGGCGTGCGCACAGACGAGGCAGTCCGGCGCAGTCCCGGAAAGCGTTTCGAGGACGCCGTCAGCGGTGGAGACCGTCGTCTGCGAGCCCCGAATCTCGGTACGGTCCCCTTCGGGACCGACGTACACGACGACCGGCTGCTCGGACATGCTCGTCAATACGTGTGGGACTGGCTGCTACCGATACATAAATTGGACGCCGAGATTATCACTGCTCGGAATCGAACGCCTGCCACGAGAGCCGCGGACTCCGGGCCGCACTCACCTGGTCGATGCGGCCGGCCGCAGTCCGTCGCGGCGCCGTCGAGAGCGTCCCGTCGTCCTCGCCGTGGACCGCCTCGAAGGCGGCGGCGAGCTGGTCCAGCGACCGCCGGCTCTCGCCCTCCGTCGGCTCGGTCATCAGCGCCTCGTCGACGATTTCTGGCCACTTCGTCGTCGGCGGGTGGACCCCGTGGTCCAGCATCCCCTTGGCCACGTCGGCGGCGTCCTGTGGCGCCGCGCTGGCGACGAACTCGTGGTGGAACGGGCCGAAGGGCACCTCGTAGGGTATCTGCTCGGCGAGGTAGTTTGCGTTCAACACGGCCTTGGCGCTCGCGTCCGCGAGCCCGGAGTCGCCGAGTCGGGTGATGTAGGCGAAGGTCTTCACGAGCACCGGCCAGTTGCCGTAGTAGCCGTGGACCTTCCCGATGGAGCGGTCGGGGCGGTAGTAGCCGTAGCCGCCGTCGGTCTGTTCGACGTGTGGGTCCGGCAGGAACGGCGCCAGCGCCTCGGTGACACCGACCGGGCCGGCCCCGGGGCCGCCGCCGCCGTGGGGCGTGGCGAACGTCTTGTGGACGTTGTAGTGCATCACGTCGAACCCCATGTCGCCGGGTCGCGCTCGCCCGAGCAGGGCGTTGAGGTTCGCGCCGTCGTAGTACAGCAGGCCGCCGGCCTCGTGGACGATATCGGCGATTCGCTCGATGTCGCGCTCGAACAGGCCGAGCGTGTTGGGGTTGGTCAGCATCAGCGCCGCCGTCTCCTCGCTGACAGCCGCTTCCAGGGCCTCGATGTCGACGCGCCCGTCGTCGCCACTCGGCAGTTCGACCACGCTGTACCCCGCCATCGCCGCCGTGGCGAAGTTGGTGCCGTGGGCCGAATCGGGGATGACGACCTCCGACCGCTCGTCGTCGTTGTGCCGGTGATAGGCCTTGGCGATCTGGATACCGGTGAACTCGCCGGCCGCGCCGGCCGGGGGCTGGAGCGTCACCGCGTCCATCCCGCCGATAGCGCCCAGATACTCCTGGAGCCGGTAACACAGCGCCAGCGTCCCCTGGACGGTGCTGTCGGGCCGGTCCGGGTGGACTGCGGCGTCGGATCGGGCCGCGATGGCCTCCGTGAACGACGGGTTGTACTTCATGGTACACGAGCCGAGCGGGAAGGGCCCGCTCTCGACGCCGTAGTTCATCTGGGAGAGCCGGGTGTAGTGGCGGGCGAGTTCGGGTTCGGCGGGGGCGGGCAGCGTCAGCGAGTCCCGTGTGAGCTCGTCGGGCAGCGGCGAGTCCTCGATATCGACCGTCTCCGACGCCTTCTCCGAGAGCAGGGGTTCGTAGCGTGCGTCGTCGTCGTCGACCCAGCTCGCCTGGTTGTACGTCGTCATTTCGCCACCTCCGTGACCGCGCCGACGAAGCCCTCCTCGGCTTCGGCGGTCGCCTCGGTCGCGGCCACCTGAATCAGGTGCTCGCCGATTGCGTGGACGCCGTAGCCGTCCGCGGCGAGGTCGTCGACCACGGCCCGCGCGGGCTGGTCGGTGTGGGCGACGAACTCCCGGAAGTGGTGGCCGTCGTGGACCGGCGCCTGCACGCCGACCACCTCGTCGAGCCGCGCCGCGAGGTCGCGCGGTCGCGTCACGCAGTCCTCGGCGAGGTCGACGAGCCCGTCGGGACCGAGCCACGCCGCGTGCATCGCGGCCCGCAGCGCGACCCACGCCTGATTCGTACAGATGTTCGAGGTCGCCCGCTCCTTGCGGATGTGCTGTTCGCGGGTCTGGAGGGTCAGCGTGTACGCGCGTCGACCGTCGGCGTCCTCGCTGGCCCCGACCAGCCGACCGGGGACCTGCCGGAGATACTCCTCGCGGGTCGCGAACATCCCCAAGCCGAAGCCGTAGGCGGTGCCGGTCCCCAGCGAGGCGGCGTCGCCGACGACCACGTCGGCGCCCACGTCGGCGGGCCGTTCCAGCAGCGACAGCGCCACCGGGTCCGACCCCAGACAGAACAGCGCGTCGTTGTCCTCGGCGAGGTCGCCGATGTCGGCGAGCCGTTCCTCGACGACGCCCCGGACCGTCGGGGTCTCGGCGTACACCATCGCCACGTCGGTGTCGACTGTCTCGGCCAGCGCCTCGATGTCGGCCTGCCCGTCGGCCATCGGGTAGGACTCGATGTCGAGCCCCGGGCCGTCGGCGTAATTCTCCAGTACGGCCCGCTTGCCGGCACGCAGGTGCTCGGGGACGAGAATCGTCTCGCCGGACACCGAGCGGACCCGCTGAGAGAGCGTCGCCGCCTCGCCCAGCGCCGTCGCCTCGTCGTACATCGAGCAGTTGGCCACGTCCAGCCCGGTGAGTTCGACCAGCATCGACTGGTACTCGAAGAGGGCCTGCAGGAACCCCTGGGCGATTTCGGGCTGGTACTGCGTGTAGGAGGTCAGGAACTCGGAGCGACTCGACAGGTCCTCGACCACGCTCGGCACGTAGTGCGTGTAGTGGCCCCGGCCGAGGAACTCGGTCAGCTCGTCGTTGCGGCCGAGCAGCTTGGCCGCCTCCCGGCGCGCCTCGCGTTCGCCGTGTGCGGGGATGCCAAAGTCGCCGTCGAACGCGACCGAATCGGGCACGTCGAACAGTGCTTCGACGTCGTCGACGCCGACGGCGTCGAGCATCGCCTCGGTCTCGGCCGGCGTGTGGGGGGCGTAGGGACTCGACTCGTCAGTCATGCTTTTGCTCCCGGAAAGATAGGACGGTCCCGCGGGTGGACATTGATACCGAACAGTAACGGCCGGCCGCATATCATTATCTCGATTCACCCCGTCGGCCGGCGGTCCGGGACGGGTGGTACGCGGGCCCTCACTCGGTCTGGTCGCGGTAGGCCTCGGCTCCGAGCAGGTCGTCGAGCTCGCTCTCGTCGGCCAGTTCGACGTCGAGCATCCACCCCTCGCCGAACGGGTCCTCGTTGACCAGTTCCGGCTGGTCGAACAGCGCCTCGTTGACCGCCGTCACCGTGCCCGAGACTGGGGCGTAAACGTCCGAGACGGCCTTGATGGACTCCACGACGCCGAACTCGTCGCCCGCGGCCACTTCGTCGCCCTCGTTCGGGAGTTCGACGAACACCACGTCGCCCAGTTCGTCCTGTGCGAAGTCGGTGATGCCGACGCGCGCCGTCCCGTCGTCGGTCCTGACCCACTCGTGCGATTCCAGATAGCGAAGGTCGTCGGGTACGTCGAAGCTCATCTGTCGATAAATGGTGTCGCCCGGGTACGTGCTTCCTTCGGTTCGCCGCGGATGACTACCCTGACCGGCGTGTCGGGCTCGGTGTAGTCGGTCGGCAGGTACGCCAGCGCGATAGGGGCTCCGAGCGTGGGGCTCATCGTCCCGCTGGTGACGTGGCCCAGCGGCTCGCCGGCCTCGTCCGTGACCTCGTAGCCGTGGCGCGGAACGCCCCGGTCGAGCAGTTCCAGTCCGACGAGGCGCTCTCTGGCGCCCTCGCGCTGGACTGCGGCCAGCGCGTCGCGACCGACGAATTCGGTGTCGAGCGCGACCGTCCAGCCGATGTCGGCCTCGTACGGCGTCCGCGGCTCGTCGGTCGGGTGGAACTCCTGGCCAGAGAGGAGAAAGCCCATCTCCAGACGCAGGGTGTCGCGCGCGCCGAGCCCGCAGGGCTGGCAGTCCAGCGCCGTCCACAGCCGCTCCGCGTCCGCGGACGGACAGAGAATCTCGAAGCCGACCTCGCCGGTGTAGCCCGTCCGCGCGACGAGTGAGTCCACACCGGCGACGGTTCCGCGTGCGACCTCGAAGCGGGCGATATCGTCGAGAGCGAGGTCCGTCTCCGCAGCCAGTAGGGTCGGTGCGTCCGGGCCTTGGAGGGCCATCATAGCGTACGCCTCGGTGCGGTTGGTCACCGTCGCGGTCAGTCCCCACTCGTCGCGATGACTGGCCCACCGCTCGGTCATCTCACCGTCGTGGCCCGCGTTCGGAACGAAGAGGTAGTCGTCGTCCGTCCCGGCGGGCAGTCGATAGACCACGGTGTCGTCCAGCATGATACCGTCGTCGTCGGTGATTGCCGCGTACTGGGCGTCGCCCCGGTCCAGGGAGGACACGTCGTTGGTCGTCAGCCGCTGGGTGAGCGCCATCGCGTCGGGTCCGGAGACGGTGACCTGGCCCATATGTGAGACGTCGAACTTCCCGCAAACCTCGCGGACGGCGGTGTGTTCCGCCCGAATCGAGTCGAACTCGACGGGCATCTCCCAGCCACCGAAGTCGGTGAGGGTGGGGTCGTCGTACACCCCCGCGAGCGGCGATTCTCGCAGTGTCATGGGTGGTACGTCTCCCCCTGCGACCTTACGAGTTGGCCTTCGGGTGCGGTTTCGGTCGAGCGTATAAATCACATAGCGCGATATCAAATCGGCCGGTGTCGCCCATCGCTCCGGCCACAGAGACAGCGGCGCTGTTACCGGCCGGTGAGCAGGTGGGTCGTGGCCGCGGCTCACGAGAGATGACGGAGCAGCGCTTCAGTTACGTCCGCACGCTCGTGGTGTACCCAGTGCGAAGCGCCGGGAAACATCCGTACCTGACCGTTTTCACAGTAGTCGACGCTCTTTTCGGCCATCGAGGGGAGGAGTGCGACATCGTCTTCCCCCCAACAAATCAGCGTCGGCTGGGTAACGGTGTCGCGTGACGGGCTCTCCGAGCGACGGAACCCACGATACCAGTGTATCCTCGGTTCGAGACCCGTCTGGCGCCAGGACGCCTTGTAGCGGTCTATCGTTGCGTCGTCGAACGTTCCGGGGCTCGAAGTTATCTGGAGCGACTCGACCATGTTGGCCATGTCGTTCCTCCCCAGGAGCCACTCGGGAAGCTTCGGTATCTGATAGAACCAGACGTACCAACTCCGAGCGATCTGTTGGGGACTGTACCGCAACGTCTCTCGATACACCGTCGGATGCGGGACGTTGAGTATCCCGAGCCGGTCGACGATCGACGGCTGCCTGAGTGCTACGTTCCAGGCGACGAACCCGCCGAAGTCGTGCCCGACCACGTGGGCCGATTCCCGGCTCTCGCTGTGGATCACTCCGCAGACGTCAGCTGCTAGTTCCGACTGGCGATACGCATCGATGCCGTCGGGAGCGCACTCAGGTTACAGCCCCGCTGGTCCGGGACGACCACACGGAAGCCGGCTTGGACGAGGGAACGAATCTGGTCGCGCCAGCCGTACCAGAAATCGGGATACCCGTGTAGCAGGACGACCAGCGGGGCGTCGGGGTCGCCAGCAGCCACGACGTGTAACTGGACGTTGTTTACCTCGCGGTAGGTAGATTCGACATCGGTGTCGGGTAGTAACGATGCGTCAGTGTCCGGGAGTGTATTGGTGATAGACATCAGTGTTCACTCGAAACGACGACCGTGCTCAGTGTTCGTGCCACCCTCATGGAACTGTAGTCTGGGATAGGTGAGGACACGGCACGTAGCTGGATACGACGACTGCCACACTCATGGGGCCGCTTTTAAACACCAGCTCCCGACTGAACCCCGCGGCTGTGACAGCTCAGAACGTATCGAGCTAGCATCTTTGCCGCAGTTCGTGATAGACCCAGAACAACGGCCGTTTCGAGGACTCCGAACTCGACGGATTCCCCACCCCCGGGACGGCATTTCTATATAGCGCTATCTGATTTACAGCGGGTCGCCATCGGGTCCGTACCGAAACACCAGAGCTAAACCCGGTCGCCGGTGAGAAGGCTGCATGAGCCTTCTGAGTCGGTTTCGCGACGAAAGCGACGACACGGAACGCGTCGGTCTGTTCGTCGACGGACCGAACGTTCTGCGCAGCGAGTTCGACGTCGACCTCGACGACGTACGGACCATCGCCGAGTCCTACGGGCCACTGGCCGCGACGCGGCTCTACCTGGACGAGAACGCCTCTCCGGGCCTCATTCAGGCCGGCGAAGCGCGCGGCTTCGAGGTCGTCACGACCAGCGGGGACGTGGACGTGCGACTCGCCGTCGACGCGACCGAAGCCGTCGCCAGCGACCGCATCGACGTGCTGGTCGTGGCCTCCCGGGACACTGATTTCAAACCGGCCCTGGAGGTCGCCGCCCGCAACGGCGTCCGCACCGTGGCGCTGGCCCCGGGCGAACACGGGAAGTCAGACGCGCTCCAGAACGCGGCCCAGGACGCCCTCTCGCTGTCGGCCGACGTGGAATAGCGAGAACCCGAACGCAGTGCGGTTCCCCGAAAGCGAGCCGGGGAGCGAGGCCGACCGGAAAGAGAGCGTACGAGACGGCAGAGCCGTCTCGCGCGCCCGGAAATCGCCGATTTCGAGGGGTTCAGCACGAACGAACGACTGAGCGGCCCGAGCCGTGAGTAGGGGAGTTTTTGCCCCGGGAACACCGACCCCGGGTATGGACATCGACGAGACGCCGGTGCTCGACAACCACCTGCATCTGGACCCGGTGCAGGGGCGAAACACCGAGGCCGTCGCGGAGTTCGCCGACCACGGCGGGACCCACCTGCTGGTGCTCAACAAGCCCTCGTGGCACCTCGTCGAAGCCGCGACCGACGAGGGGACCTTCCGCGAGGTGTTCGACCTCACAGTGGGCGCCGTCGCGGACGCGACCGAGGTCCTTCCGGGCCGGGCCTGGCCAGTGCTCGGCGTCCACCCGGCGCTCGTCTCGAAACTCGTCGAGGACGGCTACTCGCCCGGGGAAGCCCGGGACATCATGCAACGGGGGCTGGACGTGGCGAGCGAGTACGTCCGCGACGGTCCGGCACTGGCCATCAAGTCCGGCCGGCCACACTACGACGTCGACGACGCCGTCTGGGACGCCTCGAACGAGGTGATGTGTCACGCCTTCGAGCTGGCCGCGGAGGGCGACTTCGCCGTCCAACTGCACACTGAAGGCGGCGAAGAGTTCGAGGACGTGGCCGAGTGGGCCGAGGAACGTGGTATGGACCGTCGGCAAGTCGTCAAACACTACTCGGGCGGCCGCCTGCAGGGACCGACCAAATCCGTCCTGGCAGACAAGGACGAGCTGCTGGTCGCTATCGAGGACGGCGAGCCGTTCCTGATGGAGACCGACTACATCGACGACCCCGAACGACCCGGCGCCGTGCTCGGGCCGAAGACGGTCCCGCGGCGCGTGCGGTGGTTGCTACAGGAGGGCGAGGAGTCGGCGGTCCGGACGGCACACGTCGAGACACCCCGCGAGGTGTACGGTATCGACACCGAGGCGACGCTAGACCGGTAGCTAGCGGGCCAGACAGTCGTTTTCGTCAACCTCGGTATGAGCGTGTCGGGCTCGGTAAATGTTTTTGCGCTATATGAAATCGGTCGAGGTCCGGAGCGACACCATGGCGGAGCAGGAGATTCTTTTCGTATCGCTCGCTACTCCCGCCTATGTCATCGCTCGACGAGACGGACATCGAGATTCTGCGGCTCCTCAGTCGCGATGCGCGCCGGACGTACACCGATATCGCCGAGGCAGTAGACATGTCCGGACCCGCCGTCGCCGAACGCGTCGAAGGGCTGCAGGACGCGGGGATAATCAACCGCTTCACCGTGGATATCGACCGGACACAGCTCGGCGCCGGCGCACAGGTTTTCGTTCAGGTCGACCCGAAGAACTCGTTCGACGTGCTCCGGTCGCGTCTCGACGCGTCCGACGCGGTCGAGCACGTGATGGTGACGGCCGGCGGGGAGCTCTGGTTCAACGCGCGAGCGGAGGTCCACGGCGTCCATACGTGGCTCAGCGGTCTCCTGGAGCCGGCCGACGACGCGGAGTACACGGTGACGCTCATCGACGAAATCGAGTGGCAACCGTCGCTCGACGGGACCGAATTCGCGCTGACGTGTGCGGAGTGTGGAAACACTGTCGACAGTGAAGGCGAGTCCGAGTGGCTCGACGAGGAGATGCGTCATTTCTGCTGTTCGACCTGCCGGACCCAGTTCGAGGACCGCCTGGAACAGTTCAGAGAGGGCGTCTGACATCCTCCTCCGCGTTCACGCGGAGGTTGGGGTGCGTGCCCGTGGTCGATCCGCTGGCCGCGGTGTTCGTCGATGCGGCCTCGACCCGCTAACTGACGGGCGAGCGAGCGGAACAGCCACAGCGCCGGGTTGAACGTGCGGTCACGTCACGCGGTGGTCGGGAGTTCGAGGGTGCTCCCGACGCCGACGGAGCGGAACGCCTCCGGAAGGCGTTCCGAGAATATCTTCTCGGCCTGAAACCCCGTGCAGTGGGTCCCGGCAAAGAGGTCGAGTCTCCCCTCCAACCAGTCCGCCAGGTCGTGAATCTCGTCCGCGTCTCGGGCGACGAGGTGGGTCCCGCCGATGACGTAGCGGACCGTACGGCCGGTGACGCTCTCGGCGTGTTCGATAGTGTTTCGGAGTCCCGCGTGACAGCATCCGAGAACGAGGGCCGTGCCCTCGGGGGTGCGAACGGCGACCGACTGGTCGTCCGGCACCGAATCGTCGACCAGTTCCCCGTCCGCCTCGCGCAGATGTGCGGGGTTGTCGTCGTGAGCGCGGGGAATCTCACCGAGCGCGTACACGCCGTCGCGCACTTCCACGGGGTCGCGGTGTTCCACGACGTCGGCCCCCGATTCGACCTCGGCCCGGGAGTACGGGATACCGATGTGGACCGGGTCGTCCAGCGTCCGGCCGTCGGCCGGTTCCCGGATGAACCGCTCGTGCCAGATGTCGGGGTGACAGTAGACCGTCGGGCTCTCGAACGGGTCGAGGAACGCGTCGAGCCCGCTGGTGTGGTCGTAGTGGGCGTGGCTCAACACGATGTCGTCGAACTCCGGTCCGACGTCGAGCAGCCGTGCGTTGTCGAGGGCGGCAGCGGACTGGCCGGTGTCGAACAGCACGTCGCCGATGGCCGCAGCGAACCCCCACTCACCGCGGAGGCCTTTCGGGATGCCCGTCGCGACCGTGTTGTCGGCGAGAACTGTCACGTCCATGCGTTCTGCCCCTCGGTTGCTGGCCGTCGAGTGGCACCGTGGCACTGCTGGTCATCCGGGGAACGAACGTTCGAGGTCGAAGTCATCGGATCGTACACGGCGAGTAGTACGGCCTAGTTTCTGATTGCGGTTTCTGATAGAAAGTCGAAGCCCCGCTGGGCCCTGAATTAGAATTACAAAACGTACATCGGGCATCCGGGGAACGCTCGGGGGGACAGCGTCGTGTGATTTAGAGATAGGCGGGCCGTCGCCTGAGATACTGTAGTCAGTGTCGGCAGTGGCCGAACGCAGCGGACGGTGCCTATTGCGGCTGTATCCGAGCCGGCTGGCTCGGGCACTTCAAATATCACACTCACCCCCGGCTCACGCGATACTTTCTGAGGCGGACACCGGCACGTTTGGCCGTCTGTCGGGAGCGGCCACTCAGTGACAACGAGAAAAATCGGTCGGCGAACCGACGAGAGAGACACCCAACAGTGGCCCGCTCCAGCGGCCGGCGGCACCGACGCTCCGGCCTTACCCGAACTTCCCGGTGATGTAGTCCTCGACGCGCTGGCTCGCGGGGTTCTCGAAGATTTTGTCGGTGTCGTCGAACTCCACCAGCTCCCCGCCAGTCAGGAAGACGGCGGTCTTATCGGAGATTCGGGCGGCCTGTTGCATGTTGTGGGTGACGATGACGACCGTGTACTCCTCGGCGAGTTCCTCGATGAGGTCCTCGATCTGGGAGGTGGCGATGGGGTCGAGCGCCGAGGCGGGCTCGTCCATCAGGACGACTTCCGGGTCGACGGCGATGGCCCGCGCGATACAGAGCCGCTGTTGCTGGCCGCCCGAGAGGTCCAGCGCCGACTCGTCGAGGCGGTCCTTGACCTCGTCCCAGAGCGCGGCCTTCTTCAGGGACTCCTCGATGACCTCGTCCATGTTCTCGGTCTTGTCCTGGGTGCGCAGCCCGTAGGCGACGTTGTCGTAGATGCTCTTGGGGAACGGGTTCGGATGCTGGAACACCATCCCGATACGGCGCCGCAGCGCGACCGGGTCGACGTCCGCGTCGTAGACGTTCTTGCCGTTGAAGGAGAGTTCCCCCTCGACGCGACAGATGTCGATGAGGTCGTTCATGCGGTTGATACACCGCAGGAACGTGGACTTGCCACAGCCCGACGGGCCGATCATCGCGGTGACCTGGTTTTCGGGAATCGCGAGGTCGATGTTCTGGAGCGCCTGCGTCTCGCCGTAGAAGACGTCGAGCTCGCGGGAGTCGATGATAGTGTCGGCCGCCGTGACCGCCCCGCGGTCCTCGTTCTGGTCGAGCCCGCCCTTTCCGGGGTCGGTGGTGAGCAGTGACTCCGTCTGTTCCTCGTCGGCCTGCGTCTCTGTCGCCGTGTTCTCTGTTGTCATTAGTAAGCCTCCTGCTGGTATTTGTTCCGGACGAGAATCGCGACGCTGTTCATCGACAGCAGGACGATGAGCAGCGTGACGACGCCGGCGGCCAGCACACCGTACTGGAACGCTTCACCCGGTCGGGACGACCAGGCGAAAATCTGGAGCGGCATCGCGGCCGCCGGGCTGAACAGACCGGACGGCGGCGAGAACAGCCCCGTCGCCGCGCCGATCATGATGAGCGGTGCCGTCTCGCCGATGGCTCGGCCAAGCGCTAGAATCGTCCCCGTCAGGATGCCCGGCAGCGACCGGGGGATGACGACGTTCCGAACCGTCTGCCACCGGGTCGCGCCCATGCCGTAGGACGCCTGCCGGAGCGAGTCCGGCACCGAGCGAATCGCCTCCTGGGCCGAAATCACGACGATGGGGAGGATGAGCAGTGACAGCGTTAGCGCTGCCGTCAGCACCACTCCGGCGCCGATACCGCCGTACGTAATCGGCCCCAGTTCGGCGTTGATGTTGACGAAGATACCCAGTCCGAGGAGACCGTAGACGACCGACGGGACGCCCGCCAGGTTCGAGATGTTGACGTTGACGAGTCTGGTGAGCGTCCCCAGCGGACCGCTGGCGGGGGCGTACTCCTCGAGGTACAGCGCCGTGCCGACGCCGAAGACGAACGTGAAGATGCTGACGAGGACGATGAGGAAGACGGAGCCGATAATCGCCGGATACAGCCCCGCGCTCTCGGCTAGCGAGGACGGCGGCGTCGTCAGGAACTGCCAGTCGAGCCACGGCGCCGGCCGGGAAGCACCGACGGCGCCGACCACGAACTCGCCGAGCAGGAAGCCGCCGATGACGATGGCCGGGAGCGCGAACGCCGCCCAGCGCTCGCGCCGGCGCGCGGTGGCTGCGACGGCGTAGCCGACCGGCAGCCCGAATATCACCAGCGCGGTGAACCAGACGGAGCGGTCGACCGCCGGGACGGTATCGACGACCGGGACGCCGGCGATAGCCAACACGGGGATGGCGACGCCCACGCCGATTGCCCGCCGTCGGGGCTGGTCGAAGCGGGCCGCGGCCAGATACGCCCCCACGACCGCGCCGGGCACCACGATAGAGAGGAAGTAGACGCCGGGCGCGCCGAGCAGGGCCGCGGCGGAGCCGACGACGCCGAGAGCCAGCGTCCCGGCCACCGGTCCGACGACGAGGACACCGAGCATCGCCAGTCCGACCCACGTCGCTTCCCGGTTGTACTGGCCGTAGACGAACAGGGCGGCGAGCAGCGCCAGGACGAACGAGTAGGTGAACCACACCTGCGGGCCGGCGATGACCAAGAGGATGATGATGGCGGCGAATGCGAGCATCCCGCCACCGACGGTGAAGGCGAACAGTTCGAGCGCGCCCGACGCCACCTCGGGCCGGGTTCTGGCGTACGCGACGAAGGCGACGAGCGGGGCCAGCAGCGTCACGGCGTACGTGAGATACCACAGCGGGCCGGCCGCATCGAGCCCGAAGGCGTCCCAGAACACGTACGCCAGCAACACGCCCAGTGCGAGGATGCCGACGATGGACGCCCCGAAGGATAGATATTTGAACGCGATGCCTTTGATCCGGCTGACCTCGCCGAACTCCGTCTCTGTCTGTGTTGCCATTATTCGTACTCCTCCCGGTAGCGGCTCGCCACCACGTCGCTCACGACGTTCATCGCCAGGGTCATCACGAACAGCGTGAGCCCGATAGCGAACAACGCCTGGTAGGCGGTCGACCCGCCCGATATCTCGCCCTGAGCGAGATTTATCATCGCGACCGTCATCGTCGCGGAACTCTCGCTGTACAGGGACAACAGCCCGCCCGGCGAGACGTACGGAACGACGCCGAAGGCGGACTGGACTTCCGGGAGGTCCGGCGGCTGGGACCCGGCCGCGAGCACCACGGCCATCGTCTCACCGATAGCACGGGAGATAGCCAGGATGAACGAGGACGCGATGCCCGAGATGGCCGCCGGGACGACGACGCGCGTCGAGACGTTGAACTTCGTGGCGCCGAGCCCGTACCCGGCCTGCCGGAGCGAGTCCGGCACCGAACTCATCGCGTCTTCGCTGATCGAGGAGACCATCGGGATGATCATGATGCCGACGACGATAGACGCGGACAGTCCGTTGAACAGCCCTAGGTTCGGGAACTGCGTCCCGACCGTTCCGTTGAACCAGTCGATAGCGACGTTCAGGGCGGGCGTGATGTAGACGAGCGCGAAGTAGCCGTAGACGACGGTCGGCACGCCGGCGAGGACTTCGAGCATCGGTTTCAGCACCGACCGGGTGCGCTGGCTCGCGTACTCGCTCAGGTAGATCGCGGTCAACAGACCGACCGGCAGGGCGATGAGAGCGGCCCCGATAGTGATGAGAAGCGTCCCCAGAATAAGCGGGAGAACGCCGAAGGCGACGGGTTCGAGTTTCGGACTGTACCGAGTGCCGGTCAGGAAATCGGTTATCGGAACGACGGCGAAAAACTCCGCGGCGTCTATCACGAGAACGCCGATGATACCCACGGTCGTCAGGACGGACAGCGCGGCACAGCCCGCGAGGGCGTATTTGTACGTCGACTCTCGCACCGTCCTGAACCCCCTGTCTCCGGAGAGGTCGGGCGTCTGTCCCTCGTTGCTCATCGTGGTTGTGAGTCCATTTGCTGTATCTCGGCAAAAAGTACCCGGATTCTCTCTGTAGCGCTATTGAGTCTCACTATTCGGCTATGATGTTAGGCGTTCGAGATGACGTTGTTGAGCTCGTCGAGCTCGCTCTGCATGGCCGAATCGGTCTGGGGCACGTAGCCGATCTGGTCGGCGATGAGTGAGTCGTTGGCGCTCTGTTCGACGTAGAACCGGGCGAACTCGGCGATGTGCTCCTCGCTCAGTCGGTCGGTGTTGACGTAGGTAAACAGCGGGCGCGAGAGCGGCTGGTAGGCGCCGCTTTTCGCGGTTTCGAGCGAGGGTTTGACACAGCCGTCGCCGTTGTCGATACCCAGCGCCTTCACGCTGTCACGGTTGCTCTGGTAGTACGAGAAGCCGAAGTAACCGATCCCGTACTGGTCGCTCTGGACCCCCTGAAGGATGGTGTTGTCCCGTTCGGTCGCCTCGTAGTTGCTGGTGTGGTTGGCGTCCTCGCCGATGATGGCCTCGGTGAAGTAGTCGAAGGTCCCGGACGTGTCGGCGGCGCCAAAGCGGTTGATGGGCTCGTCGGGCCAGCTGGAGTCGACGTCGGCCCAGGTGGTCGCGCCGTCGGCGCGCCAGATCTGTTGCAGTTGCTCGGGGGTCATACAGTCGACCCAGTCGTTGTCGGTGTTGACGATGACCGTCAGGGCGTCCGTCGCGATACGCATCTGGTGGTATTCGACGCCGTTGTCGGCACAGAGCGCTTCCTCTTCCGAGGCAATCGGCCGCGAAGCGTTGTTGAAATCGGAGTTGCCCGGACAGAACTGGCCGCTGAACCCGCCACCGGTCCCGGTCCGGCTCAACGGGGTCTGGACCTCCGAGTGCTGTTTACGAAACTCCGCGGCGACAGCCTCGACGACAGGATAGACCGTGCTGCTCCCGGTGATCGTCACCGTCCCGGAAAGCTGCGACCCCGTGGATTCGTCGCCGGGGCCCTCGGTACAGCCAGCGAGCGCGAGCGCGCCGGCGGCACCGGCGCTTGTCAGGAAGCTACGGCGAGAAACGGAGCGGTTCGGTGAGTCTGACATCATGGGGAGGGAGACGAGAACTGAATAAATACTCTACTATGACGAATACATACACCTACATTGTCTATATAGACTTTCCCTGACAACCGCCCACATAGACATCACTATGAATCATGTATGTTGTGCGAAACGCAGAATTAGACCACCTAAAGCCGCTATTCGGCACCCTTCCGAATCGGCACGTCCGACATCCATCCCGAGCGAGTAGCAAGCCGTTTAGGTGCCGTTTACGGGCGTTAGAATCCTCCTAAGGCGAACCTAACGCGATACATCGCAAATATATAGATAGAGGTGGATTTATACGGAGAGGGAGTTATACGGACGTACATGGAGACTCGCAAGGTGCAGGTGACGGGTGGTTCGACGTACACCGTTTCACTCCCGAAAGACTGGGCGACATCCAACGACGTGAGCGCGGGGAGCGTCGTCGAGTTCCACGCCGAGGAGGACCTGTTGTTGCTCGCGCCAAAGCACGACGAGGACCGCGTGGAGGGGACCCTCGACATCGACGGGCTGGAGAACCCACACGAGCTCACGCGGGCGGTGATGACGATGTACGTCAGCGGCTTCGACGTCATCCAGCTGGAAGCCACCCGCATCACGGCCGAACAGCGCCGCATCATCCGGGACGCCACCCAGGGGCTCGTCGGGCTCGAAGTCATCGAGGAAACCTCCGACCGCATCGTTCTCCAGGACCTGCTCGACTCCTCTGAGCTGTCCATCCACAACGCCATCACGCGCATGCGACTGGTCTCCCTGACCATGCTCTCGGACGCCGTCGAGGCGCTCATCGAGGACGACGACGACCTCGCGGCGAACGTCATGCAGCGAGACGACGACGTGGACCGGCTCTGGTACATGGTCTCGCGGGTGTTCCGGACCGTGCTTCGCAACCCCACGGCCGCGAACGAGATCGGGTTCCCGCGCGAGACAGTGTTCGACTACCAGTCGAGCGCCCGCCAGCTCGAACGCATCGGCGACCACGCGACGAAGATAGCGAGCCTCTCGCTGGAGATCGGGGAGATAAGCGGCGACACGGCGGAGCTGCTCCGGGAGCTCGAATCCGAGGCCATGACCGTCCCGGAGATGGCCATGGACGCGCTGCTGACAGAGGACTCGGACGACGCCGTCGAACAGGCCAACGACGCCCAGAGCCTGATTCCGTCCGTCGACGAGACCGCCCGCGACATCGACAGCAAGGTCCGCAAGGCCGACCCCGAGAGCGCCCAGATTCTCGGCCGCGTGGTCGACTCGCTCTCCCGGACCGCCGACTACGGCGGCAACATCGCCGAGAGCGCCCTGCAGAAGGCCGCACCGCGTCCGTAGTCTCCTCGCCCGTCCCGTCTCTCAGGCATCGCAGCGCAGACTGGCCCCGGAGCCGTCGCTACGGCGTGTGAGAACCGCGAGAGAAGACTGCGGGATTACTCGACGAGGACGGCGTTGACCTGCCCGTCCTGCCCGGGGCGGGAGGTGACGCGGGCCTGGCCCTCGCTCGTCTCGACGATGGCGCCCTTCGTGATGATGTTTCGGCGGGCGTAGTTCGGGTTCGAGGGGTTCTCTGCGACCTGCTCGATGGTCGCCTCGACGGTCTCGGCGCCGTCGGCGACGCTCGCGACGTCCGTGGTGACCGCACGGACCTTGCTGGTGTTGCCACGGGAGGTGACGACCTTCAGCTTCTGGTCGCCGACCTGGGTCTCGGTCGGCTGGCGACCCAGCTCGTGTTTCTTCTTCTTGTGGTTCGGGCGTCGTCGACCGCCTGTCCGCTTGCGTGGGGAGCGTCCCTGGTCTTTCATATCGGGTACGTGGCCGAGCGGCTACTTGAAGCGTTCGATGCTAGTTGTGGGAACCGTCCGGCCCGAGACGTCCGCTTGCGACGCAGTAACAATCGACACGGAGACCGGCGCTGACAGCCGGAAAGCCCCACAGCGCTGTTCGACCGACCGGCACACCCAGTCGCTGCCAGCAATCGCAACCGTTACACCCGAACCGACCGGCCCATTCACTAGATGAGTCTGAAGACGGCCGTGGCCGCGCCGTTTCGCCAGCGGGGGACCGACCGGATGGCCGAGAGCGAGTTCGTCGTGGCGCTGTCGCTCGACCGCAACTGGTTCTCGCCGGACCAGGCCAAGACGCTCGTCGACGTGGCCACCAGCGAGGGGCTGCTCGACCGGGACGAGGAGGCGCTGGTCGTGGGGTTCGACGCGGCGACGACCGAGATTCCCGACGGGTTCCAGCCGGGCGAGGAGATACTCCAGTCGCGCTCGACGTTCGAGCAGGTCCTGGACACGGTCATCGAGGCGGGCGTCGAGAAACAGACCGCGGTCGCGGGCATCAACGCCCTGCAGTCCGAACTCGGCCTGACCCTCGACGCGGCGGCCGTGGTCTACGCCCGCAGCGAAGGAGTCGCGGTCGGGAGTATCGCCGCCGAGGTACGGGAGGAACTCTGATGGTCGAAGACCGCATCACCGACGGCAAGCGCATCGGACAGTTGCTGGCCTCCGAACTGACGGGGCTGGAGCGGGGCCCGCTCGGCGCCGTATCGGTGGTCGACGCCGACCCCGACGTCGAACCGACGGACGACGGCGCGTTCGCCTACCGAATCGAAGCCGAGGGCGAGCCCGTCGGCACCGTCTTCGTAACGGTGACGACGGCACGTCTGGAGCTGGACGGACAGACGGCGCTCGACCCACAGCGGGACGACGTGACCGTCGAGAACGACGGCACCGTCGCTGTCGCTCACAGCGGGGCCGCCGTGAAGACACTCGTCGACGTCGTCGCGGAGAAACTGACCTAGCTCACGTCGAGTTCGGTCCGGCGAGGGCGTCGCTCGTCCACGCGACGAAGCCGGTCAGCACCAGCGACGCGCCGACGAAGGCGAGCGTCGCGGCCGTCGCGAGCACCACGACCGAGACACCGAGCGGCGAGCCGACCACCATGACGACCGGCGAGAGCGTGATACAGAGCGAGCCGGCGGCGACCGCCTGGCGCTGCTTTCGCGTCAGGTTCACGCCGAAGTGGAATCGGGAGCCTTCGGGCGGGTCCGGGGCCGCGAGGCCGATACAGAACAGCGGGACGCTCACGAACACCAGCGTAGCGGCGACCGCGTTGGACCAGAACGCCAGCTGACCGGTCGTCGGCGCGATAGACAGCAGTGCACCGACAGTGAGGATTGCGAAACCGACGACGACTCCGACGGGTCTGAGACGCTCGTCTTCGAGCGCGTCGCTCAGACCGGGGAGTGTCTCCGCGACGTTTGCAACGTCGAGGGAACGATCCATGTCGAGGGGTTCACCAGCCAGTATAAAATACTGATGGCCCGAATTATCAGCGCTGATATTCTACTGGGCCGGATGAGAGGGAAACGCTTGTATCCGTCCCCACCGGGGCGGTACCTATGCACTTTTTCGACCGGCTGGCGGACCGCATCGCGGCCGCCGACAGCGTCGTCTCGGTAGGACTCGACCCGGACCCCGCGCGGCTTCCCGACGCCGTGGCCGATGCGGACCTGCCTCGCTGGCAGTTCAACCGCCGGATTATAGACGCGACCCACGAACACGCCGCCTGCTACAAGCCAAACGCCGCGTTCTACGAGGACGCCGACGGCTGGCGAGCGCTGCGCGAGACCATCGCGTACGCACACGGGAAAGACGTCCCCGTCCTGCTGGACGCAAAGCGGGGCGACATCGGCAACACCGCCCGACAGTACGCGACTGTTCTCGACGACGACCACGGGCCCGCCGCCGACGCCATCACCGTCAACCCCTTCCTGGGACGGGACTCGCTCGAACCGTTTCTCCAGCGGACGGAGAAGGGCGTGTTCGTCCTCGGGCGCACCTCGAACCCCGGCGGCGCGGACCTGCAGGACCTCGAACTGGCCTCCGGCGAGAAACTGTACGAGCGTGTCGTCCACCTCGCGGACCTCTGGAACGACGACGGCAACGTCGGCCTCGTGGTCGGCGCGACGAACCCCGACGAACTCGAAGCCATCCGCGAACTCGTCCCCGACATCCCCTTCCTCGTCCCCGGTGTCGGCGCACAGGGCGGTGACGCCGAGGCCGCGGTCGAACACGGCCTCGCGGACGGCGTCGGGCTCGTCAACTCCTCGCGGGGAATCATCTTCGCGGGCGAAGAAGCGGCGGACCGCGGCGCGCCCGAGAAGTTCTTCGAGGCCGCCGGCCGGTCGGCGAAACAGCTGAAAGCGCAGCTCAATCAGTACCGGTAGGTGTCGACGCCGTCCGGGAGATTCTCGGTCGAATCCTGTCCCCCGCGGCCGCCGACCTGCCCGCTGCACTCGATGCAGACGCCCAGCTGGCGGTCCCAGTGGCGGTCACAGACGAGCTGCCCGCAGCGGTCACAGCCGTGTTCGACGTCGGGCCGCTGGCAGATTTCACACAGACCTGAGACGCTCATGCTAGCGTGTATCGTACTCGGACGTTTGAACGCTTCGGGGCTGGTAACAGCAGTGGGAGTCGGCGCGGCAATCGCGATTGGCGACGGCCAGACAGCCCCGCCCGTGCCGGCTGACCGACCGGATACGGGTAGACTGAAAGCGGCGCTTTCTGGCTCTGCTGACCTCGATAGCGACTGTCTCACCGACACCTATTGCTAGACGCTTTTGTCCGTCCGGCACCGACCCTGTGACGTGATTCCCGGCGCCGAGGAGTACGGTATCGACATCGCGATAGACGACGGCGAGGTCGAGCGTCTGCTGTCCGTGATGCCCGAAGACGTCGAGGCGGCGCCGGAACTGAGCTACTGCCGGAACGTCTTCGTCCCCCTCACCACCGCCTGCCGCTACACCTGTACCTACTGTACGTACTACGACCCGCCGGGCGAGGCGACGCTGCTGTCGCCCGACGAGATCCGCGAGACCTGTCGCGAGGGCGCCGCGGCGGGCTGTACGGAGGCGCTCTTTACCTTCGGCGACGACCCCGACGACCGCTACACCGAGCTGTACGACCAGCTGGCGCAACTGGGCCACGAGAGCATCCACGAGTACCTCCGCGAGGCCTGTGACATCGCGCTCTCGGAGGGGCTGCTCCCTCACGCCAACCCGGGCGACCAGACCCGCGAGCAGATGGCGACCGTCGCGGACCTGAACGCCTCGATGGGCGTGATGCTCGAGACGACAGCCGAGGTACGGGCCCACGGTGGCCCGCGGGCGAAGAACCCCGGCCAGCGCCTCGCGACCATCCGCACGGCCGGCGAACTCGGCGTGCCGTTCACGACGGGTATCCTCGTGGGAATCGGCGAGGGCTGGCGCGACCGGGCCGAGAGCATCCGGGCTATCGCCGCGATGCACGAACGGTACGGACACGTTCAGGAGGTCATCGTCCAGCCGGTCGTCGAGAACGAGCGCTGGCGGGGCGGCTCGCCGGACCTGGCGACGATGCGGCGGGCGACAGCGATGGCGCGGGCCGGCCTCCCCGAAGACGTGTCGGTGCAGGTGCCGCCCAACCTCGCGCCGGCGCGGGAGCTGGTCGACTGCGGCATCGACGACCTCGGCGGTGTGTCGCCGGTGACCGACGACCACATCAACCCCGACTACGCCTGGCCGGCGCTCAGAGAACTGGAGGCCG
The DNA here is from genome assembly GCF_031624395.1 of Halomicroarcula saliterrae. Lineage (NCBI taxonomy): Archaea > Methanobacteriati > Methanobacteriota > Halobacteria > Halobacteriales > Haloarculaceae > Haloarcula > Haloarcula saliterrae. The sequence goes on from NZ_JAMQON010000002.1 coordinate 101,743, forward strand.
TCGCCGACGCCGCCGGCGTCCCCCTCAGCGAGCGCCTGCCCGTCTACGAGCGGTATCTCCCGGACGGGCTGCGGGCGGCCGGCGTCGACCCGGCGCCGCCACCGGCGTCGGACGGGTGGCTCTCGCACCGCATCGCGGCAGCCATCGAGGCCGGCGACGCCGCAGGGGAGCGGTTCCGCACGGTGCTGGCCGCGGACTGACGACTCCTGTCACACCGACTCGACTAGCCGGTACTCGCTTCCGGCCTTGGTGACGATTCCGCCGTCCTGTAGCGTTTCCAGCGCCTCGTCGACGGCGTCGGCGTCCACGTCGACCGCGTCCCACAGTTCGCGGCGCGTCCGCGGGCGTTCAGCGAGCGCCGTCCGGACGGCCTCGGCGGCCGGGGTCGACGAGGTGTCTGTCTCTGGGTGTGCGCGGAAGCCGTGGTTCCCGACGCCGGAGTCCAGCCAAGACTGGCCCGACGCGGCGACGCGACAGAGCGAGAACACCCCCAGCGAGAGGACCGTCAGCAGGAACTCGTCGCCGGGCGTCACGCTGAGTGCACCCGCGGCGAAGAGGGCGAGCACGCCGATACCGGTACGCACGGTGCGTTCGTCCTCGACGACGACGGAGAGGGCGAGTATCGCCTCGAACAGCACGACGAGAACGGCGATGTCGGCGGCTGCGAAACCGAGGAAGCGAACCACCGGCGGCGCCAGCAGGAGCGGGACCAGCGCCACGAGCGACCAGTGGCAGCACCAGTCGGGGAGGGCGGTGTCCGACATCGCCGGACAGTTCAACTGGCAGTCACTAAACGCCGGCGGTCGACCCCGTCACCGAGTGAACTGGGAGAAGACGCGGGCCTCGATTTTTCGGAGGTGTTCACCGACCGTACTGGGCGAACAGCCGAGCGCGGCGGCGATGTCCTCGTGGGTCGCCTCGCGCGGGTTCGCGTAGTAGCCGTGTTCGATAGCGGTCTCCAGGACGGTCTGTTGGCGTGCGGTGAGCGGGGCAAAGAGGTCCTCGGCCCGCGGCTCCCGGTCCCCGGTCTCCAGCAGTTCGACCGTGTAGCCGTCCGCCTCCGGCGGCATCGACTCGGCGAGGCTCGCCTCGTCGCCGACGAGCGTGTACTCGATCGACCCGTCGGCGTTGGGGACGATGGGCATCTCGACGACCCCCGTCGACTGCTGCTGGGCGGCGAGCATCCGCTCGCTCGGCTCGGTCGGTTCGAGGTTGGAGTAGGAGTACCACTGCCCGTCGGCGCCCGTGGTGGTGTACTCGTAGACGTACTCGCTGTCGGCCATAATCCGCTCGAAGCGCCGCTGGTTCCCCCGCGACTCCCCGACCATCACGATGGTCCCGTCGGCGAGCAAATCGACGCGGTGGATGGCCTCGCGCGTGATGTCCGGGGCCGCCGCGAGCTCCGCCATGAGCGGGTGGAGAGACGAGTCGGCGGGCGGAGAGATTCGGACGGTCACGTACCGCATACCCGCCAGCAAACCCCCGTAGGGGATAAAAGTACCGCGTACACACGGCAGTAAGGTATCGAGAAAGCGGAGCCACGGTACGAGTGGGCGCGTCGGGTGTCGGACGGCCCCCATCCACACGACACCGCCGACCGCGGCCTCGGATGTCTGTCAGCCCCGCTCGATTCCGGCGTCGGCCCCCACCCGGCGCCCGTCGGCGGGGCGCTCCCGACCCCCACTTCAATACCCCGCGAATACGAGGCAGCAACGCCACTCCTCCGTGCCCCCAACGCTCCCACACGATGCCAGAAACGACAGACGCCGTCCCGGGGCCGACGGGCGTGCCCCTCCTCGGTAACACGCTCCAGTGGGCCCGTGACCCGCTGGGCTTTCACGAACGGCTCGCCGACTACGGCCGGGTCGCCAGCTACGAGGCGCTCGGCCAGGAGCGGTACCTGCTCACGGAGCCGGCGGACATCGAGCGCGTGCTCACGGACACCGACACCTTCCCGAAACACGAGGCGAGCACGGAGCAGCTCAGCGAGATCGTCGGCTCCGGGCTGCTCACCAGCGACGGCGCGCTGTGGGACCGACAACGCGCGGCCATCCAGCCGGCCTTCTACATGGACCACATCAAGCGGTACGCCGACGTGATGGTCGAACGGACCGCGGCGACCGCCGACAGGCTGGACGCCGGGGAGACCGTCGACGTCCACGCCGAGCTGACCCGGACCACGCTCGAAATCCTGCTCGACTGCATGTTCGGTGCGGACATCGACTTCGAGGAACGGGGGCTGTACGACACCGTCGACGCGATTCAGACGCCGCTGCAACCGAACAACCAGCCCGTTACGCTGTTTGCCCCCGACTGGCTCCCGGTGCCGATGTTGCGCCGCGCCGAGCGGGCCCGGGGCGAGCTGCGCGAGACCGTTACTGCCATCCTCGAAGACCGTCGACGGACCGACGAGGACCGCACCGACCTGCTCTCGATGCTCCTCGACAGCGACACCGCGATGGCCGACGAGCAGGTCCGCGACGAGATGCTGACCTTCCTTATCGCCGGCCACGAGACGACGGCGCTGACACTGACCTACACGCTCGACCTGCTCTCCCGTACCCCCGAGGCGGAGCGACGCCTCCACGAGGAGCTGCGGACTGTGGTGGACGGCCGGCCGACTATCGAGGACGTGTTCGCCTTCGAGTACACTGAGGCCGTCGTGAAGGAGGCGATGCGGCTGTATCCGCCCGCGTACGAGATCCGTCGCGAGCCCAGCGAGCCCGTCGTGTTCGGCGATTTCAGCGTCCCCGAGGGGTCGTTACTGCTCCTCCCGGTCTGGGTGCTCCACCGCGACGACCGGTTCTGGGACGCTCCCGAACAGTTCCGACCGTCGCGGTGGCTCGACGGCGAATCGGACCGGCCGGAGTTCGCGTACTTCCCGTTCGGCGGCGGCCCGCGGCGCTGTATCGGCCGGCAGTTCGCGATGACCGAGGCACAGCTGGTGCTTGCGACGCTGCTGGACCAGTGGCGCTTCGAGCGGGAGTACGACGAACTGGAACTGGCGGCGGCAGTGACGCTGAAACCGAAGACGGACGTGGAGATGACGGTCCGACGGCGCGGCTGAGTCCAGCCGGAGTCCCGCGGTCGCGGCCGGCACAGAGCGACTGGGCGCGCCGACCTCTCTCTCGGTACAGCTCGCGGTCGGTAGAGCCCTCGTGACGGACTGTCTGTGCGGCGTCGATGACGCGAGAGAGCGACGATGGGTCGGCCACCGTCGGCCTAGATATGTCGGGCGCTTGCCCACTGTCGGAGCGAGAACGGGACGGCGACCAAGGGGTGCCTAGGTATCTAGGTGATATCTATAATACGTCTCACTCCGTATCAATCGACGTGCCCGGGCGTGCCTCTGACAGCCCTCCCGGGCGATTTTGTGCCGTGTAACAGTCGCCTCAGAGCAGCGGCGTTCCGTCGGCCCGCGGCCCGAGCGTCGGCCCGAGAACGTCGGCGTCCGGGTCGACGACGCGACGCCGCTCGTAGTCCGTCGAGCGCTCGACCGGCGTCCGGCCGATAGCGGTTATCATGTCCGCGTACTCCGCCACCGACCGGAACTCGCCGTACCCCCCGCCGGCGCGTTTGGTTATCTCCTCCGAGAGGATGGTCCCCATGAAGTCGTCGGCCCCGCAGGTGAGCATCTTCAGTCCGCCCGAATCCCCGTATTTCACCCACGAGGACTGGATGTGCTCGACGTTGTCGAGGAACAGTCGGGAGACCGCGATCATCAGTTCGTCCTCCGCGGGGCTTGCGCCGCCCGCGACCATGCCGCGGTCGTACAGCGGCGTCTCCTCGTGGACGAACGAGAGGGGGACGAACTCGGTGATAGCGTCGGTGCGGTCCTGGAGGTCGCGGACCTTGCGGAGGTGTTCGACGCGGTGTCTCGCGTTCTCGACGTGCCCGTACATGATGGTCGCCGTCGTCCCGAGGCCCACGGCGGCGGCGGCCTCCATCGCTTCGAGCCACTCGGCGCTCCCTATCTTGCCGGGACAGATGACCTCGCGCACCTCGTCGACGAGGATCTCGGCGGCCGTACCGGGAACGCTGTCGAGCCCGGCTTCTTTGAGCCGCCCGAACACCTCCTCGTAGGACCAGTCGGTGCCCCGCCGGGCGTGGTAGGCCTCCTCCGGCGTCATCGAGTGGACGTGGACGCCGCCGACGTTCATCGCGCGGATCTGCTCGCAGTAGGTGCCGGGGTCGGTGTCGTACTCGCCGGCCGCCCGGTAGTTCAGGTCGCCCCGCCCGCTGGCTTCGAGTATCTCGATATGCTCCTCGTCCAGCGCCAGTGCGGGGTGGAGTCCCGACACCGAACACACCTCGTAGATACCGCGGTCCAGCGCGTCCGAGACGATGTCGCGCGACTCGCTCGGCGTCTTGGTAAAGCCGCCGTGCTCGGCCTGGTAGTCGCTGCGGAACTGCTCGGAGCGGTCCTTGAAGTTACAGAACAGACAGCCCGTGTTACAGGCCGTCGTCACGTTGTTGTTGAGGTTCGCGACGAAGGTGACCTCCTCGCCGACCACCTCGGCACGGCGACGGTCAGCGGCCTCCAGTACCAGTTCCTTGCGGCGGCTGTCGATGCCAGCCGTGTCGGTGCCGGTAGTGATGAGTTCGACGCCGTCGGCGACCGACAGACGCTCGCCAGCCCGGGCCTTCGCGAGGGCGTTCTCGAAGGACTGGTCGGTCACCGGCCGCTGGGCGAACTCGAACCCGCCGGCCGGTGGCGTCGCGTCCGACATTGCCGGAAGGAGGGACAGGACAGCAAAAAACGTGTGGGTCCGCCCCCAGTCGCGGCCGGCCAGATTGACGCGAACGTGAACTCCGTCCCACGCGGAAAAACCGTCTCGACGGGGTCAGGCCGGCAGAATCCCGGTGATAACGCGGGCCGTCTCGGCGACGACCCAGCCGACGAAGAGCAGATACGCGCCCAGCAGCGCGTAGGACTCGGGCGTCGTGAGCGCGAGGTCCGTCCGGAGCGCGGTAAAGAGCATCACGGTCGCGCCGGTGAGGACGCCGAACATCGGGACCGCCATGGCGAAGTCGACGGTCCAGACGCCGACGATGAGGACGCCGGCCGGAATCGCCACCAGCAGGTCGAACGTGTTCGAGCCGAGCACGTTGGCCAGCGACGTGACCCCGCGGCCGTCGCGGGCGGCGCGCACGCTGACCAGCGTATCGGGGAGGCTCGTCGCCGCCGCGAGGATGGTCACACCGAGCAGGAACTCGTCGACACCGAACGCCAGACCGATGTCCTTGACCGAGTGGACGAGTTGCTCGACGGCCACGAGGATGACGGCGAGTCCCGCGAGCAGGAACAGCCACTGTCGCCGGACCGCGACACCGTCGGCCGCGTCGGGGTCCGTCTCGTGGTCGGCCGTGTCCTGGTACTGGATGAAGACGTACAGCCCGTAGAGCGCCAGCGGAATCGCCGCGAGCGGTCGGGTGACGGTGCCCGACAGCGAGGCCTCCCCGGGGTAGTAGATGACCGCCAGCGCGAACGTGATGAGCAACACCGACACCGCCAGCATGTAGAACTGGGCCTCCTTGTAGACGAGCGTGCGGTTGGCGTCGATATCTTCGTCGGTCGTGATGCCCGCGACGGCCGGAATCACGAGGATGTTGAAGATAGCCGAACCGACGATGGCGCCGACACCCAGGGGCATCGAGCCGCCGACGGCCGCGACGACGACGGTCGCAAGCTCCGGGAAGGAGGAGCCGACGGCGACGATGATGGCCCCCTGGACCACCTCCGGCAGCCCGTAGTAGGCCGCCAGCCGTTCGCTCGCCGTCTCCAGCCAGTCGCTCCCTTTCCAGATGGCGACGGTGCCAGCGAGGATGATACCCACGTCCAGCAGCAGGCTCCCAGCCATTGTGTTTCCAGTTTGTCGCCTGTCCCAAATCGGTTCCTATCAGCGCCGACCGGACTAGCAGTGTCCCCGAGAATATCAAGTGTTTAAGGACCAGTCGTATATGTGGCCAATCGATTCACCTAAGCGTAGTAACAAAACGAACGTACAACTATGAACGACGAATCCCAGCGACACGCAAGCCTTCCAGTTCGTTCCGCGGCGGTCGAGTCGACCGTCGTCGCGTTCCTGCGAGAACGCGTCGAGACGGCCGGTTCGGACGGCGTCGTCGTCGCGATGAGCGGCGGCCTCGACTCGACGGTGACGGCGACGCTCGCCGTTCAGGCGCTGGGTCCCGACCGCGTCCTCGGCCTGGGGCTCCCCTGTCACAAGACCGACGCCTCGGCGACCATGGAGGCCGGCGTCGTCGCCGACCACCTCGGCATCGAGTTCCAGCGGGTCCACCTCCAGCCGCTGCTCCGGGGGTTCGAACAACAGCTCGCCCCGGACCTGGCGGGCGAGGAGCCACGCGGCCCGACGCCGACGCCGGACCGCGCCCAGCACAACACCATCTCCCGGCTCCGGATGTGCTGTGCGTACTACGCCGCCAACCGTCGGAACCGACTCGTCGTCGGGACGGCGAACCGCTCGGAACTGCTGCTTGGCTACGTGACGAAGTACGGCGACGGCGCCGCCGACCTGTTCCCGCTGGGCGGGCTCTACAAGACGGAGGTCAGGGCGCTGGCCGAACACCTCGGCCTGCCCGACCCCATCGTCGAGAAAGTCCCCACCACCGGCCGTTACCCGGGCCAGACCGACGCCGACGACCTCGGGGCGACCTACGACGTCATCGACTCGCTGCTGTACCGGGTCGTCGAACGAGGAGAGCCGGTCGGGGCCGTCGCCGAGGCGCTGGACGTCGGCACGTCGACCGCCCAGCGGCTCGTCTCGATGTGCCGGGAGACCGCACACAAGCGTTCCATGCCACCGGTAGCGGCTATCGGAGACCGCAGTCGGCGGCCGACGGTCGACGGCGAGTGAACCGCCGGCTGTGCCCGGTTTCCCCGCCCGGGCTCCGCTGGACACGGACCGGCCGAACGTTTATCCAGTAAAGGACGTTACTGAGTAACTATGACGACCGCCGTGAAAGTCGACGACGAGGCGAAAGCCCGCCTCGAAGAGCTCCAGGCCCAGATACGGCTGGACGCCGGCAAGAAGGTGACACAGCAGGAGCTGCTCTCGCGACTCATCGACGACGCGTACGACTCGCGGAAGGACGTCGTCGAGTCGTTCAGGGACACTACCGCCCCCGCATCCGACGACGACGTCGCTGCCTTCCTGACAGGGAGCTTTGACTCCGGAACTGACACGGACGAGGACGATATCGACGACATCCTGTACGGATGAGTGTCGTCGTCGATACAGGCGTCTTCTACGCCCAAGCCGACCGGGGCTCCAGCCGCCACGATACCGCGACGGCAGCGCTCGATGCGGTGCTCCGCGGCATCTATGGGCAGCCATATACGACTGAGTACATCTACGACGAGACGGTTACGCTCACACTGACACGAACCGACGACCACGCCGAGGCCGCGCGAGTCGGCCGACGGCTCCGTGGCGCAGGGGAGTTCCCCGAGCTCGTTCGGCTTCGTCACGTCTCGGAGCCCGTTTTCGAGTCATCCGTCGACCTCTTCGAACAGTACGACGACCAGCGGCTGAGTTTCACCGACGCGACCACGGTGGCGTTCGCCCGAGCCCACGACATCGACACCGTGCTCAGCTTCGACGACGACTTCGACGGTATCGTCGACCGGACCGACCCGACCGAGGTCACGCGGGAACACAACTCTTAGGCGCCGCCCCCGCCCACGACGCTCATGACGAACTTCGAGGTCCGCCAGTACGACGCCGCGGGCCGCCTTGGCGAGCTGGAAGTGCCACGCGCCGGCGTCACCGTCCAGACGCCGACGATTCTCCCCGTGGTGAACCCCCACGTCCAGACGGTCGACCCGGCGGCGCTCGAATCCGAGTTCGGCGCCGAGATCCTCATCACGAACAGCTACATCCTGCACGGCTCGGAAGACCTCCGCGAGCCGGCGCTGGACCGGGGGCTCCACGACCTGCTCGACTTCTCCGGGGCCATCATGACCGACTCGGGCTCGTTTCAGCTCGCCGAGTACGGCGACATCGACGTGACCACCGAGGAGATACTCCAGTTCCAGTACGACATCGGGAGCGACATCGGGACGCCGGTGGACATCCCGACGCCGCCGGACGTAGAGCGCGAGCGGGCCGAGACCGAACTCGCAACCACGCAGGACCGGCTGGAGCGGGCCGCGGCCGCCGACACCGGCGAGATGCTCGTCTCCGCGCCCGTGCAGGGGTCGACCTATCCTGACCTGCGCGAACGGGCCGCCCGCGACGCGAAATCGACGGGGCTGGACGTGTTCCCCCTCGGGGCCGTCGTGCCGCTGATGAACGAGTATCGCTATGCCGACCTCGCCGACGTCGTCGCGGCCTGCAAGCGCGGCCTGGGCGAGGTCGGCCCGGTCCACCTGTTCGGCGCCGGCCACCCGATGATGTTCGCGATGGCCGCCGCGCTGGGCTGTGACCTCTTCGACTCGGCGGCCTACGCCCTGTACGCCCGCGACGACCGCTACCTCACCGTCCGGGGCACCGAACTGCTCGACGACCTCGACTACTTCCCCTGTCACTGCCCCGTCTGTACGGACCACACGCCCGAGGCGCTCCGCGAGCTGGACGACGACCGCCGACAGGACCTGCTGGCCCGGCACAACCTCCACGTCACGTACGGCGAAATCCGCACGGTCCGCCAGGCCATCCGCTCGGGGAACCTGCTGGAACTGGTCGACTCGCGGGCGCGGGGCCACCCGACGATGCTGGACGGCTACCGCACGCTGCTGGACCACGCCACACAGCTGGAACGCACGGACCCGGTCTCCAAGGACGCCTTCTTCTACACATCGACCGAGAGCGCCCGGCGGCCGGAGGTGCTGCGCCACCAGGAGCGACTGGACCGCTTCGACCTCGACGCCGACGAAGTGCTGCTCACCGAGGGCGGCTCGAACGACCGCTACGACGAGACGTGGGGCGTCCTCCCGCCGTTTGGCCCGTACCCCCGCGAACTCGCCGAGACGTATCCACTGACCGCCGAGGTGCCGGCGCGGACCGACCGCGCCGCCTGCGAGGCCGCCGCAGACGGCGTCGCTCGACTGGTCGCGCTCCATCCCGACACGTCGTTCACGCTGGTCCACGACGACTGGCCCGGGACGGCGCTCTCCCGGGTGCCCGAGGGAGTCCGGCTGCGGGACCTGCACGCCCGGGAGTGAGAACGCGCCGCGTTCTCGAACGTCGAGAGGTGCCGACGGCGTCTCTCGGGAGTGCGACTCAGTCGGCCCGCGCCGCGATTCGCTGGGCATCTAGCGGCGGCTCCCCCGCCTCCACGCTCACTGCCGTCTCGTAGACGGCGCTCCCCACGGTCTCGACGTCGAGGGGCCGGCCCGCGCCCAGGCGCTCGGCGACCGGTTCGAGCGACCCCAGTACCGTCAGCAGTCGATTCAGGACCGACGGGAAGTGGGGCTGGTCCGGCCCGTACACCGCGCCGGGGCGCAACACTGTGGTCGCCATATCGAGGTCGCCGATGGCTGTCTCGGCCCGCCGCTTGGCGGTGAGATAGGCCTCCCGAACCGTCGGCGGGGTCGTCGCCGAGGAGACGAAGACGAACCGGTCGACGCCGGCGCGTTCGCTCTCCAGCGCGGTGATGATCGCCGAGTCGCCGTTGACCCGCTCGAAGGTAACGCCCTGCTTCGGTGCCTCCTCGATGATGCCGATACTGTGGACGACCGCGTCCGCGCCGCCGAGGACGTGGCGCCACTCCTGTGGGGCGAACACGTCGGCGGCGTGCCAGGTGACCTCGTCGGCCCACGGGCCGCGCTGGTCCGGGTCTGGCGGCCCGCTGCGGGCGACGCTCCGGACCTCGTGACCCGCTTCGACCGCGCGCCGGCAGACTCGTCGGCCGATGAAGCCGTTGCCGCCGAACACTACCAGTTCCATGGGCCGACTACGGGCGAGCGACGGAAACCTTCTCTGCTGCGAACACTCCGCGAACCCGCGGTCGCTACCTGTCCGTCGATTCCAGCCGACTCCCGTCGCGTGGACAGTAGTCGTAGGCGTCGGAGGTCGCCTGGAAGCCACAGTGGGGACACTCCTGAACGATGGTCGGCCCGTCGTCGCCGCCCAAGCCGCGAAAGAGGAAGGGGACGAAAGGCAGGAACAGGAAGACCAGCAGCGTGTCGAAGTACCACCACAGCGCGGCCGTGAGGAGCAGGCTCACGAGGAGACCGACGACCGCCGTCAGGGTTCGTGATCCGACCATACCTGCCGTTCGTGGTTTGACCGCGAAAAGCGCCCTGATGTGCTGTCACTGCCGTCCGGCCGGCGCTGCCTGTGACTCCCTCTCACGCCACGGCCAGATTTAACAGTGAGCGAACGGACTGACAACGCATGGTCCCCGATTCCAGCGGTTCCCGCGGTTGCCCGAAGTGCGGACACACCGAGACGGACGTCGGCGAAATCTCGACGACAGGCGGCGGCCTCTCGAAGATGTTCGATATCCAGACGAACAGTTTCAAAGTCGTGAGCTGTGTCGCCTGTGGCTACTCGGAGCTCTACCGAGACCGGACCGCCGGGAGCAGTGACATCGTCGACGTCTTCCTCGGCTGATGGCGGCGGTCACTGCGCTGTGGCTAGTTATGCTCTCGCTGGTCGCGCTCGGCGCGCCGCTGCTCCTGTACGCGCTCGTGCGAGCCGAACGCGACCAGCGCGAGCGGATGGACCGCCGGGACGCCGAGCGAGTGGCGCGACGGGATACTCCCGAAGAGTAACGGCGGGGCTGACCGGCCGGGCCCGCCAAAGGCAAGATAGTTGGTCGCCCGTGGCCGACGTGGGGCCATGACCGACTACTTCGAGGTCCACGAGCGCGACGGGGCCGCACGCATCGGCGAGCTTCGCCTCGCCGACTCCGTGCCGACGCCGGCGCTGGTCGACGACGTGGACGCCGACACGCCCGGGACGGTCCATACCGTCATCGACGATTCGGGGGGCCGCTGGGCCACCGAGCCCGACGCGCCCGAGGGCGACGACTCGGCGGTGACCATCCTCCCCCACCGAGGTCTGCCCGCCGGCACGCCCGACGAGGTGGCCGAGGCCTTCGCCGACGACTACCCCGACGTCGAGTTCCCGAGTGGCGCTGTGGTCTCCCCGAAGACAGCCGGGCACCACGCCGCCGACGTGTCCGTGCTGGCCGGCGGACCGGGCTACACCGGTCACGGGTCGGTGTTCGTCGACGCGCTGACGACCGTGAAAGACGCCGTTCCCGCCGATACCGCGCTGTATCTGCCCGGCGTCGCGACCCCGAGAAACGTCGCCACGCTGGTGTACGCCGGCGTCGACCTCGTCGACCCGCACAGAGCGGTGATTCGAGGCACCGAGGGGCGGTATCTGACGACCGACGAGGCTTACTTCCTCGAAGACCTCGAGGAACTCCCCTGTGCGTGCCCGGCCTGCCAGCAGCCCCGCGACTCCTTCGACCGGACCGACTGTGTCGAACACAACGTCCACGCGCTCGCGGCCGAACTCGCCCGGGTCCGACGCCGCGTCCGGGACGGCCGACTGCGGGACTACGTCGAGGGGCAGGCCCGACAGGACAACTGGCTCACCGCGACCGTCCGGACGCTCGACCAGCGATACGGCTACGTCGAGCAGCGCACCCCGCTCATCCGCCGGGCCGAACTCGCCGCCACGACGGAGGACGCGCTCCGACGGGTCGAGATTCAGCGCTTCGCCCAGCGGGTGACCGAACGGTACATCCCCCGCTTCGACGACCGGCCGCTCGTGTTGGTCCCCTGCTCGGCCCGGAAACCGTACAGCGACTCCCAGAGCCACAAGCAGTACCACGACGCCATCCAGTGGCGGGCCCACATCGTCTCGATGACCTCGCCCATCGGCGTCGTCCCGCAGGAACTCGAACTCACCTACCCCGCCCAGCACTACGACTCCGTGGTGACGGGGGAGTGGTCGGCCACCGAAATCGAGTTCGTCTCCCGCGTGCTGGAGCGCTATCTCGAAGACGCCGACTACCCCGAAATCATCGCCCACGTCCCCGGAGAGGGGTACCGCGAGATCTGTGAGCGCGTCGCCGACTCGCTGGGCCGGGAGTTTACGTACACCGTCACCGACCACCCGACGACGGCCGACTCGCTCGGGAACCTCGCCGCCGCGCTCGAAGGCTGGGACACCTACCAGAAGTCCACCCGCGAACACCGCACTATCGCCGCCGTCGCCGACTACCAGTTCGGCGCGGGCGCGGGCGACGAGCTGTTCCCCGACATCGGGACGCAGGGTCGCTACCCACAGCTCCGGGTGGACGACGAGGACGGCGAGCAACTGGCCGCGCTGGCCCAGCAGTACGGCGTCCTCTCGATGACTATCGCCGGCGCTCGCCGCTGGGCCGAGAGCAGCGTGCCGACCAAGACCGTCGAAATCGAGCCGTTCGTCCCCCACGGCTCCGTGCTCGCGCCGGGCATCGTCGACGCCAGCGACGACATCCGCGTCGGCGACGAGGTCGTGGTGCAGGGCGACGCCGCCTTCGGCGTCGGCCGCGCGGAGATGCACGGCGCCGAGATGAACTCCTCGACGCGGGGCATCGCCGTCCAGATGCGCCACACCGAGGAGCTGTAGCGGCCACCTTTTTATTTCAGGTTCGCGAACGGTGGGCGATGGCCGCGATACCGACCTGGTTCCTGCTCGCCCTCGGCCTCGTTCCGATCGGGTTCATGGCCGTCTACGTCTACTACGAACTGGAGACAGCAGCGGGTCGGTCCCTCCGCCGGCGGGGGGTCACCCAGCGCGGTATCACCGCCGCGACGGTCGTCTCGCTGGGAACGGTGCTGGCCTTTGGCTTTCTCGGCCCGGTTAATCTCTTCGCCTCCGGTGACGCGGTCGAAGCCGTCGGCTACCCGACGCTCGGACTGCTGATACCCTACGTACTGGGACTCCTGGGGCTGAACGTCGCCCTGACGAACGCGCGAACCTGGCGACGCCTCCACCCCGACAACGACGTTCCCACCGGGAGCGTCGCCCCCGGAGCGGTGGCCTGTACTGGCGAGATAGCCGGCGGCGAGGTCGGGGCGGCCCCGGTCACCGGTCGCGACGCCGTCTGCTGGTCGTGGTCCGTCGACGTGCTCGACCCGCACGGGGTCGGCGACGTGGGGCAGCGCGAGCAGTGGGCGACCGTCGACGGGAGTGACGGCGGCGGCGTCTTCGTCGTCGACGACGGGAGCGGCCCCGTGCGGGTCGACCCCGACGGCGCGACGCTCGACCTGTGGGCCGAGCGGGCTGTCCCGCTGGACGCCGACGAGCCCCCGTCGTTCGACTCGCCGGCCCCCGACGTGGAACGGACCCACGGCGACCGACAGCGTCGGTACGAGGAGTCGGTGCTCACGCCCGACGACCACGTCGCCGTCGCGGGCACCGCCCGGGAGACGAGCGACGGCCTCACCGTCGCGGGGGACAGCTACGTCGCCGTCGGGACACTCTCGACAGCCGCGACCCGCTATCGAAACAGCGCGGCGGTGTACGGGGTCGTCGGGCTCGTCGACATCGCCGTCAGCGTTCGCCTGCTCGCGGGGCTCTACGGCGTGTTCTAGCGACCGCGCGATTTATCTGGAGCGGTCACCCAGCGCCAGTATGGACCGGTCGGCACTCCGAGAGCTCCCCGCGGTAGGGTTCGCCGCACTGTTGCTCGTCGTCTCGCTGTTGCCCGCACCGGAGACGGGCGGGCCGACCCCGGCACCGCTCGGAATCGCGCTGGACAAGTGGGTCCACGCGGGGAGCTACGGGGTTCTCGCCTTCCTCCTGTCGTGGGGCCGCGGGAGCCGGACGGTGGCCGCGACCGCGGTGCTGGCCGCCCTCGCCGTCGGCTACGGCGTCGGCATCGAACTCCTGCAGACGCTGGTCCCGTCCCGGTCGCTGAGCGTGGCCGACGTGCTGGCCAACGCCGTCGGCGCGGTGCTGGGCGCCCTCGCGTGGGCCGCGGTCACGGCCCCCTCGGCGCGAGCGGTGTGGCGTTCAGAACAGTGAGCGCAGCCACGAACGCAGTCCACCGCTGTCGGCATCCGTCCGCCCGCGCCGCTCCGGCCGGCCGTCGGTCGCTGTGCCCTCGCTCGTCCCGGTGTGGTCGTCGGCCGGCGCTTCGCCGCCGTCCGTGGATTCGCCCCCGTTCGCGTCCGTCGCGTCGTCCGCGCTAGAGAGCTCCGACTCGGGCACTCGGGTCGGTCGCATGGCGTTTTCGCCACAGGAGGGACAGTTCCGCGGTCGCTCCACCACTTCCCCACAGCTCTGGCACTTGTACGCGTCCAGCATCCTTCTGTATCCATTCAGGACACTCCCTGAAAATTGTTCTCGGGGATGTCTTCACGGTGACACGTGTCCGCAGTCGAAGCGCAGCCGACCCGGCGGTGCTCGGGGTCGCACTGGACACGTGGGTCCACGCCGGGAGCCACGGGGCGCCCACCGTGTTCCTCGCGTGGGGTCACGGGAGTCGTGACGCGGTCGCAGTTGCCGCCACCGCTTGGCGGGCGCTGGGGCGGTTCACAAAAAGACAGTCAAAAAGCATTTACCCGTTTCATATCGACGGGAAATATGCCCTCACGACGACAGGTCCTCGCCGCTGGCAGTCTGACCCTGTCCATCCTCGCCGGCTGTACCGACGACGGGACACAAACTCCGTCGGAACGACAGCACGATTCGACCGAAACACGACCACGGACCACCACTCGCCCTACCGTGACGGAGACCGGCCCCACTGAGACCGACGCCGGGGAGGCCGACGACGAGCCGGCCTCCTGGGGACCGAGCTGGTCGCTAGCGCCGGATATCGGTGCGCTCGAAGCACTGGTGCGACACGACGGTGTTCTCTACGGGCTCTTCAACGACACGGAGTCGGGGTCGACGGTTGCTCGTATCGACCCCGCAAACGAGCGGTTGGCCTGGCAGCGGGAGCTGGACGGGGTCGCGGCCGAACCGTTTCTCACCCGGGAGAACACCTCCGAACAGTCGGACGTCACGGTCGTCGACGGGACGGTCTACGCTGTCACGAGGGCCCGGGCGGACTACGAGTGGACCGCGCTGCACGCGCTCGACGCCGAGACCGGGTCCCACAGCTGGTCGGTCCAGCGGGAGCGAAAGATGGCCCTGGTCGGGGTCACAGACGGGACCGTCGTCGCGGCGGGCGAGGAGTTCTTCGAGAACGACTCGCTCCATTCCGCCCCGGAAGAGCCGTTGCGGACGGTGTGTTACGGCCTCGACAGTGAGACCGGGTCCGTTCGGTGGACACGGGATTTCACCGGCGTCGACGCCGCGACTGCCCACGCGGGCGGCGTCGCCGTGGGAAACACAGACGGCGTCACCAGGCTCGATGCGGCGGGGGGCCGACAGTGGACCGTCTCGATGCCGGCCCCACTGGAGATAGTGACGTTCGGCGACGCCGTCGTCCTCAGGACGGAGACCATCGACTCCTACCGCCTCCGTGCGTTCGACGCCGACAGAACCGAGCGGTGGAGCCGGGACCACGACGTCGACAACCTCCTCGTCGGCGACGGACAGCTCTACGGCTTAGGACACGAGACGGTGGCGCTCGACACGGACGGCACCGTCGCGTGGCAGGTCGACGTCCGGAGTTTACAGACGCTCGTCGGGCCGAACGGCGAGACACTGTACGCCCGGTCAGGCAGGCCATCGCTCGGCCAGGTCGACGCCTACGCGCTCCCGAGCGGTGACCGCCGCTTTCGATACGACTCGCCCGCCGGCTACGTCCGGCCGATCGCGGCGACAGACGGAACGGTCGTTCTGGAGGCGTACGCCCCCGACCCTAGAGGGTTCATGACTCTGTATGCCGTCGACGCGACCAGCGGCGAGCAACTCGGCGTCTACTGGACGGACGACTCCATCCACACCGCGGTCAGCCTCGGCGACAGCGGCTACGTCGGCATCGGTGATCGCCTGCTCGCGTTCGACAGCCCGGCGTAGGTGAACGCAGGAGCTATACACGCTCGTCGGCAACGTCGGCGTAATGAGTAAGCCCAGTCCCGACGTCTACGAGCAGGGCAAGGGCATGGACGCCCACAACGCCGTAATGCGCGAGGTCCGCTCGCGCAACGACTCGACCTACGACCCCCGCGAACCGACCCGCGTCTGGCTCGACGAGGACAACACGCCGGACGGGGTGTACCAGAGCCTGACCATCATCCTGAACACCGGCGGCTGCCGGTGGGCCCGCGCGGGCGGGTGTACGATGTGTGGGTACGTCGCCGAGTCCGTCGAGGGCGGGAGCGTCGCCCACGAGGACCTGATGGCCCAGATACAGCACTGTCTCGACCACGAAGCCGACAACGCGGACGAGCCCTCGGGGCTCATCAAGATATACACCTCGGGGAGCTTCCTCGACGAGCGCGAGGTGCCCGCCGAGACCCGACGGGCGATCGCGGAGACCTTCGGCGACCGCGAGCGCATCGTCGTCGAATCGCTCCCCGACTTCGTCGAGGACGAGCGCGTCAGCGACTTCGTCGACGTCGGCCTGGAGACCGACGTGGCGGTCGGGCTGGAGACCGCGACTGACAGAGTGCGCCACGACTGCGTGAACAAGTACTTCGACTTCGCTGACTTCGAGGAGGCCTGCGCAGCCGCTCGGGAGGCCGGCGCCGGCATCAAGGCGTATCTCCTGATGAAGCCGCCCTTCCTCACTGAGTCGGAAGCCGTCGAGGACATGAAATCCTCCGTACGCCGCTGTGCGGCCGCCGAGGGCTGTCACACCGTCTCCATGAACCCCTGTAACGTCCAGCGCTACACGATGGTCGAGGAGCTGTACCACGACGGCGGCTACCGCCCGCCGTGGCTCTGGTCGGTCGCCGAGGTGCTGGAAGACACCGCCGACGAGGACGTCATCGTCGTCTCGGACCCCGTCGGCCACGGTAGCGACCGCGGGCCCCACAACTGCGGGGAGTGTGACGACCGCGTCCAGCGCGCTATCAAGGACTTCGACCTGCGACAGGACCCGAGCGTCTTCGAGCAGGTGAGCTGTGAGTGCGAGGCGACCTACGACGCCGTCCGCCGGCGCGAACACAGCTACTCGCTGCCGCTGGCCAGATAGCCTACAGCGAGTCGGTCGGCGCGTGTTTCTCCCGCATCCGGTCGACCTCCGTCGCGTACCGGTCGCGCGTCTCCGCGTCGTCGACACCGCTCAGGTTATCCGGGTCGACCGGTATCGAGACCGGGGTCTCGCGGTGGTCGCCCGTGTACGAGGTCAGCGCCCGCTCCTTGCGGAACTCCCGGCGGCCGTCCGGCGTGGCGTAGGTGAGGATAATCAAGTTCTGTTCGTCGTCACCGTAGGTCCGTTCGACCAGCCACACTCGGACGATCTCGTCGGTGGCACTCGTCTCGTCGGCGCTCATACGCGTGTCTACGGGGGGCTGACCAAAGAGTGTGTGGGCCACTCTCACGCGGTGAGACGACCAGTTTCACTTTCACTCCGATAGGGTGGCGTTTTTATTCACACGTCTCGTACCACCTCGTAGGGGCCGCGGAACATGTCACACGCTCCACTGGCCCCATCCTATCCCTTTGGACCGACTCCGTAGCCGCCGCCGTCTCATCGCCCGTCGTCGCCGTGTCCCTGTGTGTCGCTCCCGCCAGTGGCCTCACGGTCGCCACGTTCCTGCATGTCGTCGAGCGCCGCCAGTCGGTGACGCAGCCACCGCCCCGCCTCGTGACCCCGATCACGCAGTCCCGTCACGGCCGTCGCTATCCGCTCGCGGACGCTGAAGCCCAGTATCTCCATCGTTGTAACGACCGTGACGAACTTCGTCAGGAGGCCGAAGACAGCACTCAGTAGCTGCAGGAGCCGACGGAGCGCTGTTCGCAGGGCGTCGGAGCCACGCGAGAGCAGGAGCACCGGGAGCGACACCACGGTCCCCACGCCCAGCACGCCCAGCAGGGCGGCGCCGGCACCGACTCCGAGCAGGCCCAGTAGCCCTTCCATGGCGCCCAGTCCCAGCCGGTGACCGCCGACGTCTACCACCCGTTCGACGCGAATATCGCCGGCCGCTAACGCCTCACCGAGCGCCTCGCCCGGGTTCTCGGACCGCAGCGCGCGTTCGAGCGCCGGTTTCGAGGCGAACATCCGGACCGTCTCGCCGTCGGTCGGACCGCGGGCGACGTCCGTGATTCGCATCTCTTCGTCGGTCCTGAGCGAGTACATCGCCTCGGCGCCCGCGTCGTCGCGGACGGTGAGCTCGGCGCGCTCGTTCTCGGCCAGCCGGTCGCCGGTGAACTCGGGGTCTTCGCGCTCGACCCACTCGTTGTGTGCCGCGGCGCCGCGTTCGAGGTCGTCGTGGACCGCCTCGGCCCACGCTGGGTCGCCGCCCTGTGCCACCGCGCCCCCGCCCGCCACCAGCACCAGAGCGAGCGCTGCGAAGAGTGCGAGCAGAACCCTCATGTTAGAATGTTAACTATTCGCCGCAAAAGCTGTTTCGTCGGCGTCGGGTGCGGTCGGGAAAAGCGGCGGCCGACGGCGCGCTACTTGGCGAACCCGTCGAGCACGGGCTGGCCGTCGGTGCGCCCGAGGTCGACCAGCGACGCCCGCTCGGGGTGGGGCATCATCACGGCGACGTGGTCGCGTTCGCCGGTGACGCCGGCGACGGCGTGTTTCGAGCCGTTCGGGTTGGCCTCGGGCGTGACCTCGCCCTCGGCGTCGCAGTACTTGAAGAGGACTCGTCCCGCGGCCTCCAGTTCGTCCAGTCGGTCGTCGGGAATCTCGTACCGGCCCTCACCGTGGGCGATGGGCAGTTCGACGACGTCGCCTTCCTCGTACTGGCTGGTCCAGGGCGTCTCGGCGTTCTCGACGCGCAGGTGGACGTGTTCACACTGGAACCGGGCGCTCTCGTTTGTGGTAAAGGCGCCGGGCGTGAGCGAGGACTCACAGCCGATCTGGGCGCCGTTGCAGACGCCGAGCACGGGCGTCCCGTCGGCCGCCGCGTCCCGGACGTCCTGCATGATAGGCGACCGAGCGGCCATCGCGCCCGCACGCAGGTAGTCGCCGTAGGAGAACCCGCCGGGGAGCATGATACCGTCTACGTCCTCCGGCAGGCCGTCCTCGTGCCAGACGCGTTCGGCCTCGAATCCCATCGACTCCAGGGCCTGTACGGAGTCGCGGTCGCAGTTCGAGCCGCCGAATTGGATGACTGCTATCATTCCCGCCGGTCTACCTCTACGTCGTAGTCGTGGATGGTCGGGTTCGCCAGCAGGCGTTCTGCCATCTCGTCGGCGCGGTCGGCGGCGGCCTCGGCGCTTTCGGCGTCGAGGTCCAGCTCGAACACGTCGGCCGAACGGAGGTCTTCGAGCTCGAAGCCGAGGCGTTCGAGCGAGCGCTGCGTGGTCTCGGCCTCGGGGTCGAGCACCCCGTGTTTGAGCCGAACCGTGACGGTCGCGGTAAACGCGGTCATTACTGAGCACCGGGCGGGCGGTGGAGAAAACGCTTGTGTTATTCTATCGTCGGCACGGCCGTCCACTCGTCGGGCTGGTCCGCCAGCCCAGTCACGCGGAGTTCGAGGCCGTCGGCTTCCCGAACGTCGATTCGGGCGTCGAACGGCTGTGCGATGCTGTTGACGACCCGGTCGTCGTGGGCCGACGGGTCGAGGGCACAGATACCCAGTCCGTCCGCGGTCCGGATGCGGCTCGTGACCGTGTTGACGAAGCGGAAGACGGGTCTGACGTTGTCGCTGTACACCAGCAGCGGTGTCAGGGTGAAGATACCCGTCCGAACCGTGTCGTAGCCGCGGGCGTACACCTGCTCGTACTGGCCGGAGTACTCGATGCCGATACCGGTCAGGTCGCCCGGCGAGCCGACCGAGGCGACGAACTGGCCCAGTTCCTCGTCGCGCTCCTGCGTGCAACTGACGACCCGGACGCGCTCGCTTTCGACGGCCCCGCCGACCGCCTCGAAGGCTGTCAGGACCTGGCGCGCGCTCGTGTCCGCGGTGATGATGAGGACGCCGTCGTCGCCCAGCAAGAGCCGGAGGAGCAGTTCCCGCGTCCCCCCGTGTGTCGGTCCGGTCAACAGCAGGTTCGTCCCCGAGTCGACACTGTTCAGCGGGAGGTCGCCGAACTCGTATCGGTCGTGGTGTCGCGTCGCCACGCGACTCACCTCTCCCCCAGTCGGCGACGCAGTCGGAGCTGTTCCTGTACCTCGTCAGCGAACCGCTGGAGGTCGTCGCGTTCCGCCCGCGTGTAGGACCGCGGTTCGCCGTGGATACAACAGACCGCACCCAGCGCGTTCCCGTCGACGTCGGTGATGCGCGCGCCGGCGTACGAGCGAATGTCGAGCTCGTCGAGGCGGTCGATGCCGGTAAAGCGCGGGTCTTCGTGGGTGTCCTCGACGACCATCACGTCGTCCGTGAGGATAGTGTGCGTACAGATGCTGTCCTCCCGGGTCAGCGTCCGCCAGTTCGCCCCCTCGCAGGCGACGAAGCGCTCCTCGTCGGCGGCGACGAGCCCGACGAAGGCCACGTCGATGTCGAAGTGGGTCGTTATCAGCGCCGTCAGTCGGTCGAAGGCATCGAGCGCCGACAGCTCGCCGACGTCGTACGCCTCCAGCGCGGCCAGCCGCTCGGCCTCGTCTTCCGGCACGGGGTAGGCGACCTGCGTCACCTCGGTGACGGCGGCTCTGACCACGTCCACCAGTCGGTCCGTCGCGTCCGGCACCGACCGCGGGACGTACTCGACGACCTGGTCACGCCCGCCCCGGGGGAGGTCGGCCGGCGATTCGGTCGTAAAGAAGAGACAGGGACAGTCCGGCGAGCGCTCCCGGACCAGCTCGACGACGTCGAACCCGCCGCCGTCCGACAGCGCCGCGGCCGTCACGACACAGCCGACGCTGTCGTCGAACTCGGCCTCGACAGCCGCCACTGAGTCCGCCGTCCGCACCTCGAACCCGGCGGCTTCCAGCGCTTCGACCGTCGTCGACCGCGCTTCCGACTCGGAATCGACACAGAGGACCGTCGGCAACTCGCGTCTCACGTGCCCGCCTTACGACTGGAGGGACTAAGCTATACCGCACGGCTGGCCGAAAACGAAGCCTTTTGCATCGCGCCGGTCGAACTGGCGGGCAATGACGACCGAGACCCCCTGGAGGTACCGGAGATGAGACACGCACTCACGGAAATCACCGTCGTCGGCGAGGACGATACGGGGCTCATCGCAGAAGTCACGTCGCTGCTGTTCGAGCGCAGCATCAACATCGAAGACCTGGACCAGGCGGTCAGAGAGGGCGTCTTCCGGATGACGATGCACGTCGACACCGCCGAGATGGTCACCACGGAGGAGAAGCTCCGCGAGGACCTGACCGAGCTTGGCGACGAACTCGGCGTCGACGTGCAGGTCCGGTTCCCCGCCGACCGCGAGACCCAGTCCATCGCCGTGCTCGTCACCAAGGAGTCTCACTGTCTGGAGGCCCTCTTCGAGTCGTGGGCCAACGGCGACCTCGGCGCGGACATCGAGGTTGTCATCGGCAACCACGACGACCTCGAACCGCTCGCACAGAAATACGACGTACCGTTCCACGATATCGGCGACGAGAAGGGCACGCCCGACGAGGAGCAGTTGCTCGACCTGCTCGCGGAGTACGACGCCGACCTCATCGCCCTGGCCCGGTACATGCGCATCCTCTCGCCGGACGTGGTCTTTCGCTACGAGAGCCGCATCATCAACGTCCATCCGAGCCTGCTGCCGGCCTTCCCCGGCGCGTCGGCGTACATGCAGGCAATCGAGGAGGGCGTCCGCATCGCCGGCGTCACCGCCCACTACGTGACGACCGACCTCGACCAGGGACCGATCATCACCCAGCGGGCGTTCAACGTCCCCGACGACGCCACCGAGGAGGAGCTCCAGCAGCTCGGCCAGCCCCTCGAAGCCGAGGCGCTCATCGAGGGCATCAAGCTCCACCTCAACGACGAGGTGACGGTTCACCGCGGCCGGACGAAGCTCCGCGACCCGGAGAACACCGACGCCCAGCTCGGCGCCCCCGAGGAACTGGACGACGAGAACCCCGACCGACCGATAGACGGGCTCGGCGAGTTCGTGGCCGACGACGAGCCGGAGGCTGAGGCAGACGACTAAGCCAGTGCGAACCGCTGTGCGTGTTCGCGCACTTCGTCGGCTGTCTCACAGAAGCAGACGACTAAGCCAGTGCGAACCGCTGTGCGTGTTCGCACACGTCAGCATCTGCTTCTACGAAGCATATGAGTAGGCCACACGAGGAGCCAGCGGCTCCTCGGGACGGGCGAGCCAGTGCGGGTCGCCCGTCAGAGACTGGATATCTGGCGTCGCTGCCGACAGGCGGCACACATGTACTTGCCCTCCCGTAGCGCCGCTCGTTCGGACGCCGTAGCCCGGGCTATTTCGCCGCCACTGACCGGTTCACCACAGTCCGAACAGGTGTACGCTTTCCCCCTCATACGCAATAGTACACAATCTATAATTATAAATTCTGGCGACACACCGGTCAGAGGAGAGCGGCAACAACCCGTCCGCGACGCGGGTTGACTCTCCGGGCGAACGTCGAGACCGAGGCAGACGGGAAACCCGGGCCAGTTCTTCGCGTTCAGTCGAGGACAAGATCGGGGACGGAACTGACCGCACTGGTGCCGGTCCGGCGTGAACAGTTTCGGTAAGTAGTAAATACCGGTATGAACGACCGACCGGAGTGAAATGCGAACTGCTCGAATCGGGAACTATGACACTGACTCACTCTGTCACGGCGAGCGCCTCGTTCGGTCCCATCGTCCCGCTCCAGCTCGGGGGCGGACTCCTCTGGCTCGCACTGCTCTTTCTCGTACTCGCACTGGTCGCAGGGGTGCTGGGGGCCCGTGGAGTGGCTGGTCTGAGCATGGACATCGCGAAATGGCTGGTTATCATCTTCGTCGTGCTCGCGGTCGTCACCTTCCTGCTGTAGGTGAGCGACGACTCCTGGCCAGCGTCGCCGCTCGGCTACCGCGACGATACCGGTCCCGCATCGGGAAGCGCCGTCGCGCGTAGGCGTGTGATACCGCTTGAACGACCTCGATGAGTCAAATACGCGATCGGTCAATCCCCCATATGAGCCTCACGCAGCTAGCCGTCGCTGGGCGCTGGGCAGTCAGGGTCCTCCAGACGCAGGGCGGACGCGCGCTGGCGGAGGTCCTGCTCGCGCTCACCCTGTTCGCAGCTATCACGACCGCCCTCGCACACTACCACATCGGCGGCCTGCTCCTCCGTCTCACCAAGTGGCTCTCGCTCCTGCTTCTCGGTCTGGTGGTCGCGTTCCTGTTCCTGTAGCTCCCCGAGACGACCGTTCAGAGCGCTCGAACGGCGTCGACGGCGGCGTCGAGCGACGGGGCGTCGAAGACCTCGCCCCCGACGTAGGCGTTCGTGCCGGCACAGTAGAGGTCGCGAGCGGCCGCGACGACGGACTCGTCGAGCGGCTCGGGCGACTCGTCACAGAGCGATTTCCAGTCCGCGATACCCTCCGCAGTCGCCTCCTCTTTCGCGGCGCGTACGGCCTCGACCCAGTCGGGCTGGGTGCGTTTGTGATACTGGCGGATGACCTCCTTCGAGACCTGCTGGCCGTCGTAGGAGAAGCGGTTCTCGTCGAAGGTGCCGACCACGTCGGCCACGCGAATCCCCCCGTCGTGGTAGAGACACTCGATTTTGCCGTCCTCGTGGACCAGACCCGCCTCGGCGGCGTGGTCGGTGACGACGTGGTCGACGGCCAGTGCCAGCTCTTCGAGCCGGTCGAGGCTGGCCGCTCCGACGATGTGCTCGGCTTCCGCGCGGTCGAGATAGCGGTCCTGCTCCTCGTACTTCGTCGAGAACTCCACTATCGGTTCGTCCAGTTCGACGACGCGGTCGGGCCACGTCTCGAAGTCGAGGTCGTGGTCGGCCGGGTCCGTCCGGCCCCGCAGCGAGGAGCCCGTCCCGACGCGGTTCCGGAAGACGATCTCCAGCGGGATGAGGTAGTTCTCGCCCGCCGCGTCGTGGTAGGCGTCGTAGTCGTACTCGCCGTCGCGCTCGGGGAGGTCCGGGACCTGGGTGAGCGAGATGACCATCTCCTCGGGCGGCGTGCCCGCCGAGAGGGCCTCGCCCAGGTCGAGGACGTCGCCGTCCGGTTCGACTCGCACGCCCTCGTAGTGGGTCGGGACGTGGTTCTCCTCCAGCAGCTGGAAGTTGTACGCGCCCATCGTACACAGCGAGGCACCCTTGTCGGGAATCCCGTCGGGCATCTTCCCCCAGTCGAACACCGAGTAGTCGTCCGTGAACACGAACGAGCCGCGACCGAGGGCAGCGGCGGTCGCCGGCTCGTCGACGCGGAACTCCTTGACGCTCGTCATTGCCGGCGCTTTGCGGTCGGGCTAAAAGACGTTTCTCATACTCTCGGCGGCAGTGGTTAGTTTGGCAGGGACCACGTTGGAGAGCCAGCCGCCCCTTTCTGGCCGTTCGAACTCCGTTCCGCGTAACTAAACACGGCCGTCACCGCTCGAACAGCGCGTAGTACATCACGCCCACGGCGGAGCGGCCGTCACGCAGGTCGCCCGACCGGACCGATTCCAGCAGGTCCGAAAACGCCGTCCGCTCCACCCGGATCGACTCGTTGAAATCGAGCTCCTGCTGGGCGGTCGGTTCACACCCCTCCGCGAGGAAGTAGTGAAAGACCGAGTCGGCGTAGCCGTTGGCGGGCTCGGCGGTGTAGAGGTGCTGGACCGACTCGGCCTCGTAGCCCGTCTCCTCGCGGAGTTCGCGGTCGACGGCAGCGGCGGGTTCCGCGTCGTCTGCCTCCATGCTTCCGGCGGGCAGGGCGCGGTTCACTCGCTTGACCGCCTGTCGCCACTCCTCGATGACGACGACGTCCCCGTCGGGGGTAAAGGGCAGGACGACGACGCTGTCGCCCTCACGCAGGAAGTCGAAGTCGGTCTCGGTCCCGTCGGGAAGCGTTACGTCCTCGTGGACGATATCGAACCCCGGACAGCTGTAGGCGATGTCGGCGACGATGGTCTCCCAGGCGAGGTCCTCGGACATACGGTTGCCTGCGGCCGGGGACGGCATACCCGTGACGGTCCCCAACCCCTAAGAGTCCAAACCGCCAACATGAAGTATAGTGAATATATCTACGATGGTGTTGCTCGTCGGTGCAGTACTGTTCGTCCTCCCGGTTCCCGGCAGCTTCGTCGCCGGCGCAGTGACGCTGCTGGCCGGCGGGCTCCTCCGCTGGCTCGGAATCTGATACGGATTGTTGTAGCGATTTACCGGTAGTCGCCGACCCTGGGGTCGGCGATATCCGGAAATAATCTACAATAAACCGTATGAACGGCCCGCCGTCAGAGCGAGCCGGCGTTTCGGGCCTGTTCGGTCCGTCGGGTGGCCTGGTCGAGGCGCTTCGCCGCGGCGGCCGACAGCGGCGCCGAGAAGTCGTCGCTGGCCGCTGTGAGGCGTGTTCTGACGTTTTCGAGGCGGTTCGCGACGGTTTCGAGTCGCCGGTCCGCGTTTCCGCGGTTCCCCGCGTCGGCCGCCTCGGCTGCCCGGGTGGCCGCGCTGGCCACCGCGTCCAGGGCCTGTGCGAGCCCCTGAATCGAGTTCTCACGCCCCCGGGCGCTCCCGTCCTCGGCCGACGCGGCCACCTGGTCGCGCGTCTCCGCGGCGATGTCGGCGAGGAACGTCGCGAGCGAGGCTTTCCCCGTGTTCGGCTCCGCGATGGCGACCGGGCCACTCCCGTCGGGGTCGGGGTTGACTCGGACGGCCCCCACCTCGTCGGCGGTGTCCCGGACCTCCGTCGTGTAGGCGCCGCCCGAGTGGACGTACACCGCGTCCGGCCCGTCGAGCGGCGCGTCGTACAGCCGACCACCGAAGTCGTCCTCGACGGCGAGGGCGGTCAGGTCGCTGTCGGCGTCGGCCGGGTCGAGTTCGACCCTCGTGGCGTCCTCGCGGGCGACCAGCGGTATCTCGCCGGCGACGCCGGCGACCGTGGCCCCGCCCCCCTCGGCCACTGACACCCCTTCGCTGTGTGGCGCCGCGCCGGCCCGGTTGACCGTCAGCCGGTGGTCGCCGGCCGGCACGTCCGCGACGACGGCGATACCCTCGAACGTCGGCACGGCCTCGGGGTCGCTCTCGAGCAGGGCGACGGCCTCGACGGCCGAGCCCTGCGTCGTCACCCCGTCCCCGTCGGGGGCGTCCGGGCTCGGGACCGCCTCCGAGACGGTGGCGACGACGGTGTTGACCGGCGCGGCCGCACCGATGGCGCCGTATCGTTCCGCGAGGGCGTCCCGGTGGCTCGGCTCGGAGATGTCCGCCGCCGGGTTCGAGTAGCGCGGCTGGCCCCACGGCGCGCCGGTCGTCGAGATGTGCCCCGAGACGGCGTCCTCGGCGAACGCCGGAACGGCGAACTCGAAGCTCAGCTGTGGTCCGGTGAAATCGGTGATAGCCTCGATGGCCGACGTCGGCACCAGCTCGTAGCCCACGTCGACGTCGCCGGTGTCGGCTCCCGAACGCCCGAACACCAGCCCGGTCCCCCGCGCGGGCAGGTCCGTCGGCGGCGACGACAGCGCGTCGTAGGACCGCACGACGAGCTCCGCGGGGACGAAATCGTCCCGCTCGACCGAGGGGAGGTCCGCGTGTTCGTACAGCGGGGCGCCCTCGTACTCCGGCAGCAGGTAGGGGAGCCGCGAGCCCTCGTCGCGGGGCAGGCCGTAGGCGAGCGGGACGGCGGCCACGTCTTCGAGTGATTCGACGGCGCTGTTGGTGATGTCGGCGAGGTCGCCGCCCGTCGGGAGCCGCTGAAATCGGTCGATGGTGTCGTTGAGCGACAGCGCGCTCGAATGCGAGCCCAGTTCCGAGAGGATGCGCGGTCGCGTCTCCGGGTCGGGGTCGAGGAACTCGTTGTTCGGGACCCTCCGGGAGTGCGAACTGGCGACGTACAGCTGTGGCGTGTCGTCGGTCGTCTCGACGAAGACGTGCAGGACCTCCCAGTCGTGCCAGTGGAAGTTGGTCGTGAACTGGTCGAACACCGAGTAAAACCAGAACTGGACGACCGCGAGCGGCGACTCGTCGTACTCGACGGCGTTGTAGAACACCGTCGGTGCGGGCGGGGTCGAGCCGGTGAACCGCTCGTGGTAGCCGTCGAGGGCGTCGAACCCCGTGACGACGGTCGCCCCGTCCCGTTGGCTCGTGTACGGGCGCGGGTCGGTCGGGAACCACTGCTCGTGCTCGTCGAAATACACCGTCGGCGCGAACCGCTCGGCGAGCGCCCGGGCCCGCTCCTGACCCACCGACGTAGCCGCCGTGTCCTCTTCGGGTGAGAACAGCGGGCAGCCGGCCAGAGACGCGGCACCGGCGCCCGCGAGAGTCCCGAGCACCGTCCGCCGGTCCGGAGTCGAGGGAGCCATCAGCTCACCGACACCACCCGGTGTCGCCGTTCGCCCGAGTCACTCCTCGTAGCAGTCGCATAGTCGGCCCACGGAAGCACGGGCGAAAGGTCTTCTGGCGCTGTCGCGCGCCCGCGGTCGACCCGGGACCGCTGGCGGTCAGTACCGCTCGAAGCCCTCGGTGTCGAGATAGTTGTGCGCGACGGTGATGGCGTGGTCGGCGTGGAGCGGTTCCGGGCCCAGCGAGAGCCGCTCGTCGGCGTGTGCCGCTATCCGGTCTGTCTCCCCGGCCTCGAAATCGCGGTGGTCCGAGAGGACGAACACCGGGTCGGTCGGCGGCTCGACGTCGACGACCGGCTCGCCGTCCTCGTGGAGCTGGACGACGGAGCCGTCGCCGGCGACGTCGTCGAGCGTCGCCTCGAACCCCCGGCGGGTCAGCGAGACGCCGGGCGACGTTTCGACCGGGACGTGGCCGATTGCCTCCTCGCGCTCTTCGAGGGCGTTCCGGACTAACGCGGCCGTCGAGCGCTCGTCGGGGTTGAGCCGGCGGAGCTCGCTGCCGTCGAAAGTGACGGTGTACTCGTCGGCGAGGACGAGCTGTACCCGCACGGCCTCGCGGATGGCGTGACTCAGGAAGAACGCGCTCGTGACACACCGACACAGCACGTCGAGGCGTCCGGCGGCCCCGGCGAGGTCGTCGAGCGAGAAGTCGGGTGTCGTCGGCGCGTCGTGACCGATGACGACGAACTGGCGCATACGCGTCCCTGTCGGCGCGAGCGGTTAGCCCTGTCGAAGAGCGTACTGCCGACTGTCAGTCCGGGTCGACGAACTGGCCGTTCTCCACGGCGATGAGCTCGCGGGAGACGGCGGCGTCGATGACGGCGTCGAACTCGCCCGGGTCGATGTCGTAGGCGCTGGTCGCCACCTCGCGGATCTCCGCGCGGTCGACCGGGAACGGGCGGTTCTGGAGCAGCCGCATCACCTTGTTGTACTCCAGTTTCGTCAGCTGCGGGTCGCCGTCGTCCGAGCCCCGCTCGCTGCCGTCGCCGGAACTGCCTGCCGTGGTCGTCGGCTCCGCGTCGTCGGCGGGCTCGGGCGCCGCTGTCCCGTCGCTCGTCGGTGACTCCGACCCGTCCGCGGGCGCGGCCGTATCGGCGTCTGCCCCCGCCGCGGCGTCCAGCAAGGACCCGTCGGTCCTCTCCGCAGACTGGGTATCGGAAGCGCCCGCGATGTCGTCCTGCTCGGGGTCACCGCGCTCGGCCGCCGAATCGTCCTCCGTCGCCGCCACGACCGTTTCGATGACGGCGCCGAGTTTCCGCCGGCAGGTCGAACAGAGCACGACCGTCGGGCCGTCGTCCCCGGCCGACCGGAGCGCTTTCGGCACGACCGGGTACTCGGAGAGCGACGCGTCGAGGGCGCCACCGCAGAAGTAACACGAGGAGAGTCGGTCCATAGGTGCGCAACTCGGTCACTGAATATAAAGCCCTTCTGGGTACCGGTTCCGTCGGCGGTTCCGTCCGAAAACCGCTCGCCGGCACCGGAATCGCGGAGAGAGCTATCCGTCGGCGTGTGCGAAGACGAACGCGCGCAGCAGTTTCGCCGCGAGCGTCGCCGCCTGCCCGTCGTCGCGGTCGTTCACCTCGACCACGTCGAACCCGACGGCGTGGGGCGCGACCGACCGCACGACGTCGTGGAGTTCCCCCGGGGCCACACCGAACGGCTCGGGCGTGCCGGTCCCCGGGGCGAAGCCGGGGTCGACGGCGTCGATATCGACCGAGAGGTAGGCGGAGTCGCCGTCGAGGTCTGGCGACCAGTCGGCCACCGCTTCCGGGGGGACGACGGTCACGTCGCCCCGACTGGCGCGCTCCCACTCGGCCTCGCTGCCGGTTCGGGCGCCCAGCACGACGGCGCGGTCGGCCACCGAGAGGGCGTGGCGGGTCACCGTCGCGTGGGAGAGCTCGTCCCCGGCGTACTCCTCCCGGAGGTCCAGATGGGCGTCGGCACAGACGAACACGTCCGGGTCGAGCGCCCGGACTGCGGCGACGGTGACGGTGTGTTCCCCGCCCAGGGTGAGCGGGACGACACCGTCGCGCTGGAACTCGGCGATGGCACTCGCGAGGAAGGTAAGGTATTCGGCGGTGTCGGCCGAGGGGCCGATGTCGCCGTGGTCGTACACGCCCAGGTCGGTAAAGTGCCGGGCGGTGTGGTGGTCGTAGTCGTCGAACTGTTCGCCGAACTCGCGGATGCGGCGCGGGCCAAAGCGGGCGCCGGGACGGAACGACGTCGAGGCGTCGAGTGGCGCCCCGACGACGGCGTACGCCGCCGCCTCGCGGTCGGCGACCGCGCCAGGGAACATCGTTACGAGCGGGTGATCTTGCGCTGTTCCTCGTACTCGAGATACTCGATTTCGTCGTCGGGCTCCAGGTCGACGTCGTCGGGCATCAGCATGGTGAACGTCTCGTAGGTCTCGAGGTCCATGACCTGCGCGTCGCCGCCGTCGGTCGAGACGACCTGGCCCTGCTTCCGGTCGACGATGGGCACCCAGATCTTCGCGTCGACGGGCTGGGAGAGCGAGCGCTTCTTGCTGTCGAAGACGCCGCGGGCGTCGATACGCGCCTTCGCGCTGCCGTGCTTGCCCGGCTTGGCCGTGCTGTAGGAGTCAATCTTACACGGTGTGTCTTCGATCATGACGTAGCTTCCCTCGTCGAGTTCTCGGACCTCTGTCTGCTGTCTTGCCATACCGCCGCGTTACCCCTGTTGTAGTATAAACGGTTTGGAATGGCGCAGAATCGGACGGCCTGTCGGGCGCGACACCGAGCCGAACGGCTTATTACCAGCAGATAGTAGTGGGTGGTATGAGCCTGTCCGACGAGCAGTTCGAGCAGTACCAGCGCGACGGCTACGTCGTCGTCGAGGACTGCCTCGACGGCGCGACCGTCGAAGCGGTGACCGAACGCATCGAATCATACGTCCGGGGCGACCGCGAGGAGAGCGGGTTCCAGCGGATGCTCGAACCCGACGCCGAGGACGCGGCGCTCTCCGACGCCGACCCCGTCCGGAAGTTCGAGGGCGTCGGGATGGTCCGCGAGGACGACGTCTTCGCCGACCTGGTCCACGACGAGACCGTCGTAGACGTGGTCCAGCAGCTACAGGGGCCGAACCTCTCCCTGCTTCGCAGCGCCGCGATGCTGAAGCCGCCCCGCGTGGGCAGCGAGAAGAAGTACCACCAGGACGCGGCCTACTACCCCATCCACCCGATGGACCACGTCACGGTGTGGATGGCGCTGGACCAGTCCACCACCGAGAACGGCTGCATGCAGGTCGTCCCGGGCGCACACACGGACGGCCTGCTGGGCCACGAGGCCGTCGAATACGACACCGACATCACCATCGCCGAGGCCGACTACGGCCCCGAGGACGCCGTCGCGCTGCCGATGGAGCCCGGCGACGTGCTCTTCCAGCACTGCCTGCTCCCACACTACACCGCCCCGAACGGGACCGACGACTGGCGGCGGGCCTACATCGCCGCCTACATGCGCAACCGCTCGCGTTTCACCGACCCGGACCCGCCCGAATGGGTCGACAGCGAGCACATCAGCGGCGAGTCGTTCCCGGGGTGCGTGTAGATGGCCGCGAGTACCGACGCCGGGCTCGTCGGCAAGCTCTCCAACATGGGTCCGACGTGGCTCGCGGGGGCCATCGCTACCGGGCCGGCCACCATCGGCGCGCTCGTCACCGCCGGCGCGGGCTACGGCTACACGCTGCTGTGGGTCGTCGTCCTCTCCGCGCTGATGGGTGCGACGGCGCAGTATCTCGCGATGCGGCTGGGACTGCTGACCGAGACCGGCATCGTCTCGGCCGTCGAGGACAACCTCGGCTCGGCGTGGGCGTGGCTGCTCGTGGCCGACACCGTCGTCGCGGCCGGACTGGCCCAGCTGGTCATCATGAAGACGCTCGCGGGGGTCTCCGCCGAGGTCACGGGTATCGGCCCCGTCGCCTGGGCAGTCGCCTGGGGAGTCGTCCTCGCCGTCGGGCTGGCCGGCGGCGGCTACCGGTTCGCCGAGCTGGGCGCGAAAGTGCTCGTCTCTCTGGTCGTCCTGCTGTTCGTCGCCTCGCTGTTCGTCGTCCCCATCGACGCCGGCGCGGCCGCAGCCGGGCTCGTCCCGTCCGTCCCGGCCGGCGTCGAGGGCGCACTGCTCGCCGCCGGCATCCTCGGCGGGGCGGTCCACATCGCGCTGGTGACGATGCAGTCCTACACGATGCGGGCCCGCGGCTGGACCGAGGACGACGCCGCGCTCGCGCGCTTCGACGTGGGCGCGTCGATGCTCGTGGCCTTCGGTATCGCCAGCCTCGCCATCTTCCTCGTCGCCGCCTCGGTGCTCTCCGACCCGAGCCTCGGCGTCGTGGCCGCCGCGAACGCGCTCGGCCCGCTCGTCGGGAGCAACGCCAAGTGGCTGTTCCTGCTCGGTCTCTGGGGCGCCGCGGTGACGACGCTGGGCGGCAACACCGTCGTCCCGCCGTATCTCGTCGCCGACAAGATGGGGTGGGAACAGGACACCTCGGACCCGCGCTACCGGGCGGCCGTCGCCGCGTTCGCGCTCGTCAGCGTGCTGGGCGTGTTCATCCCCGGGGCCGTCTTCGGCCTGCTCGTGCAGGCGCTGGCTATCGGCTTCGTCGGCACGCCGTTCGTGCTGGCGCTCGTGCTCTACCTCCTGAACGACCCGACCGCCGTTCCGGCGACGAACTCGGTCGTCGAGAACGTCGGCGGCGTCCTGCTCATCGGTATCAGCACTGTGGTCGCCGGGCAGTGGCTCCAGCGCGTCGCGTCGGGCGGCGTCACCGACCCCGTCTCGCTCGCCATCCTCGCGTTCGCGGCCGTGCTGGGCGCGGCGATGCTGGGGCTCGGCGGGCTCTCGGTCCGGAACTGGCTGGCCGACGACGCCGAACCGGCGGTGGCCGCGGACTGAATGGCGCTCCCGGTTCCACTCTACGGCACGACGCTCGTCGTCGGTCCCTCGAACGCCGGGAAGACACGGCTGACGGCCCGGACGCTCGATTGCTGGGTCGACGAACACGGCCCCGGTGGCGTCGTCGTCCTCGATTTCGCGCCGACGGTCGAACGCGACGGCGAGATACTGGGCGGACCGCTCACGCAGTTCACGACGGTGCCCGACGGCGCGTATCGAGGCGTCGTCGACGCCCACGCACCGCGTTCGGAGGGGGCGGACGACGCCGAGGCGCTCGCGCTGGCCGAGTCAAACGCCGCGGCGGCCCGCGAGCACATCGACGCCGCCCCCGCCGACCCCGCCGCCGTCTTCGTCAACGACGCGACCATCGCGCTGCAGGCCGACCCCGCCGCGACCGAGCGGCTGACAGAGTACTGCGACCGGGCGGAGTGTGCCGTCCTCAACGCCTTCGAGAGCGACGAACTGGGCGTCGAAAGCCCGGTGTCGGCGAACGAGCGCGCGGCGCTCGATTCGCTGCGAGCGTGGGCCGACCGCGTGGTCGAGCTGTCGTAGCTACCGCGAAAACAGCGGGCTCCAGTCGGATTACTCTCCCTGTTCGACCTCGTAGATTTCGTCGGCCGTGAGGCCGTGTGCGTGTTCGTGGACTTTCTCACCGGCCTCCTTGCTCGGTCCCTCGAAGAGGCAAAAGACCGCGCCCTCCTCGTCGTCGACCCAGTAGTTCACGTACTCCACGTCGTACTCTTTCTGGGTCTCGATGTCTTTCTTGTGTGCCTCGACGACCTCGTCTACGGTCGCGTCGACATCCCTGTGAACGTCCATATACAGTGGCATGGTACGAGGGTTGTTGACACTCGACGGATATAATCGTATATTGTCACTTCGTGGTCGAAAGCGGCGACATAGCTACGGTTGGATGTCTGCTGTGAGGACCGCGCGGCCGCGGGTGGCGGGACCGGAGTCAGCCGTCCTCGCCCTCGTCGGGGAGTCCCATCGCACCGACGTTGCCGGCCTCGCGTTCGCGCATGCTCTGGCGGGTGAACTGCGGCTTCGCTCGGACGCCTTTCTTCTGCCGGAACGACCACCACAGCGACACGCCGAGCCCGAACACTACCAGCCCGGCGAGCCCCGCGACGAGCGCCGTCGCCTCCGCGTAGAGGAAGGCAGTGGAAAACAGCGTGCTGGCGAGCATCATCCCCAGAATCAGCCGTTTGGTCATCCTCGCCAGCAGGCGGTCGGAGTCCCGGATGTCGGCCTGCACCGTGAGCTCCTCGCGCTCGACGCGGTCGAGGACGGATTCGAGCTTCGGGGGAATCCGGACCGCCGACTGGGCGGCGTCTTGCACCTCGTTCGCGCGGTCCTCGACGTAGTTTTTCACGCCGGCGGTGATGTACCCCTCCTCGCGCAGGAAGCCGGTCGCGACCGTGATGAAGTCGAAGTCCGGGTCGAGCGTGACACAGACGCCTTCGACGACCGTGGCCACCCGGAGGACGAGCGCCAGATTCGCCGGCAGCCGGAGCGGGAACTCGTAGATGGTGTCCTCGACCTGCTGGACGATCTGCTGGACGCGGTACTGCTCGATGTCCTCGCCGCGGGCGTCGGCGATGGCCAGCTCCATCACGTCGCCCATCACCTGCCGGTCGGCCTCGGGACTCAGGGTGCCCATCTCGATGAGCGCATCCAGAATGGCCTGGATGTTCTGGTCCGCGACGGCGGCGTAGAAGTCGACGATTTTCTCCTGGACGAACGGGTCGACCCGCCCCGACATCCCGAAGTCGTAGAAGACGAGTTTGCCGTCCGCCTGGACCGCCAGATTCCCGGGATGGGGGTCGGCGTGGAAGACGCCGTCGTCGATAATCATCTGGAGGTACGCCTCCTGCAGCGTCTCCGCGAGTTCGGTCCGGTCGAACCCGCGCTCGTCCAGGTCGTCGATGTCGTTTATCTTCGTGCCGGGGACGTACTCCATCGTGAGCACTCGCCGCGTGGAGTGGCTGTCCACGACCGCCGGGATGCGGACGCGGTCGTTGTCCGCGAAGTTCGCCCGGATCTCCCGGAGCATATCGGCTTCGCGCTCGTAGTCCATCTCCTCGCGGATGGTCTTGGCGAACTCGTCGGCCAGCGTCTCCAGGGAGAAGGAGCGGGCGTCGCCGAGGAAGTACATCAGGATGGGCAGCGACCAGCGGATGACCCGCAGGTCGGCCTCCACGAGCTCCTCGATGTCGGGCCGCCGGATTTTCACGGCGACGGCCTCGCCGTCGACCTCGGCGCGGTACACCTGGCCGAGCGACGCGCCGCTGATGGCGTCGGTCTCGAACTCGGCGAACCGCTCGTCGACGGGGCCGAGTTCTTCCTCCAGAACGACCTTCGCCCGCGCCCAGTCGGCCGGCGGGACCCGGTCTTGCAGCGCCGCGAACTCGTCGATGTACTCCGGCGGGAGCACGTCGGGCCGCGTCGAGAGCAGCTGGCCCAGCTTGATGAACGTCGGCCCGAGGGTCAACAGCGAGTCGAGCAGCGACTGCGCCCGCTCGCGGCGCTGTTCGCTCGTCACCTGCCGGGGCGACCCGAACAGGAAGAACCGCTTCCGGTCGCGGGCGTACGCGAGCAACAGGGGGAGGAACTGCCGGGCGACGACGAGGAACCGCCAGTACGCGCGGAGATTCACCAACAGGGCACCCCGTCTCAGGCCTCTTCGATGGGAATCGTCGTGCTCGGCGCGGCTGTCGCCTTCGGAATCGCGAGTTCCAGCACCCCGCGGGAGACGGTCCCCTCGGCCCCCTGTCCGGTGGCGTCCGGCGGTAGCGGCAGCTCGACGTCGAGGAAGACCGAGCGGTCCTCGCGGACGAAGCGGAACTCCCGGGGAACGTCCTTGCTGCGCTGGCCTTCGACGACGAGCCGGCCGGCCTCGACCGTGACTTCGAGGTTATCGGCGGTCACGCCCGGCAGGTCCAACACGAGCAGGTACCCCTCATCGGATTCGAGTACGTCCGCGAACACGGCGTCTGGAAGCGACCCTAACGCTTCACGCAGCGCTGACATGAGGCGACCTAGGGACGGCGCAGTGGTAAACCCGGCGGTTTCGGCAGTCTCGGGTCGACAGTGGAGCGCCTCGTCGGAGCTACAGCAGGAGCGAGGCGCCGACGACTGTGCCGACGGCGGCTACGAACAGCCCCAGCCCGGCCCGCCACAGCCCGCCCCGGGCGATACGCCACGCCGTCCCGCGCTCGTCCGTATCGGAGATGACGAACACGGGCGTCCCGTCGCCGTCGCCCACGAGCGCGTCGACGAGGTCGCTCCCCCACTCGACGGACGGCCCGCGTCGGGCCTGCCCGTAGACGTACACCGTCTCGCCCACGTCGAGGCGGCGCTCGGTGAACCGCTGTTTGTTGCCGACCTTGAACTGGGTCACCTTGAGGTCGACGACGCCGTCCTGCGGATCGACCCCGTCGGTGGCGGCGACGTATCTGGCGATTCGCTCGGGCAGTTCGGTGTGGGGCGGGACCGTCACGGAGTGGGATTCGAGGTGGATATCTGCACCGGCCGGGTCGACTTTCACACGCCCGGTGCCGTCGTCGACGACGAAGTCGACCCCGCCCATCCCGGTGTCGAGCGTCTCCCAGGACTCTGTCTTGCCCGAGGAGCGCAGTTCCTCGGCCTCGTAGGTGTAGGCCAGACAGCGCGAGCCTGTGAAGGGAGCCGCGACGGTGCCGTCGTCGCCCTCGACGGCCCGGCCCTCTATCTCGACGGGGCCGCGGTGGCCGTGGAGCTCCCGAACGGGGAGCGGGTCCGACCGGAGGATGTGATACACTGTCGTCAGGCGGCGACCGCCGGTGTAGCAGAAGTAGCCGCCGACGGCGAGGGCGGCGAGGGTGAGGAGCTGGGCGACGACCATACGTTCGGTGCCGACTGGGCGGGACAAAAGGATTACCGAGGTGTGTCACTCCCGACGCCGGGTGCTTTTGGCCCAGTAGCCCCAACGGCGACCATGGCCGGGGCTTCGCCGACGGACGTGGAGGAATGCACGCTGGAGACCGCCAGACGCCAGCTCGGGAGTTACGCGGTACCGGTCGACCGGACCGACCGCATCCCGCTCTCGGTCGCCGTCGGGCGCGTGCTGGCAACCGACGCGACGGCCAACGACCCCATACCGGACGCCGGTATCGCGGTCGAGGATACCGTCTTCGAGCGGGGCCACCAGCTCAGACCCGCCGACGTGGGCCTGCTGAAAGCCGCCGGCGTGAACGAGCTCCTCGTCCGCCAGCGGCCCCAGGTCGGCATCGTCCCGACGGGGGACGGGGTCGTCGAGTACGACGCCGGGCCGGACGAGCGCGTCGAGACCGCCGGGTTCACGCTCGCCCAGTACGCCGACCGCTGGGGCGGCAAAGTCACGTACCGGAACGCCGTCGCCGACGACGCCCCCGCCTTGCGGATGGCCGTCCAGCGGGACCTGACCCGCGACATCGTGGTGCTCACTGGGACCGAACCCGGCGATACGCTCCGGTCGGTCGTCCGCGAACTCGGCGAGGTCGTCGCGGACCGGGTCGCTATCACGCCCGGCCGCGAGACTGGGCTGGCCGTCGTGCGGGACCGGCCGGTGCTTCTCCTGCCCGAATCGCCCGTCGCCGCCCGCGTCGGCGCGGTACAGCTGCTTCGCCCGCTGCTGAAAGGCTTCGGCGACGGGCCGCTGCCGGACCACCCGACCCAGTCGGCGACCCTCACCGCGGGGCTCGACACGGACGACTCTGTCCGGTCGTTCGTGCCGGTCGCGCTGGACGACGGGGCGGCGACACCGCTGTCCGGGACGGACCTCGCGACGGCGACGCGAGCGGACGGCTGGGTGACGGTGCCCGAATCGGCGACCGACCCCGCGGCCGGTGGGACCGTCGCCGTCGCCGACTGGGACTACCTTCCGTAGCCCCCGAATTCGGCAACAACAGTTATATACGATTGTAATCAGCTTGAATATGCATGAGAAAAATCATGACGGTCGTCGTCGTGTTGACCGTCCTGCTGGCCGGCTGTAGCTTCGGTGGCTCCAGTGGGACGCCGACTGCTGGGACGAACACGACAGCGGCGACCAGTAACACCCTCGACGCCTCCGCCGTTCCGGGTGTCACCGGCACCAACGTAACGAACGTTTCGGCGCTGGCTTCGGCGTACGGCGAGTCGATAATCAACGGACCGGTTGACTTCCGGACCACGATGGACCTGAGCCCGAACGCGACCATCCTTCGGATCGAAACCGTCGACTATCGGTTCCGGAACGACACGGAACAGCAACTGTTCGAGCTGAACAACACCAACTCGGAGGTCACGTACTTCATCGACGGCGAGAAGGCCGCGGCGCGAAACGAGAGTTCGGGCGAGGTTCGGTACAGCAACGCGACGAACAGAGTCGGTGGCGAGGCGTACTTCAGCACTCTCTATGCCGGTATCAGCCTCAATTACATCCCGATACTGGAGTGGGAGGTGACCGGGACCACGACGGTCGACGGTGAGACGCACTACGTCCTCGAATCGAACGCGGTCAACGAGACGGTCCTGCAGCGCCCGTCCAGTTCGCTGTCGGCGGAGAACGTCGAT
The DNA here is from genome assembly GCF_031624395.1 of Halomicroarcula saliterrae. NCBI lineage: Archaea > Methanobacteriati > Methanobacteriota > Halobacteria > Halobacteriales > Haloarculaceae > Haloarcula > Haloarcula saliterrae. Next base: position 139,645 of record NZ_JAMQON010000002.1, read on the forward strand.
TCGGCCGACGGTCGACTGGTCGCCGGAGCCGACGGTGTCATCCACAGCGGGAGCGTTACTATCGACGGGAACAAGGATATCGCGGTCACCTTCTCTATGAGCAAGGACGAAGGCATGGACGTGACCGCACCCGGTTGGTACGACGAGTCGCAGGCGAGCTAAGCCGTCCGACCCGTTCTTACAGTTCTTGCAGCGACGTGACCCGATGGTCGCCCCAGACACAGCGGTCCTCGCTTATCGGCGACCCCCGCTCGACGTGAATCCCGTCTAGCCCCGCGTTCCGGGCCGCACCGATGTCGCCGGGGTTGTCGCCGGCGAGTGCGCCCACGTGGCCGTTGTGGCCGACGCCCAGGTCGCCCATCGCCCGATGGACCGGTTCGGGGTCGGGCTTCCAGCCGATGTCGTCGTCACAGCAGACGACGGTGTCGAACCAGTCGCTGATATCGAGCCGGTCGAGAATCGGCCCGGTCAGATACTCCTGGCAGTGGGTGACCAGCCCGACCGGCTCGGTGCGTTCGGAGAGGAACGTCTCGACGTCGTCGTAGAGATAGGTCGCGTCGGCGCGGGCGAGCGGGTCTTCCTCCTCGTGGAAGACGTCCCAGAACCGCGCCGGGTCGACCTCGCGTTCGGCGAGAAAGTCCCGCCGCGCCCGGCCCTGCCCGTACCACAGCAGCGCGGCCTCCCGCTCGGTGAACCCCTGGCCGAGCCGGTCGCCGACCCGCTCCATCACCGCGACCGGGTACGACGGGTCGACGTCGACGAGCGTCCCGTCGAGGTCGAACAGCCAGAAGTCGTAGTCACGAGCCATTGGAGAGTAGTATAGTACAGTTGCGCGTAAAGCCTTTCTGCCCTACTCGACCCGGATAGAACTACCGAGGTACTTTTTCAGCACCTCGCTGACGGTGTCGGCGTTGAACGCGTCGAGGTCGTCAGCGATGGCCGCTTTCAGGTCGTCGAGGTACGCCTCGGTGGTCTGGAGCTCGCTGAACGACACCGATTCGACGGGGACGCCGAGCGCGTCCGCGGCCAGTCGCCGCCCGTGGGCCGCGTCGCCGAGTTCCCCGCGCCAGAGCGTGTCCCGGAAGAAGAGCCACCCCTCCTCGCCGGGCGGGTCGGCGGCCCGGGACAGCACGGTCTCGAACGCGGCGGGCTCTGTGGCGTACCCGGCCGCCGGCTCTAGCCGGACGGTCACGCGGAACACGTAGCGGGCTGGCGCGTCCCCCGAGTCGCCGTCAGTGGGCCCGGACACGCTACTCGTAGATGCCGTTCAGCCGCTCGGCCATGTCGATGTCGTTGTCGGTGATACCGCCGGCGTCGTGGGTGGTGAGCCGGACTTCCACCTCCCCCCAGCTGATGGTCATCTCTGGGTGGTGCCAGGCGTCCTCGGCGACGCCGGCCGCGGCGGCCAGAAAGCCCGACGCGTCGAGGTAGGCGTCGAAGTCGTAGCTGCGGACGATTTCGTCGTCCTCGCGGTCCCAGCCCGCGGGGAGACGGTCGCTGATTTCCTCGTCGGATAGCAGGTCTGCCATACCGAAGAGTTGCCTGCCAGCCTCAAAGTGGTTTGGCCGGAGGAGTGGTCGTGTTTAGTTACGCGGAACGGAGTTCGAACAGCCGGAAAGCCCTACCCAGAGCTGCGTGACCAACCGGCTACGGGTGGGATTTCCGGCTGTGAGCGGTGTCGCTGACGGTGGGCGCCACGGGGGCTCTCTGGCCGTTCAGAGAGAAGCTATTCGCGTCAGCGGAAAATCGGGTACAGCTAGTCGTCGGCCAGCTGTTCGAGCACTGCGGGGGGAATCTGGTCGCGCATCCCCTCGGGGATATCATCGATGGCCATGTCCTCGACGAACGCCGGCGGCTCGGGGCCAAAGTCCGGGTCGAACAGCTCCAGTGCCGTGTGGATGGTTTCCCAGTCGTCCTCCTCGGCGGCGTCCCGGAGGCTCTTCGTCGGCGCGGCGAGCAGCTGGGAGACGATGGTGTCGGCCATCGCCTCCATCACTTCGCGCTGGTCCTCGTCGAAGTCGGCCTGGGCCATCGCGGTGTTGAGTTCGGCGGCTTTCACCCGCTCGGCGCTCTCGTACATCGCGGAGATGACGCGGTCGGCCCGCTTGCGCTTGTACTGGGTCAACAGGTGGTCGAACTCCTCGTCGACCAGCTGTTCGACCTCTTCGGCGGCGCGCCGGCGCTGTGTTCGGGTCTCGTCGGTGACCGACTCCAGCGCGTCGAGGTCGTAGACGCTCACCGCCGGGAGCCGGTCTGCGGCGGCGGGCACGTCGCGGGGCTGGGCGATATCGACGACGGCGGTCTCACCGGCCTCGGCGAACGCGCCGACGTCGAACACCTGTCCGCTGCTCCCGGTCGCCGAGACGACGACCCGGGACTCGGCGACGGCGGCCTCGATGGCCTCCAGCGCGACGGCGCTGGCCTCGACGTCGACGGTCTCGGCGACGTGTTCCGCGTGGGGAACGGTCCGGTTCGCGACGATGAGATGGTCGACCCGCTCGGAGAGCGCCTTGGCGGCGAGCTGTCCCATCTCGCCGGCGCCCACCACGAGCGCTGTCTCGCCGGCCAGCGAGCACTCCCGGTCGACGAGCCGGACGGCCGCAGAGGCCAGCGAGACCACGCCCTCGTTGATGCCGGTTTCGTTGCGGGCCCGCTCGCCGACGTGGATGGCCTTCGTGATGCCGTCCTCCAGCAGCTGGCCGATGCCGCCGACGCCGCGCGAATCCTCGTAGGCGTCCCGCAGCTGGCCGAGAATCTGGTCCTCGCCCAGCACGATGGATTCGAGCCCGGCCGCCACCCGCATGAGGTGGCGCAGGCTGGCCTCGTGGCCCATCTCGACGACGACGTCGTCGGTGACTGCGCGGGTGAAGAGTTCGAGGGCGTCGAGGCCCGCCTGGTGGTCGCTGGCGACGACGTACCCTTCCGTTCGGTTGCACGTCTGGAGGGCGAAGGCCTCGGAGACGCCCGGCGCCGTCAACAACGACTCGACGGCGTGGCGCTGACTGTCGGCGGCGGCGGTCTCCAACTGGTCGACGCTGGCGCGTTCGTGGGACACGCACACACCGACGATGACGCCTGTCTGCTCTCTCACGACGTATCACCCATTTGGTATCCAATCACGTCTGCTGCTACTTGTCGTGCCTTGGACCTGCCACTATCTAAAGCCTTCCAAACCTCGTCGGATCTGACGACCGTTCTGACGGCGTCCCGCCGTTCTGTGGCCGTCATGTCAGTGGCTTTCAGTTCTTCGCGGAGATTTCCGGTCAGTCGAGCCATGTCCCCCGCGCCGGCGAACTGCGCTTCGAGCGACTCGCGGAGGTGCTTCGAGAGCGCCGGCGAGTGTCCCCCGGTCGCGACGGCCAGCGTGACGGGGTCGTCCCGAACCGTGGCGGGGACGACGACGTTGCCGACGGACTGCTCGCCGTGGTCGTCGGCGCGGTTGACCAGGGCGCCCCGGTCACTCGCGGCCGTCTCGGCGGCCGCGTTCAGGTCCGCGTCGTCCGTCGCCGCGACCACCAGCGCCGGCTCGGTGCGCTCGACCCACGCGCGGACGCCGTCGGCGTCGGGGGCCTCCCGCACCAGCTCGGCGCTCCCGAACTCGCGGTCGGCGAACTCGGGACTGACCACGACCACCTCGGCCTCGGCGGCGAAGCGGCGGGCCTTCCGGGCGCCGACCGGGCCACCGCCGAATACCAGCACCGTCTCGTCGGTGAAATCGTGCAGGAGCGGAATCATTCGGATGCGACGTTGGCTTTTGCGCGGTCGTCGAGCCTGATCCCCGTCTTCTTCAAGATTCTGGTCGAGAACAGCGTGTCCCAGTCGTCCCCGCCCACGTCCCAGTACTCGCTCATCCGGTCGTGGACCTGCTGGATGCGGGCCTCGCTCTCGTCCTCGCTGCGGCCGTGAGTCATCGCGAAGAAGTTGTACGGCCAGACCCCCTCGTGGCGCGGGCGCTCGTAGCAGTGCGTGACGAAGTCGAACTCGGCGACGGCCGGCCCCACCTCGTCGACGACGTCGTCGGGCACGTCCCAGACGGTCATCCCGTTCTCGGAGTAGCCCAGCGCGTAGTGGTTCGGGATGGCGCCGACGCGGCGGACCTTCCCCTCCTGCTCGAACCGCTTGATCGTCTCGACGACCCAGTCCGTGTCGGCGTCGACGGCCTCGGCCACGTCGGCGTAGGGCGTCTCCGTGATGGGAAGGCCCCCCTGAATCTCCAGTACGAGGTCTAGCTCCTCGGGCGTCAGCGACTGGGCGTCGGTCGGCTCGACGGGCGGCCCGGCGTCGCTGCAGTCGACGGCCTGGGTCTGTGGCCCGGAGACGGGGAACTTCGCGCCGACGTGGAACTCCTGCTGTTTGGGCAGGTTGTAGGTCGGTTCGCCCGTCTCGGCTTCTATCTCGGCCAGCACCTCCGCGACGCGCCCCTCGTCGACCACGCTCAGCACGAACCACATGTTGAGATAGGGGTGTTCGCGCTCGTAGTTGTGGGCCACCTCCGGATGGGCGTTGACCATCTCGACGTGGTCCTCGTAGCTGTCCTCGGGGGCGTGCGTGGCCACCAGCGTCGCCGTCCCACCGATCTCCTCGGCGTTGATGAGCGCGCCAAAGCGGCTCAGCACCCCCCGCTCGTCGAGGTCCTGGACCCGTTCGAGCAGTTCGGCTCCGGTGATGTCGATACCGTGCTCGGCCAGCGCCGCCGCCGCCGGGTCGAACGGGCGCTCGACGACCGGGAACCCACCCTGAAACGCGTTGCAAATCGCGCTGTCTACCCGCCCGAGCTCTTCGGTCATAGCCGTCAGTCAGGACTCGGTGAATAAAAACGGCGCGGGAGCGGACCGTCAGAGCGCTTTAGCCGTTCGCACGCGTAGCCCCACTGTGGCGATCACTACCGCAGAGCTCGCACTCCGACTGCTGGTGTATCTGTGCGTACTGGTGGGTGCGCCGCTCTGTTTCGTCCTCGCGTTCCGGCTCATGGACTACGGGGCCAAGGAGACGCTCGTCGAGCAGTTCAGCGGCCAGCGGACCGGCCGGGACACCGGCCAGTTGAACGCGTACTTCCGACAGGCGGGCGTCGAGGCGACCACCTGCAACGTCTGCGGTGCGGCCAACGGCCCCGACTACAGCTACTGTCACACCTGTCAGGAACGGCTGTGAGAAGGGGCGGCGGACGCCGGCGTCGAGCAGTTACATCTCGACGACGCCGGACTGTCTGGTCAGTACCGACCCGTTGTAGCGGATGGTGGCGTCGAACGCCGTACTGGGGCCCAGATCAGACGTGTTGAACGCGGCGCTGAGCGTCCCGTCTTCGTTTACCGTGGTCTCCCGGGAGCGGAGGAACGGCGTGCTCGTATCGGCGCTGCGGAGGCGCAACTCGACTCGTGTGCCCGCTTCGAGCTCTGTCTCGGCTTTGAGCGTGGCGGTTTCGCTCGGCGCGAGCGTCAGGACGTCGCCCTCGACGACGAAGCTAGCGTCGGCCGTCGTGGACTCGTTGCTATCGCCGACACGTTCGTACTCGTCGTTCGCACCGGGGTCGATATCGGTAATCGGGTCGGTCGCATTGCCGACGACCTGACCCGAGCGGCTGGCGACCACGTCGCCGTCGTGACGCACCGTCAGTTCGAAATCCGGCTGGTCGGTGATCCGGGAGAGGTCGACAGTGGTCCGGAACGTCCCGTTCTCGCTGACCGTGGCCTCCCGGGAGCGGAGGAACGGCGTCGCGGCGTCGCTTGCGCTGACGATACGAACCGAGAGTGTTTCACCGGCGGCGATATCCGTCCGGCCGCTGATGACCTGTCCCGTCGTCGCGTCGAGTCGCACCGTCTCGGTGTCGGGCAGGACAACGGTGCCGTTGACCTGCTGGGTAGTGTTTGCCTGTGGCTGGGTCTCGCCCGTATCGAAGACGACAGCCCCGGTGACGGCGGCGATACCGATAGCGGCACCGATAGCGACCAAGACGCCGACCTGGCGGTTCATCGGCCCACCTCCGGCGTCGGTCGGTTGGAGAGGCAATGCGGACTGCAGGGACCAGTCCCCGCTGGGGAGCGGGGCAACTCTGTAGCGTACATGGCACTCCCGACTACAGATGTGGTAGAAAAAGCGACGGCGGATAGTAAAATACAGATTTGAGCGGTCCTGCACACCGAGGGCGGCGACTGGCTACAATCCGGTTTTAACCAAGCGTGGACTATTAAACGGGACTGGTCGAGACACCGATTATGGGACTCGTACGGGTCGGTGTGGTCGCACTCGTGTTGGTGAGTGCCGTGTGTCTCGGACTCGACTTCGGCGGGACACAGTCGAACGGCGGGGCGTCTCCCCTCCCGCCAGGAGTGGACGACGGGAGTCTGAACGCGACGGCGCTGGCGGCGGCCCACGAACGGTCCCTCGTGGACACCCCCGTTGCTATCGAGACGTCTCGGGCGACGTGGAACACCGACCCGGGCGGCAATCAGACCGTGACAACCAAGACGCTGACCGACGGCAACGGGACGCTCTGGCGGCGGACAGTGACCGGCGACAGCGAGCAGTCACACGTTGAGCGGTGGACCGACGGGCGACGGAGTCTCCGGTACGTCGCGGCTACCGGGGAAACGGTGTCGGCAGATGTGGTGACGAGGCCCGGACAGCGGTACCTGACACCGAGGCTGGCGACGTGGCTCGATACGGGACGGTACTCACTCACCGCCGTCGAGTCGGCTACGCCCGGGCGATACGTCCTCACGACGACCACTTACACGCCGCCGGACGGGGAACCACTGGAGGCCGACACCGTCCGGTACGAGGCGACAGCCGTCGTGACGGCGAGAGGCCGCGTGCAGGCGATGTCGGCGACGCTCGTGACAATCGAGACCAACAGATGGGGTCGACACGTCCGGTCGCGATCGTACAGCTACCGCGTCGTCCGGACCGGCGGTGTCACCCCGCCGACCCCCGACTGGCTCCCCGACCGGTCCGCAGCGGCCGTGGAGGGCGACGATGGCTGACACCCGGCGAGTGGCGCTGCTCGTTGCGGCCGTAGTCGCCGTGTTCACTGTGGTCATCGCCGTCGTCGCGACGAGCACGCCGCCTGCAGGACCCCCGTCGGACGGGACGGCTGTCGCGGCTACCGGCGGCTTCGAGCGCATCCATGACCGCGGGCTGACGGGGTCGAACGTCTCAGTCGGAGTCGTCGACGTGACTGGGTTCAACACGGGCTCGACAGCACTCTCGGACCAGCTCCGGGCCGCCCGCGCGTTCGGGACCGGGTCGCTGGACGCCGGCAGTACCCACGGTACCGCCGCGGCGACGGTCGTGGCCCGTATCGCCCCCGATTCCGAGCTGTACCTCGCGAGCGTCGGCGGTATCGGCGATTACGAGCGGGCGGTCGAGTGGCTCCGACAGCAGGACGTCGACGTCGTCGTCACCACGGTCTCGTTCTACGGCCGGCCGGGCGACGGCGGCGGAACCGTCGGGCGAGTCACCGCTGAAGCGGTCGAGGACGACATGGTGGTCGTCGCTCCGAGCGGGAACCTCGCTACCTCCCACTGGCGGGGCACGTACGACGCATCGAGCGTCGAGAACGGGACCCTCCAGTTCGCCGACGGGGCCACCCGAACGGCCATCGACGGCCCGACGGACGTGACGGTGTGGCTCTCGTGGGACAGCGCCCACGCCGACGAAGACTACACCGTCGAACTGTACCGCACCGACGGCGCCCGGCCGCGACTGGTCGCCCGCTCCCAGCCGTATCCGGCCGACGACACGCCAAACGAGCGAATCGTCGCTGACGTGTCGCCGGGTCGGTACGCGCTCGTCGTCGCCGGCCCCGACGAACCCACGAACGCCACCGTCCGCCTGCTGTCGCCCACCCACGAGTTCGAACACGTCAGCGAGAGCGGTAGCGTCGTCGCTCCCGGCACCGGCAGTGACGTGCTGACCGTCGGCGCGTACAACAACCGCACGGGCGAGGTGGAGCCGTTCAGTTCGCGGGGACCGACGCTGGACGGCCGGACCGGCGTCGACGTGGTGGCACCGAACCGCCGATACGCGACGCTGACCGAGAACGGGTTCGTCGGGTCCTCGGCCGCGACGTCGTACGTCGGTGGACTGGTCGCGCTGTTACTCGACGCCGACCCGTCGCTGTCACCGTCACACGCCGAGTTGCTCGTCGAGCTCACCGCGACAGACATCGGCCGACCCGGCGTGGACTACGCCTCGGGCCACGGCGTCGTCGCCCCGGTCAACGCCGTCGGTGCGGCCGCAAACGGGACCGGTTAAATCGGATTTTAAGCCTGCCAAACGGCTATAGGAACGGCGACGTGAGCCACGTCCAGTGACAATGTCGGGACTCATCGACCGGATTCAGGAGCGAACGGGGTCGCCGAAGGAACGACCCCGAGTGCTCGATGTCGACGACTCGGACACCGACGCAGTGCTCGATGCGCTCTCCTCGGACACCGGCCGAGAACTGTACCGGACGCTGTTCGACGAACCCGGGACTGCCTCGGAAATCGCACGGCGCTGTGACACTTCCGTCCAGAACGTCCACTACCACATCTCGAACCTCGAGGCCGCCGAACTCGTCGAACCGATCGAGACGGTGTACTCCGAGAAGGGCAACGAGATGACCGTGTACGGGCCGGCGAGCGACCCGCTCGTACTGGTCGGGAACCGGGGTCTGTACGCGCAGGTCCAGCAGTCAATCACCGACATCGTGGCCGGTATCGGCCTGCTGGCGATGGCGAGCCTCCTCGTCCAGTGGGGCGCCGAACGCATCGCCGGCCGGCCCGGCGGGAGCGGGGCGCTGGGTCCGGCCAGTCCCACGTCCCCACAGACGGACCCCACTGGTTCCGTCCCGTGGCTGGTGTTCGGCGTCCTCGAACCCGGTCTGCTCTTTTTCTGTGGCAGCCTTGCGCTCCTCGGCGTCGCGGCGCTCGCGGCCCGACGGCTGTCGCACTGAGGTGGCGAGATGCGGGGGGTCACGACAACAGCGTTCTGACGACCAGAGTGACCCCGCCGATAGCGAGCAGGCCGCCCACCGCAATCGCAGCCGTTCCCGCGTTCAGTAACCCCGTCGACCTCCCGCTGGTCACGCGTTCGGTCGTCACCGCCAGCGCCGCGTCGGCCGCGGTCGAGACGTTCCCGGACTGCAGCGAGAGGGTCGCAGCCGCGTCCGCCTCGCTCGTGACGTTCGGACCCCGGTAGAGAGTGATATCGTAGACACCGTCTTCGATATGCGTGTCCCGACTGACCTCTGACCCGGGAACCGTCGTGACCGAGTCGCGACTGGCGACCGTCCGGAGTGTCTCGCCCGACTGGCCGGCCGCTCGGGTGTCGAACAGCAGGGTAACCGTGCCGTCACCGTCACCGTCGCGGACGGTCGCGTTAATCTGGTAGCCGTTTGCCGGCCCGCCGAGCGAGAGCGTCGCGGTGTCCCAACTGCCGAGGGTGACGGGTATCTCCGCGACCTCGCCCTGTGCGCTCGTGTAGGTGGCGCGTTCGAAGCCGAACCCGTCGTCACCGACGGCGAAATCCGCGCTCCGGTTCGACTCGACGACGAGCAGCCCGTTCTCGACCGCCGAAGCGCCGCCGGCGACCCGGAAGTGGTAGCCACCGGTCCCGACTGTCGGGGCGAGGGTCGCCCGCTCTCGGGTGACGGTAATCGAGTCCTCGGCAGCGGCGACGGAGAGCCGGTCGCCGTCGTTAGCGGCCGTTTCGAACCGGAGACGGACCTCGCCGTCGTCGCTACCGTCCGTCAGCGTCGCGTTGACGAGAGGAGCGCCGGACGGCGCTCCGAGCGAGAACTGGACGGAGTCGCCGTCCACCGTCGAGACCGGTATCGTCGCGACGCGTCCCCGCTCGACGGTGACGACGGTGTCCGGCACACCGGCGATGTCCGGCTCGGGGTCGGTACAGCCGCTCTCACAGGGAGCGACTCGTCCGTCGTACTCCGCGAGGGACGTCCCGTTGTGCTGGACGGTGACGGCGAAGCCGGTGTTCGCGTCGACAGTGCGCAGGTCGAACACCGCTGCGAAGGCGCCGTTCCGGCCGACGTAGACCGTCTCCTGACTGAGATACGGGGCCGTCGTGTTCGTCAGTTGGAATCGAACGGTAAGTTCGGTCCCCTGTTCGAGGGTGGTCTGGCCGCGCAAGACCTGCTGTTGTCCCGCTTCGAGGGGGAGGCTGTTCTCGTCGATACTGGCCGTCTCGTCGGCCAGTGTGGGGTCGGCACCCGTCACGGCGGCCCCGAGGAGTAGCGTGGCGAACGCAATGAGACGAACGCTCATCGCCACACTACCCCCGAGCGTCGGTCACAGCCCGGAAACACCACACTGGTCGGTGGCGACGCGAGCGCTGGCGAGGCGGTCACTATCATCACGCGTCGCGTTCTGTCGACCGATACAAAGCTTCGCCGGTAGGTTAAAATCCGGTTGTAGCGGTTCGGCAGCCGTCGAATCTACTCGCCCCGGACGCCGGTGACCGCGAAGCCGTGGTCCTCGATGGCGTCGAGAACGCCCTCGTGGTCGGCACTGGCCTCGTAGTAGAAGACGAGGTCGAACGAGCCGTTGCGGAGGAGCTGCTGGCACTCCCAGACGAACTCCTCGCCGTCGAGCGTGAGCCCCTGGTGCTGGTTCGAGGAGAACTGCGGGTCGTCGCTGCCCGAGTAGACGAAGGTGTCGGTCGGATCCATACCGTACCCCTCGGCGATGAGTTCGCCCACGTCGATGGTGGCCTGCATCATCTCTATCTCGTCGCTGCCGTCGTAGTCGGTGTGGACGACAGCGCCGTTGAGCTGTATCTCACCGGGTTCCAGCAGCTGCTTGGTTCGCCGATAGAGGTCGTCGTCGAGTGTGCCGTCGCTCATACCCGTGGCTCTGCAGGGAACGTCCTAATGGGCTTCGAATGGGGCGGGCGCGGTGCCCGCTGGTCAGTTCAGAGCCGCGTCACGTTCTCCGCGCGCGGCCCCTTGTCGGCCTGGACGATGTCGAACTCGACTTCCTGCCCCTCCTCCAGGTCGGGGCCGCCGACGTCTTCCATGTGGAAGAACACGTCCTCGTCCGCGTCTTCGGTATCGATGAACCCGTACCCGCCGGTGTCGTTGAAGAAGTCAACGGTGCCTGTTGCCATGATCACACCCTCGTGAGGTTCTTCGCTCGCGGACCCTTGTCCGCCTGTTCGATGTCGAACTCGACTTCCTGACCCTCCTCTAGGTCGGGACCTTCGATGTCCTCCATGTGGAAGAAAACGTCCTCGTCGGAGTCCTCTGTGTCGATGAAGCCGTAACCGCCCGTGTCGTTGAAGAAGTCTACCGTACCGGTCGCCATTGCGACCGGCAGTTCTCACCCGGGGCTAATAAATGTATGTGGCAGGTTCCCACGGCCGACGCCAGCCACAAACGCCTTATCGGCTCGTTGATATGCTACTGGTGATGCGAGAGCGGATCGAGCGAGTGGGCTACGCGGCGTACGAGCGCCTGCTCCGGCGGGAGCTGTCGGGAACGCCCAGTCACGTCGCGGTCATCATGGACGGGAACCGACGCTACGCCAGGAAACACGGCGTCGAGGCGACCCAGGGCCACAGCGAGGGCGTCGAGACGGCCGAGGCGCTGTTACACTGGTGTGACGACCTCGGCATCGACGAGGTCACGCTGTACACCTTCTCGACGGAGAACTTCGACAGACCGGAGGAGCAACGGGAGTATCTCTTCGACCTGGTCGAGGAGAAACTCCGGGGCTTCGCGGACGCCGACCGCGTCCACGAGGCCGAGGTCTGTATCCGCGCCATCGGTGAAACCGAGATGCTCCCCGAGCGGGTCCGGGACGCCATCGACTACGCTGAGCGTCGGACGGGGCAGTACGACCGCCTCAACCTCAACATCGCGCTGGCCTACGGCGGCCGCGCGGAGCTTCTGGGCGCGGCCCGGGATATCGCCGCGGCCGTCGACGCCGGGGAGCTGTCCCCCGGGGCCGTCGACGCCGACACCATCGAGTCCCGCCTCTACGAGGGGCCGACCCGCGACGTCGACCTCATCGTCCGCACCGGCGGCGACGAGCGCACCTCGAACTTCCTCCCGTGGCACGCCAACGGCAACGAGGCCGCGACGTTCTTCTGTACCCCCTACTGGCCCGAGTTCCGGAAAATAGACTTTCTCAGGGCGATCCGTACCTACCAGAACCGCGAGGAGTCCTGGCGCGCCACGCGGGCCCGCCGCGCGGTGACGCTCGTCCAGGCCGTCGAGGATGCGGAACTGTCGCAGGCGAGGGCCGTGCTGGGCCGGTTCCGTGATGCGCTCCCGACCGCCGAGCGAGAGGGGTTAGACGACGAAACGGCCGAGGCGTCGGCGGACTGAGCGCTCTATCGACCGTATCTGCGCTGCCGTTCCTGATAGTCCCGCAACGCCCGCAGGTAGTCGCGCTGGCGGAAGTTCTGCCAGTTCACGTCGGTGAAGTACAGCTCGGAGTACACCGACTGCCAGATCATGAAATCCGAGAGCCGTTCGGCGCCGGTCTTGATGACCAGATCGGGAGCCGTCGGGAAGACGAGGTGCTCCTCGACGGCCGCCTCGTCGATGTCGTCGGGCGCGAGCTCCCCGCCGTCGACGCGCTCGGCGAGTTTCTGGACCGCCGTCGCGAACTCCGACTGGCCGCCCAGCCCGATAGATATCTGGATCGGAGCGTCGGCAGCGTGCCGGTCTCCGGGGCCCCGAACGGCGACGCTGGTCGGCGCCCGGAGGTTCGCGAGCTCGCGCCGGAGCGTCGGCACCACCTCTTCGTCGAGGACGCTGACGTAGACGACGATGGTGTCGACCCCGTACCGAACGGCCCACTCGAAAAACCGTTCCAGCGTGGCGTAGGCCCCGTCGGTCAACAGGTCCCGTTCGGTGATGACCAGCGCGACCGTCTCCGGGAGGTCGGCGTCGCTGCGGCGGAGCCGGAGCGCGAGGTATCGGTCGTACAGACCCACGATATCGGGTATGCCGACCGCTCGCGTAAAACTCACGGTCCGGGCTAGCGACGGTCGTTGGCGGGGACACCGGCACCGAACAGATCGTCAGACTGTCACCATCTCAGACGGAGACCGCATCTATGGTTCCTAGCCCGGGAAGTTCGGAAAGGGTAAGTGGCTCTCGGGGATACGGCCGGGACGTGAGTTCGACAGTCCAGCGGGCGGGAGCGTTCGCCGCGGTCGGCACGCTGGCGTTCGCCGTGCCGGTCGCTGCGGGGCTCGCTTCGCCCGCGCTCGCGACTGTCGCCGCGACCGCGCCCTTCGTCGCGGTCGCCCTGTTCGCCATGTTCGCAATCGGTCCGGAGACGGCCGTGTTCGATATCTTCGCGCGCCCCGGCGACTACGAGGACGGGCGCCTCTACGGCCTCGCCGCCTTCGCGCTGGCCGCGGCGAGTCTGGCCTTCCTCTCGGTGCAGTTCGACCTGCCCGTCTGGGTGTTCGTGGCCACCGTGGTCCTCGTCGCGTACGGTAACTTCGGCCAGCGCGTCGCCCACCGGCTCGACAGCGACGAGGTGGTCGCGACGGCCGGCTTCGTCGTCACCGGCTTCGCCTGTGGGACCGCCGCCAGCCTCGTCGCGGCGCGGACGGGGGCCGGCAGCGTCGCCCCGTCGACAGCGCTGTTCCTGGCCGGGACGGGCGCGCTGGTCGCCGCGCTCTTTCGCTCCGTCCTCTTCGAGCGCGACGACCCGCTCGTCTTGCTGTCGGTCGGTCTGCTGCTCTGGCTGTTCTTCGAGCTCGACCCCGCGGTGGGGACGACCCGCGTGTTCGTCGCGCTCGGCGTCTCCGCGGTGCTTGGCTACGCCGCCTACGCGCTGGATACGGCCTCGCTGCCCGGCATGTTGACCGGGGTCCTCCTCTCCTTGCTGACCATCGTGCTGGGCGGCTACGGCTGGTTCGCCATGCTCATCTCGTTTTTCGGGCTGGGCGGGCTCTCGACGAAGTACCAGTACGAGGAAAAACAGGACCGGGGCATCGCCGAGGAAAACGAGGGCGCACGCGGGAGCGGGAACGTGCTCGCGAACTCCATCGTCGCCCTGCTCGCGGTGCTGCTGTGGGCCGCGAGCCCGACCCACGTCAGTGTCGACCCCGACATCTTTCTCTATGCCTTCGCCGGGGCCGTCGCCGCAGCGATGACCGACACGTTCTCCAGTGAGTTCGGCGGCCTCTACGACAACCCGCGGCTCATCACGACGTTCGAGCGAGTCGAGCCGGGCACCGACGGCGGTGTCACCTGGCAGGGCGTCGTCGCCGGGCTCGTCGGCGCCGGCATCATCGCCGGTATCGCCGCCGTCACCATCGACGGCGTCGGCACGGCCGGCGCCCTGCTCATTCTCTGCTGTGGCTTCGTGGGCATGACCGTCGACAGCCTCCTCGGCGCGACCGTCGAGGGCACCGTCGTCGGCAACCAGGGGGTCAACACGCTGGCGACGCTCGCGGCGGCGCTGACCGGTGTCGGCGCGGCGCTCGCGGTCAGTCTGGTATGATTCGCGAGGCCGTCCCGGCGGACGAGACACGGCTCGGCGCCATCCAGTCGGCCGCGCTCGACGACACGTGGCCCGAACTGCTGGCGGTCGCTATCGACGGCGCACCGCACGTCCTCGTCGCGGACGAGGGACAGGGGCCCGTCGCGTACACGCTGACCGTCCCGGACCACCCGGTCGCGTACGTCGCCGAGGTCGCCGTCGCGCCGGCGATGCAGGGACAGGGGCACGGGACGGCGCTGCTGTCGGCACTCCTCGACCGGCTTCGAGAACAGGGGTTCGAGACGGTGCGGCTCACGGCCCGCGCCGACGACGAGCGCGTCCGGTCGTTCTACGACGGGTTCGGGTTCACCGTCGCGGACGACCTCCCGGAGCACTACGACGACGGCGGCGACGGCGTGTTGCTGGTCAGGCCGCTCTAGACGGTCCGGACCTGCACGCCCGTCGGCTGTTTCACGTACTCGCCCTCGCCGGTCGCGACGACCACCTCGACGCCCCGCTGGGCGGCGACGTCGAGCACCTTCTGTGAGCAGGTGTCGTCGAGGACGACCGTCTGGGGGGCGGGCTCACAGGCCTCGATGAGCGAGACCGCGTCGGCGGCCTCGCCCTCCGAGCGGACCGAAAGGTCCGTATCGAGCAGCCGGACGGTCCCGCTCCCGACGACGGCGTCGATGTGGTCCGAGAGCGCCGTCGGGGCCTCGGCGCTCGCGTCACCGTCGACGGCCTCCTCGGCCGCGGTCCCAGTCTCGGTGTCCGACCGGGTGCCGGCCGTCGCCGGCTCGGCCGTGCTGGTCGGTGGTTCGGCTTCGACGCCGGCGACGGCCGCCGCGGCGTCGCTCTCTTGTGAGCCTGACCGGCCGATTGCCACCGTCCCGTCGAGGGCAGCCGCCGCCGAGTCCGCCTCGGCGACGGTCTCGTACGGAATCTTCTCCCGCAGCGCGGACATGACGGTCTCGCGAGAGAGCCCCTCGACCGAGCGGCCCCGGGGTGCGACGGCGACGTAGTCGATGTCCCCCATCTGCGCGAGCTCTTCGAGGATGAGATCGCCGCCACGGTCCCCGTCGACGAAGGCCGTGACGGTCCGCTCACGGCTCAGCGCCGCGACGGCCTCGGGGACGTCGGTCCCCTCGACGGCGATGGCGTTCTTGACGCCGTACTGCAGGAGCTGTAACACGTCGGCTCGCCCTTCGACGACGACGATAGCGTCGGAGTCCGCGACCCGCGGACCGGCCGGCAGCCCCTCGTACGTGGTGATGTCCTCGACGCGGGCCCGCTGGCGGACCGTCTCGACGATGTCCTCCGTTCGGACGGCCTGTGCGTCGAACGACGCGAGCAGCTCCGTCGCCCGCTCGACGACCGCGCGCCGTTTGGCGCTCCGGATGTCCTCGATGTCCGTGACGGTTATCTCGGCGCTGCAGGGGCCGACCTGCTCGATGGTTTCCAGAGCCGCCGCGAGGATAGCCGTCTGGACCTTGTCGAGGCCGCTGCCGACCGTTATCTCGCCGTAGGAACTCCCCTCTTCGGAACGGATCTCGACGTCGATGCGCCCGACTTTCTTCGAGTCCTGCAGGTCCCGCAGGTCGAGCTCGTCGCCGAGCAGCCCCTCCGTCTGGCCGAACACCGCGCCGACCACGTCGCTGCGCTCGACGACGCCGGCGGCGGTTATCTCCGCGTGTATCAGGTACTTTGCTGTCTCGTCCATTGCTAGCTGAGTCCCGGCCCGTCGCAGAACGGAAGCGACGGGCCACTGCCACTATGGTTACGTACGTAGCGACGGCCCAAATAACCTGCCCACCGCTCGCCTCGACGGACGGGTCCGCGGTCCGCTCGTGGGCACGAGCGGGCCGCGGTCCGGAGCGAACACCGGACGTCCGTCACCGACGTGTCGGTCGACGGCCCCGACGGCACGAGAGACGCTGGGCACGCACAGCCCCCAAGTGGTTAAACCGCCCAACCGCGGACCAGTGCGTATGACGATTCAAGGCGAATCTGCCCCCGAGTTCACGCTCGAAAGCACCGGCGGCGGCAAGGTGTCGCTGACCGAGCGGCTCGAAGACGGCCCGGCGGTCGTGCTCGTCAACCGCGGCCACTGGTGCAGTTTCTGTGCCGAACAGCTCAGGACGTTCAGCTCGGTCGCCGAAGACCTCCGGTTCCACGACGGCGTCGACGTTCTGGCGGTGGTCCCCGACGAACTGCAACGCGTCACCGAGATGCGCGACCGGAACGACCTCGACATCCAGCTGCTCGCGGACCCCGACGGCGCGGTGGCCGAGCGGTACAGCGGCAC
Source organism: Halomicroarcula saliterrae (assembly GCF_031624395.1). NCBI lineage: Archaea > Methanobacteriati > Methanobacteriota > Halobacteria > Halobacteriales > Haloarculaceae > Haloarcula > Haloarcula saliterrae. The sequence goes on from NZ_JAMQON010000002.1 coordinate 156,394, forward strand.
CGAGGAGACAAGCCACGGTCGCACCGGTATCGCGGCCACGTACGTCGTCGACACGGACGGTGTCGTCCGCTACGAGCAGGTGGCGGACCACCCCGCCGACCGGACGTACGGGAACTGGGTCCGGTACTTCGTCCGCAACGACTTCGAGAACCCGTTTGGCGAGTAACCGCGGGGTGAACCTACAAGGGCGTTCGGACCGTCCGTCCGGTATGGACGACACCAAGAACGTCGGCGGCCGAGACCGCCTCGTTCGGCTCCTGCTCACAATCGTGCTGAGTATCGTCGCGGTCCGGTCGCTCCGCCGCGGGAAACGCCTCCGCGGGCTGCTCGCCGGCGTGGGGGCGCTGGGCCTCGGCTTCAACGCGACGACCGGTTACTGCGGCGTCAACGACGCGCTTTCGGTGGACACCACCAGTGGCGGGGACGTCGAGATCGACTTCGAGGGGACCGACAGCGAGGAGCGCGAGACCGGACCGGAGCAGTCCCGGTCCAGCTATCTCACGTGCGCGTCCTGTGGGGACCCAATCGTCCCGGGACAGCGCCGTGGCCCCAACGGTCAGGACGACATCGTCCACGACGACTGTCTCTGAGCCGCCGCGGACAGGCCGTCAACGACCCGCTGTTTCTCGCGAGTCAGTCACCTCACCAGTGACGACAGAGATTGACACGGACGATAGATACTTGTTACGTGCTCACATGGGTCATCATGGATCGACATGCAACCGTGCCAGAACTGTCAGGCGGTCATCGACGAGTATCTCCTCGATAAACAACTCGAACCCCTGCGCGAGCTCACAGTCGACGACTTCAATCTCTGTGTCGACTGCACGACCATCGCCGCGGATGCGTGCGTGGAGTGTGACGGCGCGGTCTATGTGCCACGCGGCGAGACCGAAACCCCCGACTACTGCCCGGCGTGTCGGGCGGACCTGCTGAAACAGACGGGCCGGGACCCGGGCTGGACGGCCGACGCGGTGTCCACCTGAGCAGACGGCCGGCCGACGACTGCGGTTCCGTTTTCCGCGGCCACGGCGTGGCAGCCGCGGCCCTCGGCGCTGCGGGCCGTTCGCCGGAGAACGCGGGAGCTTTTATAAACAGCCCCGCTACGCTCGGGTATGCAGACCCACATCGTCCCGGTCGGGTTCGACTACGACCGGCTCATCGCGCCGCTGGTGCGCGAGCAACTCGACGTGGACCGCGTCATCTTGCTGGAGGGGGCAGTCGGCTCCGAGGCCAACGTCGAGTACTCGCGCAACCTCGCGGAGAAGCTGGAGAAAGACTACGAGAACCTGCTGGGCGCCGAGACCGAACGGGTAGTCGTCGCGGACGTGTACGACTACGACGAGGCCTTCGAGCAGGCCTTCGCGCTCATCAACGCCGAACTGGACTCGGGCAGCGAGGTGTGGGTCAACGTCTCGGCGATGCCCCGGACCGTCTCCTTCGCCTTCGCCACGGCCGCCCACTCCATCATGGTCGAGCGCGAGGGCGACCGCGAGCGCATCCACACCTACTACACCGTCCCGGAGAAGTACCTGGAGACGGAACTCGCCGAGGAGCTGCGCAAGCAGGTCGACCTGTTGCAGGACCTGCAGGCCGACGAGCCCGTCGACGACCGCGTCGCCGACCGGCTGTCGACGGCGCTCGACCTGCTGGACGAGTTCGACGAGCGCGGGACGACCATCGGGGCCAAGGAGATAAACGGCTCGCACATCGTCGAGCTGCCGGTCGCCTCGTTCTCGAACGTCAAGCCCTTCGAGGAGGTCATCCTCTTTACGCTGGGCGACCACGGCGAGTTCGAGTCCGTCTCCGAGCTGGCCCAGCAGCTGGCCCGCGAGCTGGGCGAGGAGTACACCGACTCCTTTCGCTCGAAGGTCATCTACAACGTCGACCGGCTGGGCCCCGGCGGGAAGGGGTACATCGAGCAGGAGGAACACGGGAAATCCTACCGGACGCGGCTCTCACGCATCGGCGAGCTGTGGGTCCGGGCACACTCCGCCGAGGACCGCGAACGCCGCGGTACCGACCTCCCGTGACTACTGGCGTCGTCTCGGACTGCGCTGACGGCCCGACGCGCTGAAGACAATCTTTCTTCAAAAATATCCTGTGAAGATTCGCTACCCATTAGTGGCGGCAGTGGCTAGCCTGAGACAGTATGAGCACCGTTCGATTCCTCGCGTGGACGGTCGTCGCAGTGGTGCTAATGGCGCTCGCAGTGCCGTGGTTCCTCTGGGGGAGCACGCAAACGGCTCTGGGGCTCCCGGTGTGGCTGTGGTGGCACATCGGGTGGATGGCGCTCGCCAGTGTCGTCTTCGCCGTGTTCGCGCACACTGACTGGGGTCTCGGCATCGAGGCGGTGAGCCCGCGTGGCTGACACGGCGCTACAGCTGGGAATCGTCGGCGCGTACATGGTCGTCGCGCTGGCGGTCGGCGTCGTCGCCTACCGGCTGACCGACCGGACCGCCGAGGACTACTACCTCGCGAGCCGGACCCTCGGGACCGTCGTGTTGCTGTTCACGACGTTCGCGACGCTGCTGTCGGCGTTTACGTTCTTCGGCGGCCCCAACCTCGCGTACAGCGCCGGCCCCGAGTGGATACTCGTCATGGGGCTGATGGACGGCATCATCTTCGCCGTCCTCTGGTACGTGCTGGGGTACAAGCAGTGGCTGGTCGGCAAGCGCCACGGCTACGTGACACTGGGCGAGATGCTCGGCGACCGCTTCGGCTCGACGCCGCTCCGGGTCGTCGTCGCCGCCGTCAGCCTCTTCTGGCTGTTCCCGTACGTGATGCTCCAGCAGAAGGGGGCGGGCCAGGCCATCGTCGGGCTCACCGGCGGCGCGGTCCCGTTCTGGGTCGGGGCGGGGGGAATCACGCTGTTCATGGTCCTGTACGTCACGCTCTCGGGGATGCGCGGGGTCGCCTGGACCGACACGCTCCAGGGGCTCTTTATGCTCTCGCTCGTCTGGGTCGCGGTCGCGTGGGTCCTCTCGGCCGTCGGCGGCGCCGGCGAGGCGACCGCCGCGCTGGCGGTGGACGAGCCCGCTTTCGTCGGCCTCGGCGGCGGGCTCTACACGCCCCAGTACATCGTCTCGACGGCCGTGAGCATCGCCTTCGGCGTGGCGATGTTCCCACAGATAAACCAGCGGTTCTTCGCCGCCGGGTCGAAGCGAGTGCTCAAGCGCACGTTCGCGCTGTGGCCGGTCCTCGTCGTGCTCCTGTTCGTCCCGGCGTTCATGCTCGGCGCGTGGGCGGCCGGGCTCGGCGTGACCGTCCCGGAGGGCGGCAACGTCATCCCCGCGGTGCTGTCCGAGTACACGCCGGCGTGGTTCGTCGCGCTGGTCGTCGCCGGCGCGATGGCGGCGATGATGTCCTCCAGTGACTCCATGCTGCTGTCGGGGTCGTCGTATCTGACTCGCGACCTCTACCGGCCGCTGACCGGACGCGACGACACGAGCGACGAACGGACCGACCGCCGCGAGACGCTCGTCGCCCGCGTGGGCGTCGTCGCCTTCGCGACCCTCTCGTTCGTCGCGAGCCTCTACACGCCGGGGACGCTGGTCCAGATCGGCGACACCGCCTTCAGCGGCTTCGCACAGCTCACGGTGCCGGTCGCCCTGGCGCTGTACTGGCGGGGGACGACCCGGAGCGGGATGTTCGCCGGCGTCGTCGGGAGCCAGCTGTTCTACGGCCTGCACGTCTTCCCCGTCGTGTCGGCTCTCGGGGAACTGGTCAGCACAGACGTCGCGCTCCCCGCGACGTATCTCGGCTGGACGCCGGGCGTCGTCGGCATCCTCGTCGGCCTCCTGCTGACGGTCACCGTCTCGCTGGTGACGGCGCCCGCCGCGACCGAGGACCCGGCCGCCTACGCCGTCTCCGGCGTCGAGAGCGACTGAGCCCTCGTCGTGTCTACCCCCGTCAGCGGTTCGCCGGCACCCGCCCGCTGTCGCGCCAAACCGAAGTCGTTTAGCCCCCGGTTGGCCCATAGGCAGATAATGGCGCGTCGAGCACCCGGTTCGCCCGTTCCCGTACCCCGCGTAGTAGGGGTCTCCACGCCCCACTAATCACACCTCTCGACGCCCGTACCGTTTCTAACTACCCGAAGACCACAGATTCGACATGAGTGACACACAGGACCCACCGACCGAGGAACCGCCAGCCGACGAACAGCTCACTGGGGAGTACGACCCCAACGACATCGAGCCCAAGTGGCAAGACCACTGGGTGACCGAAGACACCTACGCCTACGACGGGGACGCCGACACCCGCTTTTCCATCGACACGCCGCCGCCCACGGTGTCGGGGAACCTCCACATGGGTCACCTCTACCAGTTCACCCTGCAGGACTTCGTCGCCCGCTACCACCGGATGGCCGACGACACCGTCTACTTCCCCTTCGGCTACGACGACAACGGCATCGCCTCCGAGCGCCTGACCGAGCGGGAACTGGGCATCCGCCACCAGGACTTCGAGCGCCGGGAGTTCCAGGAGAAGTGCCGCGACGTCTGTGCCGACTACGAGGACGAGTTCACCGAGGACGTCCAGTCGCTGGCCATCTCCGTCGACTGGGACAACACCTACAAGACCATCGAGCCGCGCGTCCAGCGCGCCTCGCAGCTGTCCTTCCTCGACCTCTACGAGCGGGGCCGGGAGTACCGCCAGCGCGCCCCGACTATCTGGTGTCCCGACTGCGAGACGGCTATCTCGCAGGTCGAACAGGAGGACGAGGACAAGGCCACGAAGTTCAACGACATCGAGTTCGACCTGGTCGCGGACAGCGAGGGCCCCATCACGTGGGACGAGACGTTCACCATCTCCACGACGCGTCCGGAGCTCCTGCCCGCGTGTGTCTCCGTCTTCGTCCACCCCGACGACGACGAGAACCAGCACCTCGTCGGCGGCCGTGCCCGCGTCCCCCTGTTCGAGCAGGAAGTGCCCATCATCGCCGACGAGCGCGTCGACATGGAGACCGGCAGCGGCCTCGTGATGTGCTGTACCTTCGGCGACCAGAACGACATCGAGTGGTACCAGGCCCACGACCTCGACCTGCGGCTGGCCATCGACGAGTCGGCGACGATGACCGAGGTCGCCGGCGACTACGAGGGGCTCTCGACGACCGAGGCCCGCGAGGCAATCATCGAGGACCTCGACGACGAGGGGTACCTACTGGAGTCCCGGGACCACGACCACACCGTGCAGGTCCACGAGCGCTGTGGCGTCGAGGTCGAGTATCTCGTCACCGAGCAGTGGTACATCAAGATGCTCGACAAGAAAGACGAGTATCTCGACGCGGGCCGACAGATGGACTGGTTCCCGGAGAAGATGTACAGCCGCTACGAGCACTGGATCGAAGGCCTGGAGTGGGACTGGTGTATCTCCCGCCAGCGCGACTCCGGGATTCCGATCCCCGTCTGGTACTGCGACGACTGCGGCGAGCCCGTCTTCGCCGAGAGGGCTGACCTGCCGGTCGACCCGCTGTCGGACGACCCGCCGGTCGACTCCTGTCCCGAGTGTGGCCACGACGACCTGACGCCGGAGGAGGACGTCTTCGACACGTGGGCGACCTCCTCGCTGACGCCGCTGGTGAACGCCGGCTGGGACTGGGACAGTGAGGTCGAGGACTTCACGTGGGACAACCCCGAACTCTACCCGTTCGACCTGCGCCCGCAGGGCCACGACATCATCTCGTTCTGGCTGTTCCACACCGTCGTCAAGTGTTACGAGCACACCGGCGAGGTCCCATTCGAGAACGTCATGGTCAACGGAATGGTGCTGGACGAGAACCGCGAGGCGATGTCCAAGTCCAAGGGCAACGTCATCCCGCCGAGCGAAGTGCTGGAGAACTTCCCCGTCGACGCGGCCCGCTACTGGGCCGCCGGGACCTCCATCGGCGACGACTTCCCGTACAAGGAGGGCGACCTCGAAGCCGGCGAGCGCCTGCTCCAGAAGCTCTGGAACGCCTCCCGGCTGGTCGACCAGCTCACCCCGGCCCAGCGGCCCGACGAGCCCGCGGCGCTCGCCTCGGTCGACCGCTGGCTGCTGGCCGAACTCGACGCGACCGTCGACTCCGTCACCGCGAAGTTCGAGGACTACGCCTTCTCGAAGGCCCGGAACGAGCTGCGCTCGTTCTTCTGGAACACCTTCTGTGACGACTACCTCGAAATCGCCAAACAGCGCCTGAGCAACGGCGGAGACGCCTCCACCGAGTACACGCTGTTGACGGCCCACCGGACCTTCCTGCAGCTGTTCGCGCCGTTCCTCCCGCACATCACGGAGGAACTGTGGTCGCGGCTGTACGGTGCCGGCGAGTCGGTCCACACCACCGACTGGCCCGTCGCGGGCGGCTACGAGGCCGACCTCGCGGCCGGCGAGACGGCCATGGAGGTCGTCTCCGCGCTGCGCCGCTACAAGACCGAGAACGGCCTGCCGCTGAACGCCGACCTCGACCACGTCGAGGTGTACGGTCACATCGACGGCTTCGAGGACGCGGTCGCCGAGGCGATGCACGTCGAGCGACTGGACACCTACGAGGACGCGCCGGACATCACCACCGAGATAAGCGGTATCGACCTCGACTACTCCGTCGTCGGCCCCGAGTTCGGCAGCGACGTGGGCGCCATCGACTCGGGCATCGAGTCGGGCGACTACGAGATCGACGGCGACACACTGGTCGTCGCCGGCGAGTTCGAACTCGGCGCCGACCTGTTCGAGGTCGAGGAGACACAGACGTACTCCGGCGAGGGCGAGATGACCGAGACGGAGAACGCGGTCGTCGTCGTGCGGTAAGGGGTATCGGTCCCACCGGCGACGTCGCGTCCGACCGCACAGCTTTATTTTCCGCCGCAGTGAGCCATCGGCTATGCAGGGGAAACCACCGGCCGCGCTGGGGAGTGGCGCCTACGTCGCCGGCGTTGCCGGGGCCGCGGCGCTAGTGGCCGGGTTCGCCTACGACGCGGCCGCGCCCCTCGCCGTCGGGGGGCTGTGTCTGGGTATCGTCGCGGGCGGGCTGGCGGTGACCCGGTCCCAGCTGCTCGGCCGCGGGCTCACGTCACGGCTGACAGGGGCCGTGTTGCTCGCACTCGGGGCCTGGGTGACCTGGACCGGCGTGCAGAGCGGGGCCGGCGCTCGCTACCAGCTAACCATCGGGAGCGTCTTCGTCGCCGTCGTCGGCTGGGCCGTGATGGTGCGGGGGGATGGGGCGCTCGCGTCAGTGGACGGCACCCGGGAACCGCGGGCGACCCTCCCGCGGACGACCGACGGCGCGACAGCAGGTGACGGTCGTCGCCAGCAGTTCCAACGCCTCGTCGACGTCGGTGTCATCGTCGCCGTCGCCTACTTCTTCTACCGCGCACTCGCCCAGTCCGACCCATCAAGCTGGCTCTTCGGTGGGCTCTTTCTGGTCGTCTTCCTCCCCGGAACCCGCTCGCAGGTCCGGCTGACCGACAGTGGACTCGTCACCACGCACTACGTCTTCTGGCGGGTCCCGTTCGACCAGTCCCAGACCCCCTGGACGGGTCTGTACGGCTACGAGGCGACCGATACCAGGCTCAGAATCGCTGCCGACTTCGGCCCCGACCGGGTCTACGACCTCGCCCGGATCGACGACGTCGACCGCGTCGTCGCGGTCCTCGACGACCACATCCCGCGGCTGTGAGCGTGCCGCGGGAGCCTTCGCGCCGGGCTCCGACGCGGGGAAACGCTCTAACCGTCGGGCCGCCCAACAGCGGACGTGACACCCTCCGTCTTCGACCCCGGGCTGGAGTCTATCACCGTCGCGGAGACCGAACTCAGCGACGTGGACGGCGAGGCGGGCGAACTCGTCGTCCGCGGGTACCCGATCGCGGAGCTGGCGGCCAACGCCACCTACGAGGAGGCCGCGTCGCTGTTGCTCTCCGGTCGGCTCCCGCCGGCCGACGAGCTGCGGGCGTTCAGGTCGTCGCTCGCCGACGCCCGCCGCCTCCCGGACCCGGTGACGGCGCTGCTTCGGGCGGCGGCCGACGACGCCGACCCGATGGACGCGCTGCGGATGGGGCTCGGGGCGACCTCGCTCGGCGTCGACGAGGAGACCCCGAGCGCGGTGGCTCGCCGCGTCGTCGCCGTCACGCCGACCGTCGTCGCGACGTACTGGCGCGCCCGCGAGGGGCTGGACCCGGTGACACCGGACCCCGACCTCGGGCACGCCGCTAACTACCGCTACATGCTGACCGGCGACGAGCCGACAACGGCCGAACGGCGGGCGCTGGAGACCCTCCTGACGACGATGGTCGACCACGGGCTGAACCCCTCGACGTTCACCGCCCGCACGGTCGTCTCGACGGAGTCGGACCTCGTCTCGGCGGCCACCGCGGCCGTCGGTACGCTCAAAGGGCCACGACACGGTGGCAACCTCCGACGCGTCTTCGACCTGCTCCGGACGGCCCACGAGGCCGACGACGTGGCGACCGTCGTCGAAGAGCACGTGGACAGGAGCGGGTGGCTCCCCGGCTTCGGCCACCGCGTCTACGACGTCCGTGACCCGCGGGCGGCCGTCCTCTCGGCGGCGCTGGAGACGCTGCCGGGCTCGACGAGCGACGCCTTCCGGGCGACGGTCAGGGAACTGGAGGCCGCCGGGACGGCAGCGCTCTCCGACCGCCAGTCCCGCCACACCGCCCCGACCGTCGAGTTCTACGCCGTGGCGCTGCTGTACAGCGCGGGCGTCCCGCCGGCGCTGTTCACGCCGACCTTCGCCGTCGCTCGCGTGGGCGGCTGGATGGCTCACTGCCTCGAACAGCGTTCCGACAACGAACTGGTCCGGCCGGTCTCCCGGTACGTCGGTGCGACGGGTCGGTCGTGGACGCCCGTCGAGGAGCGGAGCGTCGACTCGGCCCAGTCGCGCCGCGACGCGGTCGACCCCATCGCCGACCGGCTGTCGACGCTCGCCGAGCCGGCGCGCCTGGAGATTCTCCTCGCGCTCGACGAGGCGGAGACGCCGGTCGAGTACTCGACGCTGCGGGCCGCCACCTCTATCGACGACAAGGGGCGGTTCAACTACCACCTGCGCCAGCTCCGCGGGACGTTCGTCGCGAACCGCGACGGGGGCTACGCGCTGGGCCAGTCCGGTCGACGCTTCGTCGACGCCGTCGTCGACGGCGACTTCCTGCCCGACGACTGATACTGCCGGCTGTAACAAACTGACGGAATTCGCCGCCCCGGGGTGGCGAATATCGTGCCGGACTTACAGCCGGCAGTATGAGACGGATTGCAGCGGGAGTCGCCGGACCCGAGGTCGACGATATCCGGAACAGACCGACAGCGGTCCGTGTGAACGGAGAACGCTCGTTCCCCCCATCGTCACCGATACAGCGGGCCGCCGGGCGGTATTCGCCGGCGTCGTCGTCCCTGTCCCGGATACGTCAAATCCGGTGAAGAAATGGCGTTCTCCGAGCGCTTAGGGGGCGCTGGCCGCTGGATACCGTATGACCGGACAACAGCTTCGGCCCGGACTGGAGGGAGTCACTGTCGCCGAGACGCGCCTCAGCGATATCGACGGCGAGGCGGGTGAACTCGTCATCGGGGGCTTTCCCGTCGAGACGCTGGCGACGAACGCCACCTACGAGGAGACGGTGTTTCTCCTGCTGGAGGACCGACTCCCGTCGGCCGCGGAACTCGACGCGTTCCGCGCGGACCTCGCCTCGCGGCGCGAACTCTGTGAAGAGACCCACGCCGTCCTCCGCCGCGCCGCCGAGGACGGGGAGCCGGCGATGGACGCGCTCCGGATGGGGCTGGCGGCAGCGACGCTCGACGCCGACACCGACGAGCCCTCCGAGGCCGCAAAGCGCGTCGTCGCGGTGATACCGACCGTCGTCGCGGCCTACTGGCGCTACCGGAGCGGGGAGGCGCCGGTCGCGCCCGACCCCGAGCTCGGCCACGCCGAGAACTACCTCGCGATGCTCACCGGTGACCCGCCCGATGACCACGCCGTCCGTGGACTGGAGACCTATCTGAACACCGTCGTCGACCACGGGCTGAACGCCTCCACGTTCACCGCTCGTACCGTCGTCTCGACGGAGTCGGACCTCGTCTCGGCGGCCACCGCGGCGGCCGGCGCGCTCAAGGGCCCGCTCCACGGCGGCGCGCCCGGACCCGTACTGGAGATGTTGCGGACCGTCCACGAGTCGGGTGACCCGGAGCGGTACGTCCGGGAGGCCCTCGACGCGGGCGAGCGACTGATGGGCTTTGGCCACCGAGTGTACCGGGTTCGCGACCCGCGTGCCGAGGTGCTGTCGACCGCCGCCGAGCGGTTCTACGCGGCGGCCGCCGAGACCGACTTCTACGACACCGTCGAGCAGTTCGAGACGGTGGCGCTGGACCTGCTGGCCGACCACAAACCCGACCGACGGCTGGCGACGAACGTGGAGTTCTACACCGCCGCCTTGCTCCACGGCGTCGGCGTCCCGCGAGCGCTGTTCACCGCGACGTTCGCCGTCGCCCGGAGCGGCGGCTGGATGGCCCACGGGCTCGAACAGCTGGCCGACAACCGGCTGGTCCGGCCGGTCGGGCGCTACGTCGGAACGCGTGACCGCTCGTGGACGCCGGTCGAGCAGCGGTGACGCCCCGGAAAGGGCCGGGCTGGGTCACCGTCCAGTCGGCCGACGAATCCCACCGTCCGGCTGCTGTGTCAGCTGGCCGGTCGGCTGCTGTGGTGGCTGAGCCGTAGATTGCTGTGGCATCCCACCGGTCGGCTGTTGCGGCGGCTGGCCCGTCGACTGCGGTAGCGGGTGGCCGGTCGGCCCACCTGCGGGCCTGACGCCGTCGGGGAGGATATACTGTAACATCACGTCTGGAACGAACCCGATCTGGTGGTCGTCGGTGTCGGACTCGTAGCGCTCCGGGGCCTCGTCCGCGGCGCCGCTGTACAGTTTCACGCCCTTATCGGTCAGTTCGTAGCGGTCACAGCGAAAGCTGGTGCCGTCGGTGCATATCACGTTCATCGACACGTCGGCGGTTCGGGCTCGACGCAGTTAGCTGTCGGCCCGGCGCCGCTTGAGCTTCTCCACCCTGGTCGCGAGCGCGAGGAACGTCGCCAGAATCGTCAGCGTGACCGCCCAGCCCGCAGCGAGGTCGTGGGCCAACGCAGTGTGGTCGAACCCGTAGACCGAGACGCGAGGTTCGCCCCGCAGCCACGTGTGGTGTGGGCCGCCCAGCACGGGGACGAAGTAGTCCACGATGTCGTTGAAGCCGTACCAGAAGGCCGCCACCGCGACGGCCGGGACGGAAAAGGTCGCGTAGCGGTGGATGAGAAACGCCTCGACGGCCATGGCCAGATGCGAGAGGATGAGAAACCAGTAGAGCCACGCGGCGATGCCCTCGCTGCCGTTGATGACGAGCTGGACGTACGGCGTCCAGAGGCCGAGCTTGATACAGCCGAAGAAGGCCAGCGCGTGGAGCCACTGGAGGTCCCAGTCGAGTTTCCACGCCGCAAAGGAGAGCCCGATGAACATCGTCGCGACGGGCGAGTCCGGAATCAACGGGTACGCCAGGGGCGTGGCGGCGCCGAGCTGCCCGCCCAGCAGCGGCGGTGACAGGTCCGTCGGCTGGCCGGCGTAGTACCAGAAGCCAAACAGCGTCCCGACGAGATTGACGATCGCGATGGGCCAGGCGAGGCGCAACCCGACGTTTTCCAGCCACTGGGGGAGCGGCGCGACGTAGCGGGGCAGCCCCTCCGGGTCGGGGAGCGACCCGTCGAAGTACCGCGCGACGACAGCCTCGATTCGGCGCCCCACCCGGTTCACGACGGACATGGACAGGGGGACGCGAGGCTGGCTGAAAACGCTAGCGGTCGGCCGGTGGTCACTGACTCAGACCGCGTTCCAGCACCGAGAGAACGTCCGGCCAGTGCTCGCGGGCCGCCGTGGCGTTCGCCGCCGGCGAGCCACCGAGCACCAGCGGCCCGACCTGCGTCGAGCCGTAGGTCGGGGTGAACGGCGGCGTGATGGAGTGGCCGGCACCGTCGTACACCGTGAGGTCGAACGCGTAGTCGTACTCCGAGCCGTCCAGCCGGTCGGTCGCGAGCCGGCTGTATCGCGGGCTGTTCCAGAGCCGGTCGTCGCTGCCGGCGACGAACTCGACGGGTCCGTCGATGCGCTCGACCGGGATAGTCGCCGCCTCGACCGTCGACGCGGCGGCGGCCTCGAAGCCGTCGCCGTAGTACGCCCGGCCGTTCGACATCGTCGGCTGGCGCTCGGGGTAGGGGATGTACGGAACGGGCTCGCCGTCTATCGTCCACGAAGAGGCGTCCGGCGCCTCGCCGAGGGACTCGATGCCCTCCCAGACCAGGCCGCCGCCGGAGACGCTCACGACCGCGCCGACCACATCGCTGTTGGCCCCCGAAAGCAGCGCCAGTTCCGCCCCCTTCGAGGCGCCGTACAGCCCGACCTGCTCGCCGGCGACGCGGTCGTTCGCGGCCAGGGTCTCGCAAGCCCGGACGACGTACTCCACGGGGACCTCGACGAGCGTCTCCGGAACCGGTTCGGGTTCGCCGAAGTACTGCAGGCTCGCGGCGACGAACCCGTTGGCGGCCAGCAGGCGTGCCGGCCCTCGCAGCTCCCGCGGCTGGGAGCCGTGCAGGAGCACGACGCCGGGTGCCGGACCGTCCGACGGTGGGTAGTGGACCGTCCCGGCGAACTCGTCGCCCAGTGGTTCCTGTTCGACGGACGGGAGCACGCGCTCGGTCGTCGTCTCGGCGAGCGCCCTGCCCTGTGTGTCGGTGACCGTAATCGTCACCTCGTGGGTCCGGAGTGGGAACAAGGCCCGCCGAGCGGCGAGGTCCGTCTCCATGGCCCAGAACAACCCCATCGGGTCGGCGTCGTCGTAGTCGCCGGCGACGGGCGACTGTGAACCGAGTGTGACCGTCCCGCCGTCACCGACGGCGAACGTAGCGGAGGACGACCAGTCGACCGGACCGTCGGGTCCCGGTGTCGACGTCGCGGCTTCGACGGACACCCGTTCGCCGGGTGGCAACCCGGACAGCGTCGGGGATATCGACTCGTCGATGCGCGCGGTCGCGGGCACTTCGATAGCGGCGTCCGCAGGGTCGTTTCCCGTCGGGGTCCGTGGGCTGTCGGTCCGAGCGTCGTCCGTGGCCGTGCCGGTGTCGGACTCGTCCCCGAGGCCGCCACAGCCGGGAAGCGTGCCGAGACCGGCGGCCGCCGCCGCTGTGAGCAGTCGACGGCGGCCAATCAGCGGAGGGAACTGATTCTTATCCGTCATTATCTGGCAGATTTATTGACATGACGGCGTAATAAACGTTCCTCTCCCGGCGTCGCACTTCGCAGTAGACACCAGATACGCACAGTCAGGCGAAGGACACGCGTTAAGTAAATCCAGTCCTAAGCCCGGCGTAATGCCTGAAGCTACCGATTTGGAGGAACTCCGCCGCGGGACCGATCTCGTGAAACGCGGCTTCGCGAAGATGCAGAAAGGCGGCGTCATCATGGACGTCGTCACGGCCGAACAGGCCCGCATCGCCGAGGACGTGGGTGCAGTGGCCGTGATGAACCTCGAAGCGGTGCCCGCCGACATCCGCAAGCGCGGCGGCGTCGCGCGGATGGCCGACCCCGCCTCGCTGCAGTCGGTCATCGACGAGGTCTCTATCCCGGTGATGGGGAAGGCCCGCATCGGCCACACGAAGGAAGCCGAGATTCTGGAGGCCGCGGGCGCGGACATGCTCGACGAGAGCGAGGTGCTCACCCCGGCCGACGACCGCTACCACATCGACAAGCGGGACTTCACCGCGCCCTTCGTCTGTGGCGCGCGGAACCTGCAGGAGGCGCTGCGCCGCATCGACGAGGGCGCGGCGATGATTCGGACGAAAGGCGAGGCCGGTACCGGCGACGTGAACCAGGCCGTCCACCACCAGCGCAACATCAAGGGCTCCATCCGCAAGCTCGAAGGGATGAGCCACGAGGAACGCGAAAAGTGGGCCCGCGAGCACGAGGCGCCCGCCGACCTCGTCCACGAGACCGCCGAGATGGGGCGCCTGCCCGTCGTGAACTTCGCTGCCGGCGGCATCGCGACGCCCGCCGACGCGGCCCTGATGATGCACCACGGCTGTGACGGCATCTTCGTCGGCTCGGGCATCTTCGGTGCGGAGGACCCGGAGGCGATGGGGACGGCCATCGTCGAGGCCGTCAACAACTGGGACGACGCCGAGGCGCTGACCGAGATCAGCAAGAACGTCGGTAAGGGGATGAAAGGCGACGCGAACGCCGACCTCCCCGAGGAAGAGAAACTGCAGGGCCGCGGCGTCTGAGCGGCCGTTTGTCGCGGCGGGGTCGGGTCTATCGAAAGACGAAGAACCAAGTCGGTCGGTACGTGACTGAGGGGTGTGCAGCAGACGGAGACCGCGGCGACCGACGCAAACGAGGGTATCCTCGACCTCGTCAGAGCCTTTCAGGAGTCACTGGAAGGGCTCGCGGCAACGCAGGGTCGCCTCGTCGCGACTGGCCTGCTCGTGGCGGCGCTGTTCGTCAGCGTCGTCGTCGTCCCGGCGCTTCTCTCCCGGCTCCGGGCGGCCTCACTCGGTCGATTGGGGACGGAGCAGTCCGGGAACTGGCTCCAGGTCGTCGCGGGATACACGCCGACGACGTTCCGGGGCCTGTTGTTGCGGACGGCACAGCTTACGGTGTTTTCTATCGTCGTCGTCTCGTTTCTCGTGGTCTGGGGCGTCGCCGACATCGTCGAAGTGCTCCAGCCGTATCTGGAGGACAGGGACCCCACGCTCGTGCCGACGATTCAGACCCTCGTCCTCATCATGCTGGCGTTCGTCGCGTCGGACCAGCTCCAGCGGTGGATAGACCGGTTCAGCACGGCGCTGTCGGATTTCACCGAACACCAGGAGGAGATCCTCCTACGGGTGGGGCAGGTCACCATCTTCGTGACGGTCGGCGCGACGATCTTCGCGGTGTGGAGCATCAACGTCGGCGGCCTGCTCGTGGGGGCCGGCTTTCTGGGTATCGTCGTCGGCTTCGCCGCGCGCCAGACGCTGGGCTCGCTCATCGCCGGCTTCGTCCTGATGTTCTCCCGGCCCTTTACCATCGGTGACTGGGTGGCCATCGGCGAGCAGGAGGGTATCGTCACCGACATCACGATATTCAACACGCGACTGGAGAACTTCGACGGGGAGTTCGTCGTCATCCCGAACGACAGGGTGAGCGACAGCGCCATCACCAACCGGAGTCGGAAGGGGCTCTTGCGGCTGACCCTCGACGTGGGCGTCGACTACGACACCGACGTGGACGCGGCGAGAGAGCTCGCCCGCAAGGCGATGATAGACGTCGCCGACGTCGTCGATTCGCCGCCGCCACAGGTCGTCCCCAAGTCGTTCGGTGACTCCGCCGTGGTGCTCGAACTGCGCTTCTGGATCGACCACCCGACGCCGCCCCGGAAGTGGCGGGCGGTCTCGGCGGTCGTCCGGGCGGTCAAGACGGCCTTCGACGAGGAGGGAATCTCGATTCCCTTCCCGCAGCGCACACTCACAAGGCGCGGGGACGACGCGGCCACGGACCACCCCCACAGCGTCACGTCGGAGGACTAGTCGAAGAGCCCGTCCAGAACCAGCCCGGCACCCAGCAGCCAGCAGCCACTGAGCAGCGCAAGCGTCGCGACGTGGAACAGCCAGCGGAGGCCGAAGCCGGCAAACAGCGGTCCGTCCATCGCGTGCGTCGTGACAGCCACCGCGACGGCGGGCGAACCGGCCTCCGTGACCAGCCCCGCGGCGGCGCCCGCGACGAGGGGGACTGTGACGGCGATGAGAGCGAGTCCGACCCGTGTCAGAACGGTGCCCACGGTCGCCGGGTCGAGGCGACCGGTGGCCCGGACCGTCGAACCGCGATGTGCCATGTCTAGACACACCATCCGAGCGCCGATAAATCCCGGCACCGAACCAGGTGAGCATGAGTCCACAGGTCCGACTGCCGTCGCACGGTTTCCTCCTTACAGCCAAGGGAACCGCCTGTCGAAGCTATTATCCCCGGGCGCACGTACGGGGAGATATGAGCACGCCGCCGGGGGAGTACTACACCGACGAACGCTGGCAGAACTGGCTGGACCGTATCGAAAACGAGGGGATAGACCCCGAAGACGAGGACTCGGCGCGCCTCCTGTTGAACCTGCAGGACGACGCCGCCATCGCCGTCGCGAAGATACTCACTGACTACGACGACGGGGAACTGGACGAGGAGACGGCGCTGTCGGAGCTCGCGGGCGTCCGGGAGATAGTTCTCGACGATATCACCATCGACGACGAGGAGACGCTGATGCTTATCGACGGCGTCCAGACCTCGCTGGTCTGTGTGTTCTACGCCGCAGAGGAGTACACCGCCGAGGGCGTCGCGAGCGAGGCGACCGTCACGGACTACGTCGGCGCGGCCGCCGACGCCGAGGCCGAGGAGGACCTCGACGCGGCGCTTGGCTACTGCGTGCAGGCGGGGACGCGTATCATCGACGGCGACGAGCTCGCGATGGAGGTCGTCGAGGACCTCGAATACGGCCTCGTCTCCGAGTGGGTCAACGGACTGGACAGCCTCCAGACCGCGCTGTCGGACCCGGAAGTCGTCGAGGAAGACGAGGACTGAGACGGGCAGCCACGCGTCGGATATCGCTGACGCGAGTCGGCGGACGTCGCAGCGTCCGAGCCGGCGGATAGGCTTTTACGTGGTACTACGTAAGTAGTCGGCATGGATTTGGTCGGGGACCGGCGAGGGCAGTCGATTCAGATAGGTGCCATTCTCCTGTTTGCCGTCCTCGTCATCGCCTTCGCCAGCTATCAGGCGTTCGTCGTCCCCAGCCAGAACAGCGAAGTCGAGTTCAACCACAACCAGCAGGTCCAGTCGGAGTTACAGGACCTGCGCAACGCTATCGTCTCCGTCGGCGGCGTCGACCGGAGCCGGAGCGTCTCCGTCCGGCTCGGGACCCGCTATCCGAGCCGGCTGGCGGCCCGCAACCCCAGCCCGCCCTCGGGCTCGTTGCGGACGGTCGGGACGACCGACGAGCGCGTCGACCTGACCATCGCGAACGCGCAGGCCAGCGGTGAGGCCGGCGACTTCTGGAACGAGAGCCAGCGCTACAACACCGGTGCCATCACCTATCGGCCGAGCTACAACGTCTACACCAACGGCCCGACCACGACCTACGAGCAAACGGTCCTCTACAACCGGTTCCGGACCGGCAATACAACCGTCGCCAACCAGTCGTTCATCGACGGGACCGACATCTCGCTCGTGGCGCTCAACGGGACGCTGTCGCGGTCTTCGACCGGGACCACGTCGGTCGACGTCCGGTCGGTCAGCAGCTCGACCGAGCGAATCCGACTGACCGACGACGGGACACCCATCAACATCACGTTCACCTCTACGCGGCCCGCGACCTACTGGGACTTCCTCGAGAACACGCAGCCAAACGTCACGGACGTACGCCTCGCATCCAGCGGCAACGGGTTCTACAACGTCACCGTCGAACTCCAGCCCGATCAGAGCTACATGCTGCAGTTGACGAAAGTCGGTGTCGGGACCGGCGTCATAGACGAGCCGGCGGCGTACCTCACCGACGTCGAGTGGGACGGCGACTCCGTCCCGCAGGGCGGGACGAAAGAGCTGACCCTGGAAGTGCGAGACCGGTTCAACAACCCGCCGGGCGACGCCGGCGAGCTGACGGTCAACGCGTCCGTCGCCGACGACGGGTCGTTCCAGTCGTCCGGTGCCGGAGACGCGACCAAGACGCCCGACGAGGACGGGAAGGTGACGTTCGTCTACGAAGCTACTGGGTCGGCTGGTCGACAGGAGATACGTTTCAGCTACACGACCATCAACGGGAGCTTCGAGGCGTCGACGCCCGAGGACGTCTCGGTGAACGTCACGGTACAGCCGTCGAGTAGTGGTGGCGGCGGTCGACTGGTGAGCCTGAACAACGGACAGGCGTTCGACGGCAACGGTAACGGGGTCGCGGGGGCGTTCTCCGTCACGGTGGAGAACCGAGTCGGACGGCCAGTCGAACTCACCGACGTGGCGGTCGTGCCCGAGAACAGCGATATCAACGGGCTCTCGGACGAGTCGGATGGAACTGCGCCGGGCGAATCAGAACTCGCCGTCGAAAACCTCGCAACGGGCGAGACACGGGTCGTCGAACTGGGTCTGTTTACCGGCGCCCAGTACGGGTTCGTCTCCGGTCGCGGCACGGTGCTCTCGCTCGAGAGCCCGACGGACGAGGAGACGTACAGTGTTAGCAGCGGCTCCTTTGGCACCGTCGAAACCGACCTCACGGGTTCGGCTATCGAACTGGGGTCGGGCGAGTCGGCCGACGTCACCTTCGCGGAGTTCTGGACTGTCGGCGGCTCGACGGCCGTGCCCGCCAACGTCTCCGGCGAAACGTTCCGTCTGGCGGTTACCTACGCGGCGGGCGGCTCCCGGGTCGCCGACGAGTTCGTGGTCAACGTCGCCCCGCCGTCGGCCAGTCCCGGGAACTCGCCGCCGATGGCTGATATCGCCGGGCCGAGCTCGGCGTCCGTCGGCGACCCGCTCACCTTCGACGCGGGAGGTTCGAGCGACCCCGACGGTGACACGCTGAGCTACGAGTGGGACCTCGACGACGACGGCGCCTACGACGACGACACCGGTGAGACGGCCTCGACGAGCTTCGGCAGTTCCGGCGACCAGACTGTCTCCGTGCGGGTGAGCGACGGCAACGGCGGGTCCGATACCGCGAGTCAAACCGTGACTGTCAGTGGTGACAGCGGGGCGACGACGGTGTATCCGACTGCGTTCAACGACCGGGACAACGACAACACCGAGTCCGGCGAGGACGAGTCGCTTCCGCCGGCTCCCGCCGAGAGCGGGAACCTGGCTTCGTTCTCGAACATGCAAGCGGCCGACGGCTCGTTGACGCCGGTTCAGGACGGTGGACAGACCACCAACGTCGGAATCGAGCTCGACGGTATCACCACGAGTGCGGACGACTACCGCATCGAGACGCGGTACGAGAGCCGGGAGTACGGTGGCGTCGGAACGCTCGACCTGGTCGTCGTCGACAGCGACGGGAACGAGCTGCAACGCAAACCGCTCCGCAACACCGGCGAAACCGACACCCTGTCGTTCACGGTCAACGACGCCGCGGAGCAGGCCATCTCGAACTCGGGGGCCGTCTACCTCGTGGTCGAAAAGACAGGTGGTAACTACGCTCGCGTCGACTTCGATTACATCCGTGCGACGGCGCTGACCGACGGCGACGCGAGGGCGGGCGGACCGCCGTCTGCCTCGGTGACTGTCACGACCGGGAACTGCAACAACGGCAATGGCGCTGGCTACTGTGCCGCGTGGAGTGCATCCGACACCGACGGTGACCTCACGAACGTGACGACGGTCATCGAGGACAGCGACGGAAACGCCCTCAGTACGGTGTCGAACACGTTCGGACAGACCAACTCCCGGAACGGTGAGGACCGCCACGAGGGCATCAGCGGGACGGCGGCGAAAGTCCGGGTTATCGCGACTGACGCCAACGGTAACGAGGTCACGTTCACCAGACCGGCACCCTGACAGTTCGAGGGTGGTACCGATTTCTCACGGGGAATACTCGTCCTAACGGTCGTGCCGTGTCTTTCCCCAGTTCCAGCGGAGACGAGGGGACAAGTCCGCTCGGCGTCCGGGCCAGCCGACGGCGTGGTTCGACATCTGTCGAATGCATGGTCGACACTCATATATACGTACACGCTGACCCTCCGGTAATGACAGCAGTCGGCATCGACGCGATGGAAATCTGGACAGGAAAACTCAAACTGGACCTCGCGGAGACGTTCGCGCCGGCACAGGGCGACGACCCCGGCAAGTACACGAAAGGGCTCGGGCTGCACGCCTCCTCGTTCCCCGACGTCCACGAAGATATCGTGACCATGGCGGCCAACGCCGCCCACCGACTGATGGACCGGAAGGGGCTCGAACCGGAGGACATCGGCCGTATCGACGTGGCGACGGAGTCCTCCTTCGACAACTCGAAGCCCGTCTCGACGTACGTCGCGGGCTGTCTGGAGAAGGTGTACGAGGGCGACTTCCATCACGCCAACAAGGGCGAGCGGAAGTTCGCCTGCATCTCCGGGACCCAGAGCCTCGACGACGCGTACAACTGGATTCGCGCCGGCCGGAACCGGGGCCGGGCGGCCATGGTCATCGCGACCGACACCGCGCTGTACGCCCGGGACGACCCCGGCGAGGCGACCCAGGGCTCCGGTGCCGTGGCGATGCTCGTCGACGAGGACCCCGACCTCGTCGAGCTCTCGATGGAGCAGGGCTTTGGCAGCGCCGACGAGACGGACTTCCTCAAGCCCAACCAACAGTTCCCCTCCGTCGACGGGAAGCGTTCGGTGAAGGTGTACCTCGCCCGGTTGCGCGAGGCGCTCGACGACTTCGCCTCGGTCGCGGGCGACATCCACCCCGAGGACTACCCGCTCATCCCGTTCCACACGCCGTTCCCCGGGATGGTCCGGAAGGCCGCGGCGCTGGGCTACCGACACGTCACCCGTGACACCGAAATCGAGGACGAACTCGCCGAGGAGATCGGCTACCAGCCCGTTCCCGACGCCTACGACTCCGACGACGCCTTCTACGAGGCCATCCGGGAGTACACCGACGCGCTGACCGAGACCGAGCGCTACCGCGACTGGTACGCCGAGACCATCGACCCGACGCTCGAAATCTCGCGCCACGTCGGCAACTGGTACACCGGCTCGGTCCACATCGCCCGGGCGGCCGGCCTGAAACACGCCCGGGAGAACGGTCGCGACCTGAACGGCAAGAAGCTCCTGGTCGCCTCCTACGGCTCCGGCGCACAGGCGGAGGTCCACGCCGAGACCGTGGTCGACGGCTGGGAGGCCGAAATCGCCCAGCTGAACGTCGACGAGCAGATTCGCAAGCGGTACGAGATGTCCTTCGAGGAGTACGAGCAGATTCACGACGTCCACAACCACGACACCGAGGCCGACGCCGAGGCGTTCACGGAGCCCGAGGCGGAGTTCGTCTTCGACGGCTGGGGCCGGATGGGCGAGCGAACGTACACGTACGTCGACTAGTCCGATTTTCGACTGGCGTTCGTGCGGGTAGAGACTGTTGACAGCCGGAGAGCCCCGCAATCGACCGCTCCGCGAACGGCCAGAGAGCTCCGAAAGCGCCCTCTGCCCTCGCGGTCCGCTCACTCCAACCCGTACCGGTTGGTCGACCGCACGAGCGCCACCGGAGAGCGCGACTAGGGCAGCCCGCGCAGCCCGTCCAGCACCGTTTCCAGCTCCGCGTCGGTGACGGCGAGCGAGACGTCGTCGATGCGGGCCAGCTCCGAAGCGTGTTCCCAGATAGCGTCGCTGTCGAGGCCGTGCAAGACGACGGCGCTCGGCGTCGGTGAGAGGACGCGCATCGCGACCAGCGGCGACTCGCCGCGGGTGACGCCGGTGAAGACGAGCGCCCGGTTCGTCGACTGGCCGTACAGCTGGTGGAACTGGTCCGAGGAGAGCCGCGTGATGGCCGCGATGGAGTTGATGACGGTGTGGCCGGCGACGGTGTCGGCCCCGCCGCGGTGGATCTCCTCGGCGTCGATGGCGTCGTACACCCGCTCGACGCCCACGTTGGCCGGGTACTCCCGGAGGTCGTGGACGACGTCGCTATCGAAGCCCGACGAGAGGACGCGGGCGTACTGGCGGATGTGGTTGCCGCCGCGGCCCTCGTCGATGTCGAGCAGGGCGACGACCAGCCGGCGGACGACGCCGATACCGGGGTTGTCCCGGCGACCGCTCTCGTAGTCGGAGACGACCGACGGCGACACGTCCAGCCGGTCGGCGAGCTGGGTCTGTGCGATATCGAAATCGGTGCGCCACTTCCGGAGTGTCGCCCCGGGGTCGTCGCTGAGCGCGACCTCGCCGGCGATCTTCTCCGCCAGTTCGTCACGGACACCCCGTGCCATTAGGTGACGAGAAAGGTGGACGCGGACAAAAACGTACCGGAGCGCGGGCCCGGACGACGTCTCAGTCCGCGCGAACGGGCTGGTCGATGACGACGCTGTCGGTCGGTGTATGGACGACACGGACGGTGAAGCTGTCGCCGGTGTCGAGGGGGCACTCCCGCGTCGAGAGCCGGAACTGGACCGTCTCGCCGGCGGACCACTCGCCGTCGTCGTCCACGTCGCCGGTGCCGATGGGTCCCTCCACCGAGTTCGCGGCGTTGTCGAAGACGTCGTCGCCGCGGACGTACTCGCTCGTGGGGCGCGGGTCGTCGCCCGACGCCGGGAGGTTCACCAGCCGGCCCGTCTTCCCGCAGGCGTCGCTCGCGTCGACGGCGATTTCGATGTCGCGCACGGTCAGCGTGTCGCCCGCCTCGTGGGTGACGCGGACGACCTGCTCGTCGTAGCGCCCGCCGCCACTGGCGTAGCGCTCGTAGGTCCCGCTCGACTGGGCGACGGTGGGGGCGACCCCGGTCAGTTCGTCGGCGAAACCGAGCGCGGTGGCCGAGACGGCGGCGGCCAGCAGGAGCGCGAGGCCGACCAGCAGGACGGTACCCACGACCGGCGATAGCGCCCGGTCGTCCGGGGGAAGGCAGATCGCTCGTACCACGACCGACGCTGGCCGCGGCTTCCGATAAAAACAGTCGGGCGGCTTACTCCCCGGCGAGCACCGCGCCGACGACGGCCCCGACTGTGCCGAACACGACGGGGTAGACGACGCCGGCGAGGACGACGGCCGTCAGTAGCGTCGGCGACCCGCCGCTGTTCTCACCGATGCTGATGGCAAACAGCACGGCGCCGCCGACTGCCAGCGGGAGATAGCCCAGAGCGACCGAGGGGCCGACTCTGAGCGCGTCCGCGGCCTCGGTCACCCCGTCCAAGCGCGCCGCGGCGAGGCCGGCGGCGGTCAGGAGAGCGGGCGGAATCAGGTACAGCACCGCCGACAGCGAGTCGCTCTCGGCGACGAAGTTCACCGCGTCGGTCCCGCCGAACAGCGGGACGTCGATGGTGACAGTCGTCGTGACGAAGTGGGCGTTGAAGACGAGCCAGCCGACGACTTTCCAGTCGGCGTTCTCGTCGCCGAAGGCCTCGGCGACACCGGTCAACAGGGAGTCCCGGACCGTCGAGATTGTGAGCGCGTATATCAGCACGTACGTGATGGCGAAGGCGACGACACCCGCGACGGCGGCGGTGCCGTAGCGACGGCTGTTCAGGTTCATAGCGGATTGGACCCGGGCCGGCCCCGGTATAGGTCTTCGGGCCGCTCCGCAACCCCTAAACGACCCTCGCGCCAACCACGGACCAATGGACTGGACCGAGAAGTACCGCCCGAGCACGCTCTCGGAGGTACGGGGGAACAACAAGGCCCGCGACAGCCTGAAACAGTGGGCCGACACGTGGGCGGACCACCGTGAGGCCGTCATCCTCCACGGCACGCCCGGCGTGGGCAAGACCTCCGCGGCCCACGCGCTCGCCAACGACATGGACTGGCCGACCATCGAACTGAACGCCAGCGACTCGCGGACCAAGGACGTCATCGAGCAGGTGGCCGGCGAGGCCGCCAAGTCCGGGACGCTCACCGCCGGCGGGGCCGGCCGCCGACTGGTCGTCATGGACGAGGCCGACAACATCCACGGGAACGCCGACCGCGGCGGCGCGCGGGCCATCGGGTCGCTGGTCAAGGAGGCCAGCCAGCCGATGATACTCATCGCGAACGAGTACTACGAGATGTCGAACAGCCTCAGGAACAGCTGTCAGGACATCGAGTTCTCCGCGGTCCAGAAGCGCTCTATCGTCCCCGTCCTGCGGGATATCTGCCGCAAAGAGGGCATCGAGTACACCGACGCCGCCATCGAGGACATCGCCGAGCAAAACAGCGGCGACCTCCGCGGGGCTATCAAGGACCTCCAGGCCACCGCGGAGGGCCGGGACCGCATCGAGGCCGACGACTACGTCTCCGGCGAACGGGACACCTCCTCGGGCATCTTCGAGTATCTGGACGTGGTGCTCAAGGAGGGGGACGCCGAGACGGCGCTGAAGGGGAGCTACGACGTCGACGAGACGCCGGACGACCTCATCAACTGGATAGAGGACAACATGCCCAAAGACTACGAGGGGGCGGAACTCGCGCGGGCCTACCGCTCGCTCTCGGACGCCGACCGCTGGCTCGGTCGCGTGCGGGCGACACAGAACTACTCGTTCTGGAAGTACGCCGGCGACGCGATGACCGCCGGCGTCGCCGCCGCCCGCGACGGCACCAAAGGCGGCTGGACCCGCTACGGCCCGCCCAGTTACTGGTCGAAACTCGGCCGCTCGAAGGGGGCGCGGTCGACGCGGGACTACGTCGCCCGCCAGATCGCCGCCATCGACGGCGTCTCCATGCGCACGGCGCGCCGGGAGATCATGCCCTTCCTTGCGACGATGACACACCACTGCACGAACCGCGAGCTGACGGTTGCGATGGCCGCGACCTACGAGCTGGAGGCCGACCACGTCTCCTTCATCACCGGCTCGGGCGAGTCGACGAACAAGGTCCAGTCCATCGTCGAGGACGCCGAGCGGCGCCGGGAGGAAGCTGCGGTGGAACACTCCGGCGGGGCGTTCGAGGGCGGCGTCGCCGGCGGGACCGACGACGGTGAGCGCGCCGAGGAGTCCGAGAGCGATGCACAGGCGACGCTGGCCGGAGACGCGTCCGAAGAGACCGAGGAGACGCCCGACAGCGAGAGCGCGGACGACGACCAGCAGTCCGGGCTCTCGGATTTCATGTAGCTCAGCCCTGTCGCCGCCCGCCGAGACCCGGAATCGCCGTCCGTTCTTCGACGACGTTCATCGCCACCGACGCCGAGACGACCAGCGCGATGTAAAACAGCGCCGCGAGCACGTAGAGCTCGGTGTAGCGGAACGTTTCGTTGGCGATGCTTTCGGCCCGGAAGAACAGCTCCCGGACGGTGATAAAGGACGCCAGGGAGGAGTACTTGATGAGATAGACGAGCTCGTTCGACCAGCCCGGGATGGCGTAACGAAGCCCCTGTGGGAGCACGACGTAGCGGATGCCCTCGCGCTTCGAGAGCCCGATGGACCGGGCGGCGGTCAGTTGTCCCGCGTCGACGGATTCGAGCGCCGAACGGATGTACTCGGCCTGATACGCCGCGCTGTTGATTGTGAAGCCGACGATAGCGACCAGCGCCGCCGTCCCCGGGACGAACCCCGAGCCGACGCCGGGCACGTAGCGGAGTAGCTTTGTCGACGGCAGGCCGAAGTACAGCAGGAACAGCTGCGCCAGCAGCGGCGTCCCCCGGATGAGCTCGGTGTACGACAGCGAGAGCCAGCGCAGCGCCCGCCCGCCGTACACCCGGGCGACCGACAGCGGCACCGCGAGGACGAAGCCGAGCGCGATGCCGACGACGGTCAGGACGATGGTGAGCCACGCGCCGCGGGCCAGCGCCGGAAGCGAGGGGATGGCGCCGGCGACGAACGATAGCAGCCCGGCCGCGAACGCGAGCGGCGCGCCGGCGACCCCGAGTGAGGACGCCGTCGCGGTGAGGGACTCGGCGGCCGACGCGAACGGCGCGGCCGGGAAGAACGACTGGTCGCTCGGGAGCGCGACGGCGGCGGGAAGCAGGAAGTCGTTGGTCCAGCGGACGACCAGCCAGCCCCAGAACACCGCGAGGCCGAGCAGCGCCCACGGCCGGTCGGTGTCGACGTCGATGGTCGTCCGGACCTGCTCGGCCGCGGTGGGGTCCTCGGCGCTCATCGCTGCTCGCCCGACTGGAGGCCGGTGAGAAACGTCTCGGTTCGGTCGTGTTCCGGGTGCTCGAACAGCTGTTCGGGCGGCCCCGACTCGACGACGCGGCCGCCGTCGAGGAAGTGGATGTCGTCGGCGGCCGACCGGGCAAAGCCCATCTCGTGGCTGACGACGAGCATCGTCATCCCGCGGTCGGCCAGGTCACGCATCACGTCGACCACCTCGCCGACGAGCTCCGGGTCGAGCGCGCTGGTCGGCTCGTCGAACAGCAGTAGTTTCGGCTCCATCGCCAGCGCGCGGGCGATGCCGACCCGCTGTTGCTGGCCGCCCGAGAGCTCGGCGGGGTACGAGTCCGCCTGGGCCGCGAGTCCGACCTGTTCGAGGTGCGCCGTGGCCGCGTCGGTGGCGTCGGCCGCGGGCATACCCCGCACCCGTTTCAGCCCGAGCGTGACGTTTTCGAGCGCCGTGAGGTGGGCAAAGAGGTTGAAATCTTGGAACACCATGCCGACGTCCTGTCGGAGTTTGTTCACGTCCGTCTCCGGGGCGGCGACGTCGGTTCCGTCGAGCCAGATGTCGCCGCTGTCGATGTCGGTCAGCCGGTTGATACAGCGCAACGTCGTCGACTTCCCGCTGCCGCTGGGGCCCATCAACACGTCGACGTCCCCGCGGTCCATCTCGAAGCTGACGCCGTTCAGTACCTCCTCGTCCCCGTAGGACTTGTCGACGTTCTCGACTCGTAGCAGTGTCATCTGTTTTCTCCCGAGGGAATCGCGTAGTAGTCGGCCAGTCGGTCCAGCCCGCGGTTGGTCACGAACGTCAGGACGAAATACACCGCGCTGATCGCCAGAAACACTTCGAGGACGGCGGTCGAACGCCCGCTCTGGGTGAACAGGTCGTACCCCCGCGTCAGCAGCTCCGCGAGGCCGATGGCGAAGGCGATGCTGGTGTCTTTCAGAACGATAGTGAACTCGTTTTGGAAGCCGGGCATGCTGCGGCGCAGCGCCTGCGGGACGACGACGTGACGGATAGCCTCGAAGCGGCTCATGCCGACTGCGCGGGCCGCCTCCAGTTGTCCCTCGTCGACACTCTGGATCGCCCCTCTGAATATCTGTGACTGGTAGGCCGCGCTCCGCAGTCCGAGGCCGACAGTCGCCGTCACGAACGCCGACTTCGAAATCGAGACCACGAAGAACAGCACGAGCATGATGACGACGATAGGCGTGCCTCGGAGGAGAACGCCGCCCGTGCTCACGAGCCGCTGTAGCAGGCCGTCACCGTACACTTCGAGCGCCCCGGCGGGGAATCCCAGCAGGAACCCCACGGCGAGGGCCGCGAGCGTCAGCCCGACTGTGACGGTCGCACCGCCAAACAGGTAGCCGAGATTGTCGACGACGAACGCCCAGTCACCTGCCTGTAACATCGGTCTACTCGCCGAACCACTTCTGGGTCAGTTCCTCGTAGGTGCCCGACTCGCGGACCGTCCCCAGCCCCTCGTTGAGGGCGGACTGGCGGGCCTCGTCGCCCTCTCGGACGCCGAAGCCGAACTTCTCGCCTGTCTCGTAGACGAACGCCACCTCGACGGGGCGGTTCGCCGCGAAGGAGTTGGCGACGGGGACGTCGATGACGACGGCGTCGACGTTGCCGTTCTCGAGGTCCTGAATGGCCAGTACGTAGTTGCCGTAGGCGTTGTACTGGTTCTCGGTGATCTCGTCTCCGACGAGTTCGTCCTGAACGGTGCTCTCCCCGGTAGTTCCTTTCTGTGCCCCGACGGTTCGGTCCGCGAGGTCCGGGAGGCTCCCCGGCGAGAAACTGCCGTCCGACCGTACGACAATGGCCTGGTCGGAGGAGTAGTACGGGTCGCTGAAGTCGATGTTCTCGTCGCGGTCGGGGCCGATAGTCAACCCGGCGGCGATGACGTCGATGTTGTTGTTGAGCAGCGCCGGGGTCAGCGAGTCGAACTTGAACTCCTCCCAGCCCGACAGCGTGTAGTCGGTCTGCTCGACGACGGCCGTCAGCAAGTCGACGTCGAAGCCGACGAGCTCCCCGCCCTCTTTCATCTCGAACGGCGGGAAGCCGGGTGCGGTACCGGCCGTAATCGTCCGTTCGTCGCCGTTACTACTGTCGTTGCCGGAACAGCCGGCCACCGACAGGGTGACGGCTGCCCCGCCGACCGTGGTGAGATACCGCCGTCGCGAGAGTCCTCTCTCAGACATACCCGACCATCGGGGTATGCCGGGATGAGTGTTACGAACGGAACAACACGTGTTGTAAAACGGTCGACAGTGTGTGCCGTTCAGTCGGAGCTCGGTGTCGCGTCGGTGTCCGTCCCCGACTCGGCCGATGTATCGGCGGTCGCCGTCGTCGCGGACGCGTCGTACGACCACGCGGTCGCGGCGACCAGCGCGGTCAGGATCGCCAGCGCGGCGGCGTGGTGGAGCACCTGCGCGGCCGCCCCGAAGTTGACGATGGTGTTCGCCCCGAGCAGTATCTGGACCGGGAGCACCACCGTAGCGACGGCGGTAGCGTACTTGAGTCGGGACGAGTAGTCACCGCGCCAGGCGGCGGCGGTCGAGCCGAGGATGGCGAAGCCGGTTATCATCGCCACGAAACGGTGGAACCACTCGACGAAGCTCGCCCAGTTGGCCGGGAAGAGTCCGAGCCAGCCGTCACACAGCGGCCAGCGGCCGTCACAGGTCAGCCCGGCACCGATGGCCCCGGTGTACACCCCGAGCAGGATGAGACCGAAGGTCAGCGCCGTCGTCGCCGTGAGCAGCCGGCGGAAACGGGTGGTCATAGTTGCCACTGAGGACTCGACGTACTTAGGAATCGCTCTTTGCGGTCGCCGCTCCCGCCCCCGTCGTCACGGGGCGGCCGCTCGTCGTCGGTACGAGGGCGCAAGCGGTCGCTATCGCGGTCGGCGGTGACGACCCAGACGTGTCCGACGCACCGCCCATGTGCCAGCGTACATTTATACGGCCCCCTGACTCCCATTCCCTATGGGACTCGACGAGGACGCACTCGACTATCACAGCCAGGACCCGCCGGGCAAGATAGAGATCGCGACGACGAAACCGACCAACACCCAGCGGGACCTCTCGCTCGCGTACTCGCCCGGCGTGGCCGCGCCGTGTGAAGAGATAGCCACCGACGCCGAGAAGGCCTTTCGCTACACTGCGAAGGGGAACCTCGTCGGCGTCGTCTCCGACGGGACGGCGGTGTTGGGGCTGGGCGACATCGGCCCCGAGGCCTCGAAGCCCGTGATGGAGGGCAAGGGCGTGCTGTTCAAACGCTTCGCGGACATCGACGTCTTCGATATCGAACTCGACACCGACGAAGACGTGGACGTGATGGTCAACGCCATCGGGGCGATGGAGCCGACTTTCGGCGGCATCAACCTCGAAGACATCGCGGCCCCGGAGTGTTTCGAGGTGGAACGGCGTCTCCGCGAGACGATGGACATCCCCGTGTTCCACGACGACCAGCACGGCACCGCCATCATCTCCGGGGCGGCGCTGGTCAACGCCGCCGACATCGCGGGCAAGGAGCTCGCCGACCTGAACATCGTCTTCTCCGGAGCCGGTGCGAGCGCTATCGCGACCGCCCGTTTCTACGTCTCGCTGGGCGCCGAGCGGGACAACATCACCATGTGTGACTCCTCGGGCATCATCACCGCGGACCGCGCCGACCACGAAGGGCTCAACGAGTTCAAGTCGGCGTTCGCCCGCGACGTGCCGGAGGGCGACCTGGCCGACGCGTTGGCCGGCGCGGACGTGTTCGTCGGCCTCTCCGTGGGCGGCATCGTCGACGAGGCGATGGTCCGGTCGATGGCTCAGGACCCGATTATCTTCGCGATGGCCAACCCCGACCCCGAAATCGACTACGAGACGGCCAAACACGCCCGCGACGACACCGTCATCATGGCGACGGGACGCTCCGACTACCCGAATCAGGTGAACAACGTGCTGGGCTTTCCCTTCATCTTCCGGGGCGCACTGGACGTGCGGGCCACCGAAATCAACGAGGCGATGAAAGTCGCCGCGGCCGAGGCGCTGGCCGAGCTGGCGCGCAAAGACGTGCCCGACGCCGTAGTCAAGGCCTACGGCGACCAGCCGCTGCAGTTCGGGCCGGAGTACATCATCCCTAAACCGCTCGATCCCCGCGTCCTCTTCGAGGTGACGCCGGCCGTCGCG
This sequence comes from Halomicroarcula saliterrae, assembly GCF_031624395.1. NCBI lineage: Archaea > Methanobacteriati > Methanobacteriota > Halobacteria > Halobacteriales > Haloarculaceae > Haloarcula > Haloarcula saliterrae. Next base: position 186,334 of record NZ_JAMQON010000002.1, read on the forward strand.
GAGGCGGCGATGGACAGCGGCGCGGCCCGGACGGAGCTTGACCACGACACCTACGTCGAGGAACTGGAGGCCCGCCTCGGGAAGTCCCGCGAGATGATGCGCGTCGTGTTGAACAAGGCAAAGAGCGACCCCAAGCGCGTGGTGCTCGGCGAGGGCGACGACGAGAAGATGATTCGCGCCGCATACCAGCTCGTCGAGCAGGGTATCGCGGAGCCGGTCCTTCTGGGCGACGCCGAGAAGATAGAGGCCACCCGCCGCCGGTTCGGCCTCGAGTTCGACCCCGTCGTCGTCGACCCCGAGACGGCAGACATCGAAACCTACGCCGACCGCCTGTACGAACTGCGCCAGCGCAAGGGCGTCACCCGCCGGGAGGCCGAGGAGCTGCTCCGGAACGGGAACTACCTCGGTAGCGTGATGGTCGAGATGGGCGACGCCGACGCGATGCTGACTGGGCTGACCCACCACTACCCGCGGGCGCTGCGCCCGCCGCTGCAGGTCATCGGCACCGCCGAGGACGCCGACTACGCGGCCGGCGTCTACATGCTGACGTTCAAAAACCAGGTCATCTTCTGTGCCGACACCACGGTCAACCAGGACCCCGACGCCGACGTGCTGGCCGAAGTGACCCGCCACACGGCGGACCTGGCCCGCCGGTTCAACGTCGAGCCCCGCGCGGCGATGCTGTCGTACTCGAACTTCGGCAGCGTCGACAACTCGGGGACCCAGAAACCCCGCGACGCGGTCGCCAAACTGCAGGCCGACGACCGCGTCGACTTCCCGGTCGACGGGGAGATGCAGGCCGACACCGCGGTCGTCGAGGACATCCTCAACGGGACCTACGAGTTTTCCGAACTAGAGGACCCCGCGAACGTGCTCGTCTTCCCGAACCTCGAAGCCGGCAACATCGGCTACAAACTCCTCCAGCGACTGGGCGGCGCCGAGGCCATCGGGCCGATGCTCGTCGGGATGGACAAACCGGTCCACGTCCTCCAGCGCGGCGACGAAGTGAAGGACATCGTCAATCTCGCCGGCGTGGCAGTCGTAGACGCACAACAGGAGTAGCGTACGCCGAGTAACGGTCACTTCAGCCGTTCAGTCGGGGGGTTCAGAAAGAGCGCGTCCGCGAGCACCGCGACACCGAGGACCGACCCCCCTGCGAGCGCGGTGGGCAGGGCCACGCCGAAGAGCCCGCTGGCGACAGCGGTCAGTAGGAACGCCATCGGGATAAGGGCCAGCACGATGTCGTAGCGCGAGACCTGCCAACGCCGCGCTCGCTGGTTTCGGTACTGTCCGTCGGGTCCGCGTGTTTGTCGTCCGGTACTCATTTTCGACAGCTCTCACCGGAGAGTATGTATCTCCCCTCACTTAAAATTTGAGCTGTGTGACGTTTCGGGAACGTCCTCGAAGTCACAAACAATCATCGCCATAACTTATCGGTCGCGTCCACAGAGCGACGGCGCTCACGCTAGCGGACCGCAGGAACCTTTCAATCTACCGGATGTACGCCGGTACATGACAGAGACGGTCGCCGTCACAGGCGGGAACGGTCGCATCGGTGGGGCAGTGCTCGAACACCTGTCCGGCGAGGGGTTCCGGACGGTGAACCTCTCGCGCGGGTCCCGCGAGGAGTCACACGCGGACGCCTACCTCCGGACAGACCTGCTGGAGATGGGGGAGGTGTACGGCTCGCTCGCCAAGAGCGACGCCGACGCGGTCTGTCACCTCGGGATGATTCCGACGCCCGACGCCGGACCGGGGTTCCGGACCTTCGAGAGCAACGCGATGTCGACCTACCACGTGCTGGAGGCGGCGGGCGAACTGGGCGTCGAGACCGTCACCCTCGCGTCGAGTCTGAGCGCCATCGGGGGCGGCTTCGAGCCCGACCCGATCACCGTCGACTCGCTCCCGGTCGACGAGACCCATCGGCTCACGCCGTCGACGGCCTACGGCCTCGGGAAACAGACGCTAGAAGCGGTCGCCGACGGGTTCGCACGGCGGGCCGACGGCCCGCGGACCATCAGCTCACTCCGGTTTCCGTGGGTGGTCGACGACGAACTGGCCCGGGAGACGTTCGTCGAACCGGACCGGCGCCTGGCTGCGTTGCGTGACTCGCCGCGGTTTCACACCCAGCGCAACACCCTCTTTGCCTACGTCCACGTCTCGGACATGGTCGAACTGGTCACCGAAACGCTCACCGCTGGCTTCGACGGCCACGAGCGGTTCTGGGTATCGGCGCCGGACACGGTGACGGAGACGCCGACGGCAGCGGTTCTCGCGGCGGTGTACCCGGACGCCGAACGCCGTGACGGGTTCCCCGGGGACGAGTACGCGTCGCTCGTCGACACGGGGAAGGCACAGTCGCTGCTCGACTGGACACCGCAGTGGCAGTGGCGACACCACCGCTGACGCCGAGTGGCCGGCCGCTCAGTTCGAGGCCTCGCCGCGGTCGGCCCGCGACGGCGGCGGGACCCGTTCCTCACCGCTCGCCGACTCGGAGCGCAGACAGCGGTCCGGTTCGGCGTTGACGTGGTCGTACTGGTCCGGCGCGTTCGCCAGCGGATGGGCCGGGTTCCGGTCGCTCGATATGCGCGCGGCCCTCACTTCTCCGAAGCCGTTGATGCGGGCCTGAATGCCCCGCCAGTGGAGCCCGGTCGCCGGCGGCACGCTGACGCCGTGTGGCGGGTCGTAGGCGGAGCCGTGTGTCGCCAGCACCTCGGCGTTGACGTTCTCGGCCAGCTGGTCGTGGTCGATGAGCAAGCCGACGCGGGCGTCCGTCGGGGCCCGCGACGCTAACACGTCGAGTCCCAGATGGAGCGCCCGATACTCCGCGACGTTGTTGTCCGGGGCGCTGTCGGGCACCGACAGCCGGACGACGCGCTCGCCGTCGAGCGTCTCGATGACGACGCCGAGCCCGCCGGATTCGGTGGGCGTCCGGTCGCCGTTGACGGGCCCGCCGCTGTGCGGTCGAAACGAGCCATCCGTGGCGATGTAGAAGTCTCGATGGTGGCTACGAGGCGGGTGAGCGATATGCGGCGTCGGTGACTCATCGAACAGGTCTCGTAAGGTCGGCCGGCCATAAGCGGCCATACGACAGGTAAGTCAAGCGGGATATTAAATATGTGGCCCGTTCGACCGGACAGACCGGGCCAGAAACCGCTCGATACCGATGGGTCCGTCGTGACTGTCGCTCACTCGCCGGCGTAGGAGTGACCGACGAGCAACGCGGCGACGTTCGCCAGCACCAGCAGACCGAACGCCGTCCGAACGGCGGACGACCCGAGACCTGTGGCGAGTAGCGGGACGTAGAGGAACGGGAGGGCGATGGCCATCCAGAAGGCGAAGCCCCGGACCGGTGCGACGACTGACCGGCCGAGGCTGGGGACAGCCTCGTCGACGAGCGCGAACAGTTCGTGTACTGACGAACTAGGCATGGTGGCAACTGCTACAATCTACAGGGGAGAGTGTCTTATAACCGAGAGAGGTTTCGCTATATTTCGGCCCGTTTCACGCTGCTAGGAGGCACATTGTGTACCTTTCATCACCGCCCCGTAGCAATCGAGAGCTTTTATCGGCACCTCTGAGCGCGTGAGAAGGTATCTGCCCGCCTATATACCGCTCCCCCGTGCTCCGGAGGCTATGGGCCGAGCACCGAGACGTCGATATCGCGGTCGAGAGCAGGAGGTGTCACGGTGTCGGTGACGTGGTCGAGTACTGTCTCCCGCCAGTCGTCGAGTCGCTGTTCGTGATACTCGCGGTGCCGGTCGACGGAGTAGGTCGCGTCGTCGGCCGAGCGGAGTTCGTCGGCCGTCTCGTCCGGCGTGGGATAGGGCGGCGCGTCGTCGTCGAGAAACGCCGCAGGCGGGACGTGTAACGTCGCGCTATCGGTCTCGTCCCGAACGACGTGCAACCGAGCGCGCATCCGCCCGCTGAACGGTGGGGTGACGCGCAGGACGGTCCGGGGACCCCCGCGAGCGTCGGCTTCCACTGCCGCGAGGAGGTCCTCGGCGCTGACGGCGAGCGACCGGAGCACCGACGGGTCGGTAGTCATCGACCGACCGTACGGGCGGGCGGTACAAAGCGCCGACGAAACGACTCACATTCGGTCACTGTAGTCCCACGAGTGGAGGCGGTCGGGCGCGATACTGACGCGGACCTCACTGCGGTCGGGCGAGAGCAGTTTCTCGGCGAACGGGCCGTCGGTGCCGCCGAGATATCGGTCCAGCAGCGCTCGAAGGACGGCTTTCTCCGGGTCGGGTTCGACCGTCGCCGTCCCGTTGCCCCGGACGCCGCGATAGGGCGGGTCGTTCGTCGACACCTCGAAGGAGACCGACGGGTCGTGGTCGAGATACGAGACGACGTCGGCGTCGGCGGCCGTCGCACACTGGAGGGCGCCGTCCCGGTACCGATACCACAGCGAGAGCATCCACGGGTCGCCGCCGGGCCGCCGGCAGCCGAGTCGGACCGGTATCGTCTGTTCCTCGAGGAACGTGGCGACCTCCTCCCGTGACCACGCGCCAGTGACAGTCACCATGGGGAGTTCGTAGGGCGGCCGCCGGTATCTGTGCTGGGGTGGCATCGAGGAGAATCAGTTCTGATAATTTTGAGGGTGGATTTATCATGGTGCTTATGTCATATATCGTACGCGGAGCCCAACCGAGCGGAGGTGAGAGCGTGCATTCAACAGCAACACAAGAGTCGGCGACTGTGCTCGTCGTCGACGACGAGCGCGACGTAGCGGAACTGTACATCACGTGGCTCGACGGGGCACACGAGGTACAGAGTGCCTACGACGGGACCGAGGCACTCGAACTCGTCGACGAGACAGTCGACGTGGTGTTTCTGGACCGGCAGATGCCGGATATGAGCGGCGACGAGGTACTCGCGGAGATAGCCGAGCGGGGAATCGACTGTCGGGTCGTGATGGTGACGGCCGTCGACCCCGACTTCGACATCATCGAGATGCCGTTCGACGACTACCTCACGAAACCGGTGAGTCGGAGCGACCTGCTCGAGACGGTCGAGTCGATGCGCACCCGCGACTCCTACGACGAACAGCTCCAGGAGTTCTTCGCGATGGCCTCGAAGAAGGCCACGCTCGAATCGGAGAAGAACCCGGTCGAACTCGACGCCCACGAGGAGTACCGCGAAGTGAGTCAGCGAGTGGAGCGACTCCGCGAGGAGGCCGACACGGCCGTCTCTGAACTCGACGACTTCGAGTCCGCGTTCCGCGATTTTCCCAGCGGGTAGTGCCCTACTGCGTCGCCCTGACCACGTCCTCGTCGGTCGGCCCCTGTCCGTCGTAGGCCGCGACGAGCTCGTCCAGTCGGTCGGGGTCGTCCGCGCCGGGCAGCCGTCGCGTCGCGGTCTCGCATTCGGCGTCGACGCCGAGCCGGTCGCAGACGAGGTCGGCGGTCGCCTCGGCCATCTGCCGGTAGGTCGTCAGCTTCCCGCCGACGACACTGACCATGTTCGAGACCCCGTCGTCGGCGTGGTCGAGCGTGAAAAAGCCCCGAGAGATACCTCGTCGGTTACCGTCGCCCTCGTCGGGCGCGTACAGCGGTCTGACGCCCCACCACTTCCTGACGACCGGGGCATCGGCGACCGGCGGCAGCATGTCGGCACACTCCTCGATGGACTTCTCGACTTCCCAGTCGGCCGTCTCGTAGTCGTCGGGGTCCGAGACGGAGACGCTCGTCGTCCCCAGGACGGCCTCGTGCTCGTGTGGGACCACGATGTCGCCGTCGTCGGGGTTCCGACAGCGGTTGAGGACCGGCCCCAGCCGGTCGTACTCGACAGAGACCATCACGCCCCGCGAGGGCGCCATCTCGACGTCGAGACCCGCCAACGCCGCTACCTTGCCGGCCCACGCGCCCGCCGCGTTGACGACGTATTCGGCCTCGACGGTGTCGTCGACGTCCCCGCCGAGTCGGGCGTGTGTGACCTGCCCGTCCTCCACGGTCAGCTCCTCGACCGGGCCGTGGGGATGGATGGTCGCGCCGTGGTCCTCGGCGTCGGCGGCGTTGGCCGCACCGAGCCGCGAGGGGTAGATGGCGCCGTCGGGGACCAGCATCGCCCGTACGACGTCGTCCGAGAGGTCCGGCACGCGCTCGCGGGCTTCGTCGCCGTCCATCACCTCGGTCTCGATACCGATCTCCTCGCAGGCGGCGTGTTTCTCGTCGAAGTAGTCGGCGTCGTCCGCCGCGAGCTGGACGAACAGCCCGCCCGTGTCGCGGATGCACGCCCCGGCGATGTCGCGGAGTATCTCGTTTTCCGCGATACACTCCTCGGCGCCCACACGGTCGGCCTCGGCGTACCGGGCACCGCTGTGGAGCAGCCCGTGCGAGCGGCCGGAGGTCCCACTGGATATCCCCCCGCGTTCGGCGAGTGTCACGTCGACGCCGCGGAGCGCGAGGTCCCGCGCGATACCAGTGCCCGTTGCACCGCCGCCGATGACCAGAACCGTGGTAGTGGTTGCCATCGGTACACATTGGACTGTGTACGTATGTGTCTAACGCCGCCGTTACGGAGTGACGAGTACCTTGATAGCATCCCGCTCGTCCATCGCGCGATACCCTTCCGGGACCCCGTCGAGGTCCACTTCCTTCGTGAAGATAGGCGAGGGGTCGAGCGTCCCCTGTAACACGTCGGCCAGCAACTCGTCGGCGTAGGCCCGCACCGGCGCCACGCCGCCCCGGAGGGTCCTGTTCTCCCGGAACAGCCCGAACACGTCCAGCCCGGCCTCGTCGACCCCGTGTGGGACACCGACGTAGCCGACGGTCCCGCCGGGCCGGCAGACGTCGACGGCGGTGTCCATCGCCGACGCCGCGCCCACGCACTCCATGACGTGGTTCGCGCCGCCGTCCGTCAGTTCGGTCGCCGTCTCGACGGCCTCGTCACCGCGGGCGGCGACCGTCTCGGTCGCGCCGAACTGTTCGGCCAGTTCGAGTCTGTCCTCGTGGTGGCCCATGGCGACGATGCGCTCCGCGCCCAGCCGCCGGGCCGCCAGCACGCCACACAGCCCGACGGCGCCGTCGCCCACGACGATACAGGTGTCGCCCTCGCCGACGCCCGAACTGACCGCAGCGTGGTGGCCCGTTCCCAGTACGTCGGTCAGCGGGAGCACCGACCGGAGGGTGTCCTCGTCGTCGGCGTGGCGCTCGGGAACCCGGACGAGCGTCCCGTCGGCGTGGGTCGCCCGGACGTACTCGCCCTGGCACCCGCCGTTCTCCCCGCCCCACGAGTCGCCGTTGACACAGGAGGTGTGCAGTCCCTTCCGGCAGAACTCGCAGTAGCCACAGCTGATGAGGAAGGGGGCGAAGACGCGGTCACCGGGTGCGACCGAGGTGACGTCGTCGCCCACCGCCTCGACGATACCCATCGGTTCGTGGCCCACCCGGGACCCCGCCTCGCGGTCGCTCTCGCCGCGGTAGAACCACAGGTCAGAGCCACAGATTGCCGTGTGGGTGACGCGGACGATGGCGTCGGTCGGTGCGTCGAGTGTCGGTCGAGGGACCTCTTCGACGGTGATGTCGCCGGGACCGTTGTAGATCGCTGCGCGCATGCCCCCGCTTGGGCCGGCCGCGCCTAATTCGTTCGCCCCATAGCGGTAAGTCCCTCCGGCCGAATTCTCCCGTATGGACGCCCGGGCCACGATTCAGGACTACTACGACTCGCTGCGCCACGGCGCACCGCTCGACACCTTCTTCGTCGACGACCGAGCCGCGGACGACCCCATCGTGAAGTTCGGCATCTCCGAGCGGCTGGTCGGTTCCGACAGCGTTCAGGCGGGGCTCCGCGACCAGACCGCCTCGACGAGCGACTGGACCGTCGAGAGCCGCGAACTGCGCGTCACCGAGCGCGACTCGGTGGCCTGGTTCAGCGACGCCGTCACGCTGGCGTGGGAGGAAGACGGGACACACCACGAGTTCGACACCCGCTGGAGCGGCGCCCTGGAACGCCGCAGCGGCGACTGGTCGTTCGTCGGGCTGCACGTCAGCGTGGCCACCGAGTTCTGAGGACGGGTTCGATTCAGCTTCAGGGCGCCGCATTTATCTTCCCGGCCCGTCACCCCCAGTTATGCCAGAGCGACGGACACGACGGCGAATCGTATCGCTACTCGGAGTGGTCGCGTCGGCGGGACTGGCCGGCTGTTTCAGCGACACGCAGTCGGAGTCGTCGGGTACCCCGACACCCACCGACGAGCGGACCAGTCCGACGGCGACCGAGGTCCCCACGCAGACCGAGGAGCCGACACGGACTGAGGAGCCGATGCAGACCGAGGAACCGACGCCGACCGTGACGGAGGAATCGGTGCCGCCCGAAACGGAGGGTCGACCGGCCGTGGACGCCCATCTCGCCGAGACCGACAACTACGACGGAACGATAGTCGACGCGCGCGGCCGCGAGCGGACCACAGTCCGGGTCGGCGTCGAGGGCAACGGCGGCAGGTTCGGGTTCGGACCGCCCGCGGTCCACGTGGACAGCGGCACGACGGTGGAATGGGAGTGGACGGGCGACGGGAGCGGACACATCGTCAGGTCTGTCGGCGACGGCCCGCTCGATTCGGGCGACGCGCTCGCGGAGCCGGGCGTCAACTACGAGTTCACGTTCGAGGACGACGGCGTCTACAACTACTACTGCGACCCACACCAGGGGGTCGACATGAAGGGCAGCATCGTGGTCGGGACGGAGTATCCCACGACCGAGCGGACCGACAGCCGGTACTGAGAGCGGGCTCCGAACCACGAGAAGAGCAAGCTCTTCTCTGCTCTCGGCTCGTTCCACTCGCCGAGACCCTACGGGTTCGTCGCCACCGGGACATTTCACGGCGTCACGACTCGCTGTCGCTCGTCGTTCCTTGGAAAATGCCCGGGGAGGGCTCCGAACCCTCGATCTCCGCATAACCCAGGTCCGGGGTGTGACGAGCACCCCACGGGTCATGCCGGTGTGGTACCGCATGAGTCGTAAGACCCTATGAGTGCGGCGCTATGTCCAGCTAAGCCACCCGGGCTCAGTTGCACTCGGTCGTTGGCCGCTTGCCGTCTTGAAGGTTCTCATCTCCGGGGACGCTGTGGCGCCCTCACACGGTCGGGGGATTTAAGCCACCGCGCTGGCATGCACCCTGCATGGATATTCCAGACCTCGTCCAGCAGGAGCTGGGGGACGAGGAGATCCAGGCCGGCGTCACGCTCGGCGACGAGGACGCGGTCTGTTTCACACGGACCCGGACGCTCGTCTACCGCGGCGAAGGCCTGCTGAGCGACGAGAAAGTCGAGACCTACCCTTTCGACTTCGAGCGACTGACCATCTCGACCGGCCGCCGGAAGACGAAGTTCACGCTTGTCTACACCGACCAGAAACGGGAGTTCGGCGTCCCCGGCAGCCGGGCCGACGCGGTCCTCGAACGCCTCATCGAGGGGACGCTGCGGGGCTCGACCGTCATCGGCGCCGAGGAGAGCGTCACCGGCGTCTTCCGCTTCAGCGAGCTCACGCTCGTCGTCACCGACAACCGCCTGCTGAAACACCTCGGCAACGTGACCTGGGACAACGACTTCGAGTCCTACGAGTTCGACGCCGTCACCGGGCTGGAGTTCGAGGAGGGCAGCGTCGCGACGGCCATCGTGCTCGGCGTCAACGACCGGCCCGAGCGCATCAAAGCGCCCAGCGAGCAGGCCCCCGCGGTCCGCAAGACGTTACAAGAGGCGCTGTTTGCCTTCCACGAAGTCTCGTCGCTGGCCGACCTCAACGCCAAGGTCGCCTCGAAACCGGAGGCGGAGCCCGACGACAACGACGGGCTCGGTCTGGAGAGCGGTATCGACCCGCTGGTCAGCGACGGCGAAGACGAGGCGAGCGACCAGCCCGCGGAGCCGGACCCGACGACCGACACGACGACGTCGGCACCGGACCGAGGGCCCGGGGAACCGTCGCCCCACAGCGGCGACAGCGGGGACATCGCCGCCCTCGAACAGCAGGTCGCCCGCCTCACCGCCGCTATCGAACGACAGAACGAGCGCATCGAGGCCCAGGAAGAGACCATCAAGACGCTCATCAACGAACTGCGGCAGGGTCGCTAGCCGTCGTCTTTTGCGAGCAGCCCTCCCGTCACTGCGTCTTCGCTCGCCGTTCCGCTTCGAGGCCTCCCTTCGGTCGGCCTCGCTATTCCTCGCTACTGCTCCACGGCTCGCTTCGCTCGCCGTTCCGCTTCGAGGCCTCCCTTCGGTCGGCCTCGCTACTCCCTCCCGAGCACTTTCCGAACACACGTCGAGCCGAAGGGGCCGAGTTCGCCGCCGTCGAACTGGACGAAGTGGCCGGTGCTAATCGACGCGCCACAGCGCTCACAGGCGAACTCGCCCTCCCGGACCACCACGTCGGACTCGAAACTGACGTAGGTCCCGCCCGACCGGGGGCGGACGAGGCCGTCCTCGCGGTCGATGACGCCGCGCATCGCCGCCGTGTCGAGAATCTCCCGCTGGACGCCGGGGTTGGTCGTCACCGTCTCGATACGGTCCATCGCCTCGGCGACCGACAGCGACGCCGCTTCCAGATGGGCGAGTAGTTCCACCCCCAGTTCCACGGGGTCGCGCTCGTCGTCGGGCACAGCAACACCTCCGGCTGCGACCGGATTAATTCTTCCCGCCGGCGGCGGGCACGCGAACAGTTCCCGTGACACCGGTTCGCAACTCGGTACCGGTCGAAGAGTAACTGATTATTACGATTGTGCACATATAGAACTATATATGGCGATAGTACGTGAATTAGCCAGACTTTTCGTGACATTTGTGTCGAATTCTGAACAAGAGTTATAACAATCGAAGCACTTTGTCCGAGTGCAATGACGTACACACCACTCAGCGAGTCGGTCGAACTGTACCAGACCACGGAGCTGAGTCTCTCCCAGGTCGCGTCCCGTGCAGGGGTCGACGAGAGCGAACTCGCGTCGGAACTTCGCGCCAGCGGTATCGCCCTGCGGTCCGAAGACCAGGACGCCGTGACGACGACACGCTACTAACACCGGACCCGTCCGGCCTTTTTATATACGTCCCCGCTGACGGCTGACCACAAGAGGTTTGCCCGCTGGTCCCACTGACACGTGTAGATGGACCGTCTCGCCAGACAACAGCTGCTCGGTTCGGCTGTTCTCGTCGTCGCGGTGGCCGCCGTCGCGGCCGTCCTCTCTCCGGCGCGGCTCGTTCGCGAGGCCATGCATCTCGCCGACCACCCGGTGTATCTGGCCGGCGTCATCGTCACGCTGTATCTCGTCCGGCCCTTCTTCGCGTGGCCGACGATGCCCCTATCGGCGTTCGTCGGCTTCGTGCTGGGTATCGGCTACGGCATCCCGGTCGCGCTGATGGGCGCGCTGGTGACCTGTCTCATCCCCTACCGGTTCGCCGAGCGGGCCGGCGAGCAGGGCGGGATGTTCGGCTGGCTCGGCGAGTCGGGCCAGCGCATCATCGAGGTGACCGGCGAGACCCGCGGGGTGCTGGCCGCGCGGCTCTCCCCGGTGCCCGCGGACCCGGTCTCCTACGGTGCGGGCTTTGCCGGCGTGTCGACCCGGGCGTTCGTGGTCGGCACCTTTTTCGGCGAGATTCCGTGGGTCGTCGTCGAAGTCGTCGCCGGCGCGTCGATGCGGTCGCTGACGCTCGAAGGACTCTCTATCGAGGCGCTGCCACAGCTGCTCGTTTTGCTCGGGTCGCTTTCGATACTGGTGCTTGCGGGCCCGACCTACCGACACTTCAGCGGTCGGCCCGACTCGTCGTGAACTCGAAGCGGGCACCGCCGTCGGCGCTCTCGGTCGCCCGCACCGACCAGCCGTGCGCCGTGGCGATGTCCTCGACGATTGCGAGGCCGAACCCGGTTCCGCCCTCGGAGGTCGTGTAGCCGCGTTTGAACACTTTCTCGCGGTCAGCGGCTGGGATACCGGTGCCGTCGTCGGCGACGTAGAATCCGGTGGTGGTGTCGGCGGCCGTGGATATCGTGCCGACGGTTACCGTCAGCTCCCCGCGAAGCGTATCGTCGGGCGGTCGACGGGCGAAAGCGTCGTCGGTCACGCTGTCGAGCCCCCGGCGGTGCGGGCCGTGCTCGACGGCGTTTCGAAACAGGTTCTCCAGCAACTCCCGAAACCGGTCGGGGTCCGCATCGACGGTGTCGGTCCCGGCCAGTTCGAGCGTCGCGCCCACGGTGTCGACGTTCGCCCACGCCCCCTCGGCGGCCGTCGCGATGTCGATGGCCTCGACGCTTCCGACGGCGTCTCCCTGACGGGCGAGCGTCAGCAGGTCCTCGATGAGTTGCTCCATCCGGTCGGCGGCCGCCGACGCCGCGCCGAGGTGGTCCACGTCGCCGGTCTCCTGGGCCAGCGAGAGCCGCCCCTGAACGACGTTCAGCGGGTTCCGGAGGTCGTGGCTGACGACCGAGGCGAACTCCGAGAGCCGTTTCTCCCGGGCCTTGCGCTCGTGGATATCCCGGATGACTCCGGCAGTGCCGACGAAGCCACCGTCCTCGGCCGGGAGCAGGGCGAGGTTGTTCTCCGAGGGGATTCGCTCGTCCCACCTCGTCACCACGTCCATCTCCAGCGTCCCGCTGTCGGTGTCGGGGTCAGCGAGCAGGTCCTGAATGAGTCGGTCGCCCTCCGCGACGTCGCTCTCGGTCATGATGCGCCCGATGTGCTCGCCGACGAGGTCGTCGGGACTGTATCCCGTCATCGGCTCGATGGCCTCGTTGACGAAGGTGAAGACGCCGTCCTCGTCGAGCGCGTACACGGGGTCGCCGACGGCCTCGACGATGGCCTCGTACCGGCCCAGCTCCCGGTCGCGCTGTCGGCGCTCGGTCACGTCCCGCATCACGCCGACGGAGCCGGTGACGGAGCCGTCTGCGCCGACCAGTGGCGCGACCTTGTTCTCGGTCACCGTCCGGGCCCCATCGGCGTCGACGGTGCGCATCTCCACCGTCTCCCACGTCCGGCCGGGCGACTGCAGGAGCTCGGTGAGGGTCGCCGTCACCCGGTCGACGTCCGCCGTCGGGATGAACCGCTCGGGGTCGGCCCCGACGATCTCGTCGCGGTCGTACCCCAGATGGTCGACCATCGCGTCGTTGGCCATCCGGACCGTCCCCTCGCTGTCCAGAATGTACATCGGGTCGCCGACGTTCTCGACGAGCGTCCGGTACTGTTCGAGCGTCCGCTCGCGGGCCCGCCGGTCGGTGATATCCCGGGCGATGCCGGCCACGCCGAGGATGTCGCCGGCCCCGTCCTCGATGAGCGAGCCGCGGAACTCGTGTCGGATGCGGTCGCCGTCGCTGGTCACCAGCGGCACCTCGAAGGTGGCCTGTCCGACCTGGACGGTCCGCTCGACGGTCTCTTCGACCGCCTCGTGGAACGCCTCGGGGACGAGGTCAAAGAGCGTCATCGTCGAGAGCGCCTCGTCGTCGTAGCCAAGCACCGCCGTCGTGGTGTCGTTCCAGCGCAGCAGTTCGCCCTCGAGGTTGACGAGGTAGAACACGTCGTCGAGCGTGTCCACGAGGTTCTCCGTGAACTCCCGCTCGCGTTCGAGTTCGCGCTCGCGTTCCTTGCGGGCGGTGATATCGGTGACGAACCCCTCGAGCAGTTCGACGCCGGCGTCGTCGGTCCCCACCACGCGCCCGCGTTCCCACAGCCACCGCCGTTCGCCCGATTTCGTCGTGACGCGGTAGCTCACCTCGAACGGCTCGTCGGCGGCGATGCTCGTCTGGACCTGCGAGCGTATCCGCGCTGCGTCCGCCTCGTCGATGAGCGAACCCCACGTGACCGACCCGGACTCGATGGCGTCGGCGTCGTAGCCGACCAGCTGTGCCGCCCCGTCGCTGACGAACTCCATCGGCCACCCGCGTTCGTTTCGCGCCCGGTACACCATCCCCGGGAGATTCGAGATGAGCGTCGAGAGCTGCCGTTCGGACTCTTCGAGGGCCGACTTCGCCCGTTTCTCGCCGACGGCACGCCTGATGCGGTTCGCCAGAACCGTGTACTGGTCGGTCCCCACGTCCTTCTGGAGGTACTCCGTGACGCCGGCGCTGATGGCGTCGCTCGCTATCTCCTCGTTCCCCTTCCCGGTAAAGAGGACGAAGGGGAGCTCCGGATACTCCTCGCGGACGGCTTTCAGAAACTCCAGCCCGTCCATCCCGGGCATATCGTGGTCGCTGACGACGCAGTCGACCGGCGAGGTCCGAAGCGTCGAGAGTCCGTCCTGTGCGGAGAACTCGGTGACGACACTGAGACTCCCGTCGGCCCGTTCGAGATGCATCGCGGCGACCTCGGCGAACTCCCGCTCGTCGTCGACGTGGAGTACGCGGATGTCGCCCTGACTCCTCATTGCCTGATACTACGGGCCCAACCCTATAAATCCGTCAGCAGTCTCAGTAGAACGTATCAGCGCAGTCGTACACGACGCCGTGTTCCGGACAGACGTACTTGCAGTGGCGGTGGTACATCGCCCGGTCACACAGCGGGCAGGGGCGCCCGCCGACTTCGTCACTCATACCGGCTCGGACACGCCGAGTACCCATCCGTCTTTGGGACGAAATTGGAACAGTGTTGGAAAAACACCTTTTGAGTAGTTCCGCCAACGATGAGGCATGAAAGACGCACTGCTCGACAGTCGAGGCGGCCGGCTACTGGTCGGATTCGCCGCCGCTGGCGCGGGGGTCGCCGGCTCCTACGGCGCGACCGGCTACACGCCGACCTTCGTCGCCTCGCCCATCGAGCGGACGCTCTCACGGACGATGCCCGGCGAGGTGGTCTCCGTCGCCATCACGACGCTGGGAAGCCTCGGCCAGCAGCTGAACCTCCTCACGGCCATCCTCCTCACGTGGCTGTTGTTCGCCGCCGGTATCACCGGCGCACTCCTCGCCGGTAGCGAGGCCAACAACCGACTGCTCCCGACCGTCGGCACGGCGGTGTTCTTGTGGGTAGTCACCGCCGCGCTCACCCGGGAGCTCGCCCTCTCGCTGGGACCGGTCGTCCCGGCGGTCGCCGTCGTCGGCCTCGCACAGGCCGTCGACGCCTATCGGGGCTCCGCGGACCCCATCTCCTCGAAGCGGCGGCGCGCCCTCTCGACGTTCGGCGTCGCCATCGGGGCCACCGCCGTCGGCTTCGCCGTCGGCGAGGGAAAGACCTCGATGGGCGAGGACGCCCCGCAGCTCGACGCCCCGGGCGCAGACACCGAAGACCTCCAGGCGAAACTGGACGCCGCCGAGGCCAACTCCCTCGACGTCAGCGGCATCGAACCGCTGGTCAGCGAGAACTTCTACGAGGTCGACATCAACTCCATCGACCCCAACACCAAGGCCGCGGACTGGTCGCTCTCGATCACCGGGGCCGTCGAATCGGAGGTCACCGTCGACTACGAGGAGCTCCAGGGGATGGCGGCGGTCAACCAGTTCTCCACGCTTCGCTGTGTCGGGGACTCGCTCAACGGCAAGAAGATAGACACCGCGCTGTGGACCGGGGTCCCGCTCCAGCGCCTCGTCGAGCGGGCCGGCGTCCAGAGCGACTGCAACTGTGTCCTGCTCAAGGCCCAAGACGGCTACGAAGTCGAGTTCCCTCTGGAGGCGTTCAACCGCGGTATCGCGGTCTACGGCATGAACGGCAAGGTCCTCCCGCGGGGTCACGGCTACCCCGTCCGCGCCGTGATTCCGGGCCACTGGGGCGAGGTCAACACGAAGTGGCTCACCGAAATCGAGCTGCTGAACAGCGAGGTGGACGGCTACTGGGAGCAGCGCGGTTGGGAGGGGACCGGCCCGGTCAAACCCACCGCGACGCTCAGGGCCGACACGATGCTCGACGACGGGACGCGACAGCTCGCCGGCCACGCCTACGGCGGGCTCCGGGGCGTCTCGACCGTCGAGGTGTCGACCGACGGCGGCTCGTCGTGGTCCGAGGCCACGCTCTCGGAGCCCCTGCCCGCCGTCGACGGCGAGGGCCCCGCCGAAGACGCGTGGCGCCAGTGGACGTACAGCTACGACCCGCCCGGCTCCAGTCACACGGCCGTCGTCCGGATGGTCACCCGCGACGGCACCGTCCAGACCATGGAAGAGACCGGGCCACGTCCGAGCGGGCCGTCGGGCTGGGTCCAGAAGGAGTTCCAGTCCTAGCAGCGGTCGTGTCCGATTCCCCTGTTCGCGGAGTGCTCGACGGAATACAGCACAACAGCGACCCCAACAGGAAACACCCATCCGACTAGACGCCAATCAGCGCGTATGCCCAGAGAGATAACGGGCGAGGTCATCCACGTCGTCCCGCCCGAAGAGCAGGGCGACTACGAACTCGACGGGACCGTCGCGGAGCTGGCGGAGTCCCGGTACCTCCTCGTCTGTCGGAAGGGGGGCGCACCGTCGTTCTTCGAGCGAGTGGTCGCCTTCTTCAAGCGCGACCCCATCAGGCCGGTCACGCTCGTCTCGGACGAGGGGGCCGAGGAAGGGACGGAAATCGAAGCGACGGTCGAGTTCACCACTGTCGACGACGTCTACGAAGTCATCGAATTCGAGTGAAAACGGGCAGCGAAGACGGCTCCGGTGTCACACGCTCCGTCCGGCCACGGATTAGTTTTTCAGCGATTCAGCACTCGGACCAGCCACAGGACTCGCACGTCTTGCAGCCTTCGGAGTAGTACAGCGACATCGAGCCACAGTCGGGACACTCGGGGCTCTCGCCCGCGTCGATGAGTTCCTGCTGGTCGCCGGTCTCCGTACCGGCGTCGGCCTGCGGGCCGGCGTCGACGCTCGTATCGGCAGTCTGTGGCCCACCGTCGGTCTTGTGAGAGGCGGACTGCTCACGAGCCTCCTCCTCCTCGGCGGTCTCTTCGAGGGTGACCTGCTGTGGGTAGGCCTTGTCGACGTCGCCGTCGAGGTAGCGACGCAGGGCCGTGCCGATGGCGTCCGGGATGGACTGGATCTGCTCGCCCTTGTCCCAGGCGACCTTCGGCGACCGGATGCCCTGCAGCTCGTCGGCGATTTCGCTGGGGTCGACACCCGAGCGCAGCGCCGTCGAGATGGTCTTTGCCAGCGCCTCGGTGAAGGAGGCGGTGAAGCCACCGGAGTTCCCGATGTTGGCGAAGAGTTCGAACGGTCGCTCGGCCTCGGGGTCCTCGTTGATGTTGACGTAGAGCTTCCCGTAGCCGGTGTCGATGCGCTGAGTGACACCGTGGAGCACGTCGGGTCGGCTGCGCTTGCGGGCGAACTCGCTCTCCTCGCCGTCGGCGGCCGACAGCATGCCCTCGACGGACGTCTGCAGCGCGTCCTGCACGGCGTCGTCTTCGAGGAATCCCTCGATGCCGCCGAAGACCTCCTCGATCTGGGCGACGAGCTCCTCGGTGTCCATATCGGCGAACTCGGCGTTCTGGGCCCGCGTGGTCAGCACCTGCTTGCTGCGGGTGCCGTCGCGGTAGTAGGTGACGCCCTTGCCGCCGTGGTCGTAGATGTACTGGAACACCTCGGCGGCGTCCTCGATGGTCGAGTCGTTGGGGGCGTTGACGGTCTTCGAGATGGCGGAGTCGACGCCCTCCTGACAGGCGACCTGGATGCCGGCGTGGTCGCGGGCCGAGAGGTCGCCGGTGGTGACGAACAGCTCACCGATGGCGTCGGGCACCGTCGTCAGGCCGTCGACGCCGTCGAACTCGTTGTTGGCCATCTGCTCCTGGGCCTCTTCTTTCACCGCGTCGACGTCGATGTCGTTGTCCTCCAGCGCGCGGAGGAAGTAGTCGTCGAACTCGACGAGCATCTCGTCGCCCTGGACGTCGTCGGAGACGTTCTTGTAGTAGGCGACGTTGTAGATGGGCTCACAGCCGCCGGTGGTGTTGCCGATCATCGACGTGGTGCCCGTCGGCGCGATGGTCGTCGTGTTGTGGTTGCGGATGGGGAAGCCCTCGGCCCAGTCGTCGGCGTCCTCGCCGGTCTGTTTCTCGAACCACTCGCGGTACTCGGTGGGGCTCGCGTACTTGGAGTTGTCCCACTCGTCGAAGACGCCACGGGATTCGGCGAGCTGGCGGCTCGCTCGTTTGGACCCGTGGTTGATGTGGCGCATCACCTGACGGGCGATCTCGTTGGCCTCGGGCGAGCCGTACTCGACGCCGAGCTGGATGTACAGCTGGGCGAGCCCCATGATGCCCAGTCCGATCTTTCGCATTTCCCGGACCTTCTCCTCGATTTTCTCGACCGGGAAGTCGGACATCGTGACGACGTTTTCGAGGAAGCGGGTGCCGAGCTCGATGCGGTGGTCGAGCTCGTCTATGTCCAGCGCTTCTTCCAGGAAGGCGTCGATAGCGGCCTCCTGAGAGTCGTACTCGTCGGCGTGTTCGTCGGCCCAGACGCGGTAGTCCGGGGCGTCGAGCGCGGCGAGCGTCGAGAGGTTGATGTGACCGAGGTTACAGGCCTCGTACTCCTCCAGTGGCTGCTCGCCACACGGGTTCGTCGCGAGAATCTGGTGGTCGGGGTGTTCCTCGACGTCGAAGGAGTGTTCCTTGTTGACGCGTTCGAGATAGATGACGCCCGGTTCGCCGTTCTCGTGGGCGCCCTGAACGATGCGCTCGAACAGCTTTTCGGCCGGAATCGAGAGCTCTTCGCCGACCTCGACGTGCTCGCCGAGGTCGAACATCGAGTACAGCTCCTTGGTCTCGGCGGTGGCGATGTGGGGCTCTTCGGTGCGCGGGTTGGTGAAGGTGAACTCCTCGCCGTTCTTGTACGCCTCCATGAAGTCGTCGGTGATGCCGACGGAGATGTTGAAATTCGAGAGGTGACCCTCGACGGCGTTGCGGAGGTGTTTGGGCACCTTGCCGTCCTCGTCGATGAGCTCGCGGGCCTCTTCGAGGGCTTCGGCGAAGGAGTTGTGCGTGAAGTCGTCGGGGTCGTTCAGGCGCAGCGTCTCGGCCAGCGAGACGTCCTTGTTCTTGGCGTGGATGAACTGGATGACGTCCGGGTGGGAGACGCGCATGACGCCCATCTGGGCGCCTCGTCGGGCACCGCCCTGGGCGATGGTCTCGCACATCTGGTCGTAGGTCCGCATGAACGTGATGGGGCCCGAGGCGATGCCGCCGGTGGAGCCGACGGGGTCGCCGTAGGGGCGGAGCTTCCAGAACGCGTAGCCCATCCCGCCGCCGGACTGGAACACCTGTGCGGCCTCCTTTGCGGTCTGGTGGATGTCGTCGATGTCGTCGCCGGGCGAGTCGACGAAACAGGCCGAGAGCTGCTGGAGCTCGTCGCCGGCGTTCATCAGCGTCGGCGAGTTCGGCATGAAGGAGAGCCGCTCCATCTGCTCCTGGAACGAGTCGGCCGTCTCCTCGACGTGGTCGCGGACCGAGTCGGGCAGCTCCGGAACGACGGTGTCGTAGGCGAACTTGTTGACGTTGTAGACAGAGAGCGTCGTCTCGGCGTCGTCCGTCGCCGTGGTCCCGGCGCCGAAGACCTCGGCGGCGAGTTCGTCACGGCGCGGGTGGCCCGGCTTCAGCTGGTCGGGCGTGACCGTGACCTCGATGTCCCGCTTGTCGGCCTCGAAGACGGCCTCGGCGAGGGCGATGTTCTTCGCCACGCGCTCGAAGAGGTCCTCGGGCGATTCGACGAGGTCCCCGTTCGCGTCCTTGCGGAGGTACCGCGCCGGCAGGATGTTGTGATAGGCGTTGCCTGTCAGTCGGTCTTCGAGGGTGTCTCCCTCGGTGCGCTTGATGGGTAGGGTGAGGTCGTCGGCGGTGAGCTCCGCGTCACTCATCCGTCGTCCTCCCGACTGTAGCGGCCCGCTGATGGCCGTTTTTCCGTCGTAGTGTAGTCCGGGCTCCGGTCATTTCTGGCGGCGAATAGGTAATCATGGATGCGGTATAACGCTTGCTTTCTCAGTTTCGTGTCAGTTCCCGTAGCTGTCAGATAGTGGATACTACGGTGGTTGTGAGTCGATGCCGACGACACGATACGGACTGTTCGTGTACGACCACTAGCAACGTCGGTTTCTTATTAATGGTATGTAGACCGCAGTGAAAGTGAAACGGACACCTCACTAACCGCCTGATGGAAGCGGGAAATCCAGTGGAAACTGGCGGGGGTTTCAGGTGGAGATTTGCGTCGAATCAGCGCGGATTGTCCGGTCTGAAATCCGCGTCAGACGCGACGCCCTCTGGCGGTTAGCTCGCGACACGGCCGCTGTCGGGCGATGCGCGATAGCGGTGGTCGGTGGACCGGCGATGAGCGTGGGCCGACCTATCATTTCAGACATGTGTTGTCAGGTTCGTTTCACTGGTCAGGCAGTTATCACTACCGCGAACGCAGCCACGAAGTATTTGTGTCCGCTGTGTGTCATAGCTCGTATGCTATCCCTGTTGCAACTCGGCGGCGGAATCGGGACGCTGCCGGCGGTGCTCGCTGGCCTGGTCGTCATCGCTATCGTCCTGCTCGTCGGTCGGCTCGTGATGAAAGTCGCGTGGCGACTCGTCGTTATCGCCATCATCGCGGTCTCCGTGCTGTGGGGTCTCGGACTGCTGGGTCTGGGGCTCTAGAGACCGGAGAGGAAGTTCTCGATGACGTCGTGGCCGACCGCCGTCAGCACCGACTCGGGGTGGAACTGGACGGCTTCGATGGGGTATTCGCGGTGACGGACGCCCATCACCAGTTCGGTCTCACCGTCTGAGTCGGCCGGGTCCGACGGGCCCTCGGTCGTCGTCGCCGAGACCACGAACTCCTCGGGGACCTCCGTCGCGACCAGCGAGTGATAGCGCCCGCCCTGCAGCCCCTGTTCGAGCCCGGCGAAGACCCCCTCGCCGTCGTGGTCGATGGGGAACGCCTTCCCGTGAATGGGCTCGGGGGCGCGGCCGACCGTCCCGCCGTAGGCGTAGACGGCCGCTTCCAGCCCCAGACAGACGCCCAGCGTCGGCGTCTCGGGGCTCAGTTCGCGTAACACGTCCATCGTCACACCCACGTCCCGGTCGTTCTTCGGGTGACCCGGCCCGGGGGAGATGACGATGGCGTCCGGGTCGAACGCCCGGACCTCCTCCAGCGTGGCCGTGTTCCGAAGGACCTCGGTCTCCGCGTGTTCGGAGACGTACTCGACGAGGTTGTAGGTGAACGAGTCGAAGTTGTCGACGAACAGGACGCGGGGCTGGTCCGCCGCCGTCTCGCTCGCAGGGCCGGCGCTCATCGGCGGACCTCCACTTCGTCCGCGGGCGATTCGACCGCGTCGTCGCCCCGCGCTATCCGTTCGAGCGCCGCCAGCACGCCGTCCATCTTCTGTTCGGTCTCGACGTACTCGCTCTCGGGGTCGGAGTCGGCCACGATGCCGGCCCCGGCCTGCACCGTGATGCGGTCGTGGACCGGGTCACCGGTACCGTCCGGCAGCGAAACGCCTTCCTCGACGGTCGCCGAGCGGATGACGATGGCGAAGTCGGTGTCACCGCCCCAGTCGAAGTAGCCGACACCGCCGCCGTACGGGCCCCGTGGCGAGCGTTCCAGTTCGTCGATTATCTCCATCGCGCGAATCTTGGGTGCCCCCGAGAGCGTCCCCGCGGGGAACGTCGCCCGAGCGGCGTCGAAGGCGTCGCAGTCCGGCGAGAGCGTCCCAGTGACCGTCGACTCGATGTGCTGGACGTGGCTGTATTTGAGCACGTTCATGAACTCCTCGACGCGGACGGAGCCGGCCTCGGCGACGCGGCGCACGTCGTTTCGCGCCAGGTCGACCAGCATCGTGTGTTCGGCGCGCTCTTTCCCGTCGGCGAGCATCTCGCCGGCCAGCCGGCGGTCCTCGACGGGTGAGTTCCCCCGCGGGCAGGTGCCCGCGATGGGGTTCGAGACGACGCGGTCGCCGGCCACCGACACGAGCGTCTCGGGACTGGCGCCGACGATACTCAGGTCGTCGTAGCCCAGCAGATACATGTACGGCGATGGGTTCACCTCGCGCAGCGCCGCGTACAGCCCCAGCGTGTCCACGTCGCCGTACAGCTCCCGGGTCCGGGAGATGACGCCCTGGTAGATGTCCCCGGAGAGAACGTACTCCTTGGCCCGGGAAACGGCCTCTTCGTAGGCGTCCTGTGGCCCGGCCGTTTCGGCCTCGCGCGTGAACCCGCCGGTGTCGAGCGAGTCGGCGCCCGACAGGGCCGCCTCGACGCGCTCGGCTTCCGCGACGAGTTCGTCGTAGCGCTCGCCCGCGTCTTCGTGGGCGCGGACGACGGGCGTGAACACGAGTTCGACCGCCGCTTGGGCGTGGTCGAACCGCAGCGTCGAGGTCGTCAGGACGAACTGCGCGTCCGGGAACCGGGACTCCGGTCGGTCCATCCCGACCTCGTCGAGCCAGAGGTCGTACACCGCGTCGTAGGAGAGGAACCCGACGAGCCCGCCGTCGAGGTGCTGGCGGTCCATCTCGGGGAAGGCCCGCAGTTCCACGTCGGGCATCGCCGCCCGGAGGTCGTCGACCACGTCGCCGCCGTCGGTGGTCACGAGGTCCGCGTAGCGGTCGTCGAACACCTCGACTGAGCTCTCGTCGCCCGTGACCGTGACGACCGCCCGCGGGTCGTAGCCCACGAAGGAAAACCGGGCGTGGCGGTCGTCGGTCTCCGGGGCGAAGGCGCCGTCGGGGTCGCTGGAGGCGACCTTCTCGGCGCTCTCTAGGAGGAAGGTGTAGTCGCTCTCGGCGGCGTCGCTGGTCCGGCCCGAAAGCGCCGCGTAGGCCGCGAGCGGTTCGATGTCCACGTCGACCTGTGCCGCGGCGCGGACCACGACCGGCCGGTCGGCCTCGGCGTGCTCGACGAACTGCTCGCGCGAGATGTCGAGCGTCACGCCGACACCTCCGTCGCAGTCGCCGCGGTCGCGTTCGCGACGAACGCCCGGACGGCGTCGTGGTCTTTCACGCCGCCGTCCGACTCGACACCACTGGCCGTATCGACGGCGAACGGGCCGACTGTCTCGACGGCCTCGGCGACGTTGTCGGGGGTGAGCCCACCCGCCAGAATCACGGGGACGCCGAGCGAGTCGACGACCTCGCGCGTGCGCTCCCAGTCGTGGGTCTCGCCGGTCCCGCCGGCGCCCTCGTCGTCCACCGAATCCACCAGCACGGCGTCGGCGTGGTTCGCGTAGTCGGCCAGGTCGTCGGCCGCGGCGTCGACCACGGCGATAATCTGCTGGTTCACGCGCCCGGAGAGCGCGCCCAGCTCTGCCGGGGTGAGCCCGTCGTGGACCTGCACGACGTCGGGCTTGACGGCGTCGACCCGCTCGACTGCCGCCTGTACCGTCGTGGGCATCGTCACGAGCACGCTCGTCGCGAGCGGCGGGACGCCGGCCACGAGGTCGGCCGCGGTGGCCGCGTCGACCTCGCGGGGCGTGTCGACGGGGACCCCGTGGATGACGCCGACGGCGTCCGCGCCGGCCGCGACCACGGCGTCGCGGTCCCGAGCGGTGGTGACGCCACAGATTTTCACGCGCGTCATGCCCCGATCAGGTCCTCCAGCTTCGCGGCGGCGTCACCCGACTCGATGGCCTCGCGAGCGTGGTCGACACCCGCTTCGTGGCTCCCGGCGACGCCCGCGACGTATATCGCCGCGCCCGCGTTCGCGAGGATGATGTCCCGCTTCGCGCCGGTGACCTCGCCGGAGACGATTCCCCGGAGGTCCGCGGCGTTCTCCTCGGGCGAGCCGCCCGCGATAGCGCCGATGTCGTGCCGTTCGAGCCCCATGTCGGCGGGCGTGACGGTGTACTCCGAGATGGAGTCGCCGGTGACCTCGGCGACCGCCGTCTCGTCGTGGATGGCGATTTCGTCCAGCCCGCTCCCGTGGACGACGAGCGCCCGCTCGGTGTCCAGCCGGGCCAGCGCCTCCGCGAGGACCGGGACGAGGTCGGGGTCGTACACCCCGAGCACCTGCGCGTGGGCGCCGGCGGGGTTCGTCAGCGGCCCGAGGATGTTGAACACGGTCCGCATCCCCAGCTCCTTGCGCGGGCCGATGACGGCCTTCATCGCCGGGTGGAACACCGGCGCGAGCATGAAGCCGATACCGTCGCGTTCGATGCGTCGCTCGACGGCCGGCGGCTCGGCGTCCACGTCGACCCCGGCGACCTCCAGCACGTCGGCGCTGCCCGACGACGAGGACACCGAGTAGTTGCCGTGCTTGGCGATGGGGACGCCGGCCCCCGCCGCGACGATGGCGCTGGTCGTCGAGACGTTGATGGTGTTGTAGTCGTCACCGCCCGTGCCACACGTATCGACCAGCCCCGCCCGGTCGGGCTCGATGGTCCGGGCCGCGTCGCGCATCCCCTGTGCGAAGCCGGCGATTTCGGCCTCCGTCTCGCCTTTCGCCCGCAGCGACGACAGCAGTGCTCCGATCTGGGCCTCGGTGGCTTCCTCGAAGACGAGCGTCGCGACCTCGCGTGCCTCGTCCTGTGTCAGGTCCTCGCCGTCCGTGACGCGCTCGATGTAATCCTTCATATTGGTCACCAATGGCCTCTTTCGTGTTGTAATGTACAAATCTGCACACTGACTTAAGCCTATCGGGCTGGGGGAACGAAGCGCAGGTGTGGGGCGAACCAACAGACGACGTGCGGGTCTCCAATCCGAAACCTTCAATTATACCCCCCGGCAAGGATTGGTTGCACGAGGCAGCGAGGGTTCGTGGTCTAGGTCGGTTATGACACCTCCTTGACATGGAGGAGGCCGGCGGTTCAAATCCGCCCGAACCCACTACTTCTGTCGCGAACATCACCGTGAGCGACGAAATCGTCCGCGAGTACCCACTCTTTGTCGGTATCGTCTCACTCTTTCACCGGTTCGCCGGGTGCGTCCGGTGGGTTCGACAAACCGCCACGAGATTCCGGAGTACATGAGCATCGTCTAGCGACGCGTCCCTGTCGCGGCGGTCCATCCCCGCGACGGGACTGGTTCCGCCCTCGCGTATACCGTTCAGTTGTCGAATCCGAGGGCGTTTCAGTAGTTTCTTGGACGGGCCAACGGGATTACACGTATGGACGCCACCCTCGATTCGATTCAGTCGTTCGAACAGTTCGTGCTGCTCTCGGTCGTCGAGCTGTCGGCGGCGGGAGCGACGCCGGCCCACTCCTACGAGGTGACGGAGACCGCGAAGGCGCGCCTCGACGATATCGACCGCGACCCCTTCGGCGGCGTCGAGCGCCAGGAGGTCATCACCGCGCTGGGGGCGCTCGCCGACGCGGGGCTGCTCGCGAAGGCCGAGACGGAGTCGGCGACGGGGAAGGGACGGCCGGCCTACGAACTCGCGGCCGACAGCGAGGCCGTGCTGGCGTCGCTCTCCGGTAACGACGACGTCGGCTCGTACGCCCGGTCGCTGCGCGCGTAATCAGACGAAACTCGCGCTGGTCGCTCGCTCTTCGAGGGCCGACGGCTCGCCCGCTTCAAGGCGCTCCAGCCGGTCGGTGATGGTGTGGACTTCCTCGCCCTCCGTGCAGGGCGCGACGTGCGTGAGCTCGTCCTCGTCGTACTCGGCCAGTCCCATCACCGGGAGGACCATCGCGTCGTACGCCGCCCCGGTGACCTCGGAGTCGACAGTGGTCCGCTGGTAGAACGACTCCAGCGAGACGTTGTTCGAGAGCGCCCACTGCTTGAACTCGGCGACGCGATTGAGGATGTAGCGGCCCTCTTCGGTGGCGGCGGCCCCGGACTCGGGGGCGATCTGCTTGCCCCAGACGACGACGTTGTAGCCGGCTATCTCGTCGGTGCGGTCCAGTTCGTCGAGTTTGTCGATGACGCTCTCCTGGCGCTCTCCGGCGCCATCGGGCAACATGGACCTGACGTACAGTTCGATGTAGGGGGATGGCTGATTCATGGGTGTCTCGGAGATGAAGACGAGTCTACAAATACGTTCCGTGGGGAATGTACCCATGCTCCAGTGGAATATATACTCCTAGAACCTGATTTGGCCGGTCGTCAGCGTCGTTCGCACTCGTGAAGCGTCTCGTGAATCCCCACGATGAACGCCGGCACGACGACCATGAAGATGTGCTCCTCGATTGGGATGCCGAGCAGGTCGACGCCCGTCCGCAGTTTGATAGCGAACACGCCGACTTGGAGCGTGTACCAGTCCCAGACGTAGGCGATCGGGTAGAGCGCGACGATTGTCCGGCCGGCCCGTCCGAGCGCGTCGACCCGCCAGAGGAGCAAAAAAGCGAAAGTCCCGAAGACCACTTCCGTTACCAGATACGTGTAGGGGCCGAACACACTGATGTCGGGGAGCATATCCGACAGAGGGCGCGGACATCCTAAACGTTGTCCCAACCCCCACGAGGTGGGAATGTAACCAACCTTGATAACCCTTCACGTATAACCTCAGGTCGTGAAGCACGATGGATATTTCTGACATCGCCACGAGAGAGTTTGTCGAAGTCGACGCCAGCAAGCGGCTCGGGAAGGTCCGCGCGATCTTCGAGCGGGAGAACCCGAAAGGCATCATCGTCACCGAGGACGGTGCCTACGCCGGCGTCATCACGCAGAAGCAGTTGGTTCAGTCCCACGTCGAGGACGACGCGAAAGCCGGGGCGATGACGCGCTCTGCGCCGAAGGTCGAGCGGACGGCCGACGTGCGCAAGGTCGCACGCGTGCTCGTCGAGGGCGGGACGAAAGTCGCGCCGGTGTTTCAGGGCGAGGAGCTCTGGGGTATCATCACCGAGGACGCCATTCTCGAAGCGGTCATCGAGAACCTCGACGCCCTGACCATCGAGCAGATCTACACGGAGGACGTCATCACCGTCGACGAGGACACCAACGTCGGTCAGGTCGTCAACCTCCTGCGGAAACACAGCATCTCACGGCTCCCGGTGCTCGACGACACCGACGGCCTCACCGGGATGGTCACCCGCCACGACATCGTCGACGTGGTCGTCCGGGACATGGACAAGGCCACCCGCGGCGACCGCTCGGGCGAGATCGAGCGGGTGCTGGACCTGCCCGTCTACGACGTGATGAACAGCCCCGTCGAGACGGCCGAGCTGAGCGATTCGGTCCGGGACGCCGTCGAGCGCATGCTGGACCACGACTTCGCCGGGCTGGTCGTGACCGACGACGTGAACCACGTCATCGGCATCGTCACCAAGACGGACGTGCTCCGGGCGCTGACCTACACCGAGGAGGACCACATGGACGTCCAGATCACCAACATCTCGCTGCTGGACACCATCTCCCGGGAGGACATCCGCGCCGACATCAGCAAGGTCGCGGACAAGTACCAGGCGATGCAGGTCCAGCACGCCCACGTCCGGTTCCACGAGCACAAGGAGAAGCTCCGTGGCACCCCGCTCATCCAGTGTCAGATTCGCCTCCGGACCAACAAGGGTCAGGCCGCCGGCTCCGGCGAGGGGTACGGCGCCGAGATGGCGTTCAACGTCGCGCTCGACAAGCTAGAGCGCAACGTCCTCGAACGGAAAGGCGTCCAAGCTGACGAGGAGTACCGCGGCCAGTTGCTCCGGAAGCTCGGCGAGCTGTAGCGGTCAGTTCGCGGTGGTGTTGCCCGTCGGGGTCTCGTCGGTGACGCCACCGTTGCCGCCATCTGTCTCCTGCCACCAGTCCTGCGCATCGAGGAGGGCGTCCTCCTCGTCTTCCGCCAGCGGGCTGGCGTTGATGGTAACGAGCCGCTCGTTGTCGCCGAAGGGCGTCCACTCCTGATTCACCTCGTACACCTGGGGCTGGTCCGAGTCGTCGTCCTCGTCCGGGATGAACCCGAGGTCCGAGTCGTACTGGCCGACAGGGGCGTCCTCGGCGACGAACAGCGGGACCACCTCGTCGGTGTCCAGCCACCGAATCTGATACGTGTTGTAGTCGGTGAAGAAGCTGTCCCGGACGTCGCCGTAGTTCGGGGTGAATTCGACCACGTCCGAGACGAAGACGAACCGGCCGTTGGGGTGGAAGTTCGAGATGAAGATGAGCGCCTGCCACCCCTCGCCGAGGATGCCGCCGTCGTCCTCCTGCGCAGCGGCGGTCCCGGACGCCCCGAGCAAGAGCCCGCCCGAGGCGAGCGCGCCTTTCTTCATGAACTCCCGTCTGGAGTCGGCGATGCGATTGAGCAGTGTCTCGTTCGTGTCGTCGGTCATAACAATGGCCTCCGCCCTTAGTAGCCGGTGTACGGGCCTAAGAACTGGGCCTGCGTACGCTGGCGGACGTGCGACGACGCCGCGTCCGGGACTGCGGGCGACGACCGGAGTGGGCGCGCTACGGAGCGGTCTGCCCGCCGTATGCCACCGGGAGCTATTTGCATTTGCCACAGGTGGAGCCACGCATGGGTCGGTCTCACCACCGCGCTGTGCTCCCGTGTACCCTCCTGCTCGTCCTCCTCGGCATCGCGCCGGTCGTCGGCAGCGCCGCCCCGCCGCCGCGGCCGCTCTGTGACGCCTGTGGCGACTCCTTCGAGACGACCGCCGAACGGCACGGCGTCTCGCTGTCGGTCGAGCGGAGCACGGCGACAGTCACCGTCCACGGCGACGGGACGGCGACGTGGGTCGTCCGCAACCGGCTCGCGGCGGGGACAGACCGCCTCCGGTCGAACGCGACGCTGCGACGGGCCATCGCCGAGCGGGCGATGTGGGACACCGAGTTGCGCGGGTCGACCGTCACCGCCGACAGCGTCATGCTCCGGTACCGCGAGCCCGGCTTCGCCGACCCCGCCCCCGGCGACACGCTCCACTCGGGCGAGTTCACCGCCGCCTACGGCTACCGGAACCTCGACGGCCTCGGCGCGGACCGTCTCACCGTGGTCGCCCCGCCGGGGACCCGAATCGACCGAGCAGTGCCCGGTGCGACGGTCGCCGACGACGGGTCGCGGATGACCCTGACGGCGCTGGACCGGGGTACCGTCGTCACGTTCGTCCCTCGTGACAGCGCCGTCGGCCCGCTGTGGAGCCTCGTCGCCCTGGCCTCCCTCGTCGGCCCCGTCGCGGTCGTAAACGCCGTCGTTCTGGTCGGACTGCCGGCGGTGGTCGCCGCGGCGACCGTCTCTGTCGTCGGGTACGGCCGCGACCGGGCCGACGCGAGGCTGGTCCCGGAGCTCGACCCCGCCGGGCCGGGACTGGCAGTGTGGGGCGCTGCGCTGGTGGCGCTGTCGCTGGTCGGCGCCAGACTGAACGCCGGCGGACCGGCGATGACCGGGGTCGGTATCGGTGCCACCGTCGCCGGCCTCGGCGGTGTACTCGGCCGCCGCGGCGTCCGCGAGGTCGTTTCGTACCGCCTGCTCGTCGGTGTCGCCGCCCTCGGTGCCGGGCTGGCCGCCGCTGTCACGCTGGTCGCAACGACCCTTGTATCCGGGAACAGCCTCACGTGGTCGGCCGTCGGCAGCCTCCCACTGCTGGGGCCGCTGTTCGCGCTCCTCCCGGCGGGGTACGCGCTCGAACGGGGGCGGACGGACCGCGCCGTCCTCACCGCCGCCGCCGGGGTCGCGGTCGCGCTGTTGCCGGCCGTCCCGCTGTTCGGGCCGGTCACCGGTCTCGGGTGGCTCCTCGTCCCCTACGTGCTGGGCACGACTGGTCTGGGGCTGCTCCTCGGGTCGCCGCTACTCGCCGTCGGCGTCGCACTCGGTCGGCGGTGAGAAGCGCGGGACGAGTAGCCGGTCGGTATGTCGAACGCACCCGGCCGCAGGTGGCACTACGCCTCTTTGAGTGACCGTGTTGTATGCTATCACTGGTGATCTGCAATGCACACGACCAAACAGGAGCTCCCGACACTGATGGAGACGCCGGACGCCGTCGTCCAGCAGCAGACCGACTTCGGCGAACTCCCCGCTGATACCACGCTGAGCGCCGAACACATGCAATTCACGGCCGGAACGGACATCACCCCGCTGCTGGAGGGGCTGCCGGAGGACCACTGCCCGGTCCCACACTGGGGCTACGTCGTCGAGGGCGAGATAACCATCCGGTACGTCGACGGCAGCGAGGAGACCGACCGCGGCGGCGACGTGGTCTACTGGCCGCCGGGCCACACCGCCGTCGCGGAGCGGGACACCGAGGTCGTCCTCTTCAGTCCGCAGGACGACCACCGAGAGGTGTTCGACCACATGGCGGCGAAGATGGAGGAGTGAGAGGGGGTCGGGAACCCGGAATTATACGTTCCGCTTCGGTAGGTCTCCGTATGACCGTCCGGCTTCGTGACGCGACGCCAGCGGACGTAGACAGGCTCTGTGAGGTCAACAGAGTCGCTATCGAAACGCTCGGGACCGAGCCATACGACGAGCACCAGATTGCAGCGTGGAAGCGCGGCGTCGACCCGGAGCTGTATCCGATCGAGGCTGCCGAGACGCATTTTCTCGTCGCCGAAACGGACGAGCGAGTCGTCGGATTCGGCTGGATGAAACCCGAAGCTGACGAGTACTTCACGATCGACGTCAGCGGAGAGATCACCGGTATGTACGTGCATCCGACCGCCGCGAGGAACGGGGTCGGAACGCGGCTCCTCGGTGAACTCGAACGGGCGGCAAGAGACCGCTCGGTGGAATCACTCGGCCTCTGGGCCTCGCTCAACGCGGTGTCGTTCTATCGAAAACACGGCTACGAGACGATGGGCGAGCAAGCGCTCGAATACGACGACGGAACCGAACTGCCGGTCGAAGAGATGCGAAAGGTGCTTTAGCTGACCAGCCGCGTGGCCGTGAGCGGCCTGTGTTTTTCCCCAGAGTGGCGTCCACAGGGCCTCGGAGCGGCCCGAGAACACCCGACGAAGTGAAAAGTGGGCTTACTGGAAGCCGATGCGGCCGCTGCCGCCGGGCTGGCGCTGCGGGCTGGAGCCGCCCTTGAACTCCTCTTGCATCTGCTCGTAGTACTCCCGGATCTCGTCGTTGATGGTCGGGCGAACGCTCTCCATGGCCTGTCGGAAGTGGCGCATCTCGACCTCCTCCGCGTCGTCGGCCTCGCGCAGGGCCTCGATGGCCGCCTCGCGGGTGATGGACTCCAGATCGGAGCCGACGAACCCGCTACTGCGTTCGGCCAGCTCGCGCAGGCTCACGTCGGGGGCGAGCGGCGTGTCGTCGGTGTGGATGCGCAGGATCTGTTCGCGGCCGTCCACGTCGGGCTCGCCGATCATCACGAGGCGGTCGAACCGGCCCGAGCGGATGAGCGCCGGGTCGATCATGTCGGGACGGTTGGTCGCGCCGATGACCATCACGTCCTCCATCTCTTCTAACCCGTCGAGCTCCGTCAGGAGCTGGTTGACGACGCGCTCGGAGACGTTCGACCCCATCTCCCCGCCCCGCCCCGGTGCCAGCGAGTCGAGCTCGTCGAAGAAGATGATAGTCGGGGCGACCTGCCGCGCCTTGCGGAAGGTCTGGCGGATGGCCTTCTCCGATTCGCCGACCCACTTCGAGAGCAGTTGCGGGCCACGGACGCTGATGAAGTTGGCGTCGGTCTCGTTGGCGACGGCCTTCGCCATCAGCGTCTTGCCGGTGCCGGGCGGGCCGTAGAGCAACACGCCCGAGGGCGGCGTCACGCCCATGCGCTCGAACTTCTCGGGGGAGCTCATCGGCCACTCGACGGCCTCCTGGACCTGCTCTTTGGCCTCGTTGAGGCCGCCGACGCTGTCCCAGGACATCTTCGGGAGCTCGACCAGCACCTCCCGCATCGCCGACGGGCTCACCTCGTTGAGCGCGCCCTTGAAGTCCTCCCGTTTGATTATCATCCGGTCGATGAGACTGGGCGGGATGTCCTCCTCGTCGAGGTCGATTTCGGGGAGGTACCGGCGCAGGGCTTTCATCGCGGCCTCCTTGGTCAGACTCTCGATGTCGGCGCCGACGAAGCCGTGGGTGTCGGTGGCGAGCTTCGAGAGGGTCACGTCGTCCGACAGCGGCATCCCGCGGGTGTGGATCTGGAGTATCTCCTCGCGGCCAACCTCGTCCGGAACGCCGATCTCGATCTCGCGGTCGAAGCGGCCCGGGCGACGCAGCGCCGGGTCGACGCTGTCGACGCGGTTCGTCGCCGCGATGACGATGACCTGCCCGCGCGATTCGAGGCCGTCCATCA
Organism: Halomicroarcula saliterrae; assembly: GCF_031624395.1. Classification (NCBI taxonomy): domain Archaea; kingdom Methanobacteriati; phylum Methanobacteriota; class Halobacteria; order Halobacteriales; family Haloarculaceae; genus Haloarcula; species Haloarcula saliterrae. The sequence goes on from NZ_JAMQON010000002.1 coordinate 218,278, forward strand.
TCGTCAGGAGCTGGGCGACGACGCGGCGTTCGACCTCGCCGGTCACGTCCTCGCGTTTGGGCGCGATGGAGTCCAGTTCGTCGATGAAGATGATGGCGGGGGACTCCTCGCTGGCGTCCTCGAATATCTCCCGCAGCTGCTGTTCGCTCTCCCCGTAGTACTTCGAGATGATCTCCGGCCCGGCGATAGAGAAGAAACTGGCGGATGTCTCGTTGGCGACGGCTTTCGCGAGCAGGGTCTTCCCCGTGCCCGGCGGGCCGTGCAGCAGGACCCCCTGTGGCGGCTCGATGCCGAGTTTCTTGAATATCTGGGGGTGTTTCATCGGCAGCTCGACCATCTCGCGGACCCGCTGAATCTCGTTTTGCAGCCCGCCGATGTCTTCGTAGGTGATGCCACCGCCCGTTTTTTCGAAGCCCGAGATGGGCTCCTCGCGAAGTTCCACTTCAGTGTCCTCGGTGATGAGACAGACGCCCTCCGGCTCGGTTTCGACGGCGATGAGCGGAATCGCTTGCCCGGGCGAGCGCATGAACGGGTGGTTCGTGGAGCTCATGACGGGGACGATGTCGCGCTCGACGACCGGCCGTTTCAGAATCTGCCGTTTGACCATGCCGGCCGCGTCGGAGCCAAACTGCACCGACGCCTCCTCGGGCGGAGCCAGCACGAGCTTGTCCGCCTTCTCCGCTTCCGCCTTGCGGATAGTCACGCGTTCGCCGATGCCGACGTCGGCGTTCTGTCGCGTGAACCCGTCGATGCGAACCGTGTCCGTGTTCCAGTCCTGCCGGTCCGCACGCCACACCTTCGCAGCCGTCGTATCGCTACCCTCGATTTCGATGATATCACCGGGCGAGAGCTTGAGATGCAACAACGTATCGGGGTCAAGACGGGCGATGCCACGACCCGAGTCGTTCGGGTACGCTTTCGCCACTTCTAGTTGCACTTCGTTCATAGAGTGAGACTACCACGAACTCCGTCACGGCGGGAGATATGCTTTATGCTACCGGCGGGCGCGACGAGCAGCGACGGGTTTTTATGTTGACTGGTATCACACACCATGTCTTCGGCCCGAATCAGGTGAGTACGTCGCCCGTTTCCGCCGATTACTCGTGCGTGGACCGTTCCGAGACCTCAATCGAGAGCCAGCGGCGCGGCCTGCTCGATTGCGGCTCCGGTGAGGTCACCCTGTCGGAGAATCGTCGCCGTCCCGGCCCCACCAGAGGCGAGCGAGAGGATGGTCGAAGCGCGGGTGGTGCCGTCCGGTTCGCCCCCGAGGATGTAGTCGACCGACCCGCCGACGTGGTCGGCCGCCAGTTCGACGTCGACCAGTCGGTCGTCGGGCACCGTCCCGGAGCGGTTCGCCGAGGTCATCGCGACGGGGCCACCGACGGCGTCGGCGAAGGCCCGCCACACCGGGTTCGAGAGACAGCCGACACTGACGGTCCCGTCCCGACAGCAACGGTCGTCCAGGTCGGGGGCGTCCCGTTCGAGCACCAGGTTCAGCGGTCCGGGCCAGAACGCCTCGGTCAGTGCGTCGACGACAGCGGGGTCGTCGTGGCGGGCGAACCGACGCCAGTCGTCCGGGTCGCGAACGAACAGCGTCAGCGGCTTGTCCCTCGGCCGGTCCTTGCTGTCGTAGACGCGCTCGATGGCGGTCGGGCTGTCGGGCACGACTGTCAGCGCCATGTTCGTGTCGCTGGGAGCCACGACGACACCGCCGTCGCGGACGCAGGCGGCCGCGAGCGAGATGTGCTCGTCCGACGGCGAGAGTATCTGCGCGGACATGTCAGGGGAGAGTTACGCCATCTTCAAAACAGTCCGGGTCTCCGGTCGGTGTCAGTGTGGCCCGTCCACCGACCGTCCGGCGTCGAGTGGGACTGAAAAGGCGACGCGGACTGCCGCCACCGCCGCGTTTGATAAGGCTGGACCCGGAATGCGCGGTATGGTATTTCTCGTTCCCTTCGACGGGTCGCCGCTGGCCGACGCCGCCCTCGACCGCGCGGTCGACTACGCGGCCGCCATGGACGCCGAAGTCGTCGCCGTCAGTCTGGTCCCGACGGGCGCTGACTACGCCGTGCGCCGTCGCCGGGTCGACCCCCACGAGGACTTCGCCGCCGAGACCGCGGCCAGCGACCTCCGGCGGAAGATCGAGGAGGCGACCGACGACGCCGAGCTCAACTACGAGGACGTGAGCGCCTACTCGGCCAACGAGCTCTCCGACACCGTCCGGCAGGTCGCCCGGGACGTAGACGCCAGCGTGGTCTTCCTCGGCAGCGCCGACACCGACGACGTCGTCGTCCCGATCTCCGAACTCGACGACGAGGACGCCTACGACGTCCACATCGTTCGTCGAACCTAGCGACGGCCGGAGCGAGTTGCGCGAGCGCGGTCCTGAACAGCCGGAAAGCCCCGCGGTCCGGGCTCCCGCAACGAGTCCCGCGAGCGGTGCTTTCTGGCTGCTTGCGATCTCGTCCGCTGAACGATAGCCTGCGGTGTGGTAGCCTTTTGATTCTCCGGGGCGAGATGCGGGTATGCGAACACTCGCTTTCGACGGCCGAATGGGGGCCGCCGGCGATATGATTCTCGCCGCGCTGCTCGACGCCGGCGCCGACCGGGACGCGCTCGACCCGGTCGAGCGAGCGCTGGACGTGGAGTACGTCGTCTCGACGGTCGACCGGAACGGCATCAGCGCAACCGGCGTCGAAGTGGTGCTGACAGACGCCGCGCCGGACGGCGGAAACGGCGACGAGAATCGCGACCACGGGGACCGCGCCGCCGAGGGCCACGGCCCACACCGCACGTATCCGGAGGTCGTCGACATCGTCGAGGGGATGGCCCTGCCCGACGCCGTCGCGTCGGACGCGCTCGGAATCTTCGAGATTCTCGGCGAAGCCGAGGCCGCGGTCCACGGCACCGACCTCGAAGAGACGCACTTCCACGAGGTCGGGGCCGACGACGCCATCGCAGACGTCGTCGGCGCCGCCCTGTTACTCGCCGACCTCGACGTCGAGCGGGCGGTGACGACTCCGCTGTCGACCGGCGGCGGCACAGTCACGATGAGCCACGGGACCTACCCGGTGCCGACGCCCGCGGTCGTCGAAATCGCCGAGCGGGCCGACTGGGCGCTGCGGGGCGGTCCAGTCGACGCGGAACTGCTGACGCCGACCGGCGCGGCCATCCTCGCGGGCGTCGCCGACGGTGTCGAACACGTCCCGTCGCTGACCGTCGCGGGGTCGGGCTACGGCGCCGGGGCACGTGAGTTCGCGGAGCACCCGAACGTCCTCCGGGCGATGGTCGGCGAGCGCGAGGGTGGCCTGCGTCGCGACGACATCACGGTGCTCGAGACGAATCTCGACGACGCGCCGCCGGAAGTGCTGGGCGACCTCCACCGCTCGCTGAAGGCCGTCGGGGCGCGGGACGTGTCGGTTCTCCCGGTGACGATGAAGAAATCGCGCCCCGGCCACCTGGTGAAGGTCGTCTGCAAGCCCGACGACGCCGACCGGGTCGCCCGCCGTCTCGCCGAGGAGACCGGCACGCTGGGCATCCGTGAACACGGCGCTGGCCACCGCTGGGTGGCCGACCGGGCCTTCGAGACGGTCGAGGTGGCGATCGACGGCGAGACGTACGAGGTGGCGGTGAAGATAGCGAGCGACACTGACGGGACCGTCTACGACGTGAGCTGCGAGTTCGACGACGCGGCGGCCGTGGCCGAGGCGACGGGCGCACCAGTCCGGCAGGTCATCGAGCGAGCCGAGCGGCTGGTCCGGGAGTGAGACGCGGTCACAGCGCCGTCAGCGGTCGGTCGGGTCCGCCCCGTCGAGGGGTCCACCGCGGTGTTCGACCAGCGCCTCCTCGATACTGAGTTCGCCCGCCGCGACCCGGCGAGCCAGCTCGGCGTCGATGGCCCGGTTAGTGTCGCTCGCCTCGCGCGAGCGGTCCTTGATACGCTGGAGTTCCCCCGCCGTGGGTTCGATATCCCGGCTGGTGATTTCCTCGCCCGCCCGACGGGCGATGTTCGCCGCCGCCAGCACGTCGCCCATCCCGCGGGCGCCGCTTCCGAGATAGGGCGTCGTCCCCGTCTCGTCGACCAGTTCGACCGGGACGTCGTCGATGTCGTCGATGACGCGTGACCCCACCAGCCGGGCGCCGTCGCCGATGCGCACGAGCGGGTCGGGGGCGTCCTCGACCTCGCGACGGACCGCCTCGGCGGCCTCTGTGGCCGGCACCTGAAACGCGGCTACGACCGTCTCGCCGTGGAGCACGGCGATGCCCGGCCGCTCGCCCGGGTCGATACCGACCACGGTGCGCCCGGGTTCGCCCCGGAGCGCCTCGATAGCGTCCTCGACCGCCCGCCGGGGGCGCTCGGGGTCGGCTCCCACGCGCTCGACGCCGTCGGGAATCTCCACGGCCTCGCCCGCCGCCACGACCGCGACCGCGGTGTCCTCGGGCCACTCGTCGCCGGGCTCGATGGTGGTAAAGTCGACGCCGCGGTCGCGCAGCTCCGTGACCACGCCGTGGTACACCTCGAAGTCGCCCGTGGCAACGACTATCACAGCCGAGCTTGGTCGGGAGTCCACTTACGACTGCTGGCTCTCCCCGGCGGCGACGAACACAGTTTTGTTCCCCGGCCGAGAACTCGAACCGATGTCGCCCTCCTCGCCAGCCAGTCGGTCCAGCGACTCGCTCTGGGGCGTCCTCGTCGGGACGTATCTCGGTCTGTTAGCCACGCCGCTGGCGCTGCTCGCGGTCGTTCGTCTCGGTGTGGAAAGCGCTGGCCTGCTGTATGGCGTCTCGCTCGCCGCGCTCACGGCCGTCCTCGGACTCGGCTGGTGGGCGACCGCACGCTGGGACGGGACGGCGGTCCGGCTGGGCGCGACGCGACTGCGCTGGCTGCCGGCCGCACTGCCCGTGCCGTACGCGGTCGGGGGCTTCGCCAGCCTGTCGGCCACCGGGGTCGTCGGGCTGCTCGCGTTCTTTTTCGGGCTGGGCGCGACTGTCCTCGGGCTCGTTCTCGGGGTGATGGCCCGGACCCGATACACCGACGCGGTACTCGACGGGGTCGACATCGCGTGTGCGTTCCACGCCGGCTGGCCGGCCGCCGCCCGCCGCCGACTCGGCGTCGTCGCGGGCGCGGTAGTCGTCGTCGGGGGCGCCTGTTTCGTCGGAAGCCTGTTCACAGACGGAAGCCTCCTCCAGTTGGCAGGACAGCTGCTGTTCCCGGTCGGCTTCGTACTGTACACGTCGACCGAGAAACGGGAGTACACGGTCAGTCCCGCCGGGCTGGAACAGCGCATGCCCGTCGCCAGACGGCTCTCCCGATGGGACGCCTTCGAGAGCTATAGCCGGACAGCCGACGCGCTCGTTCTCCACCGGCCCTGCCGGCTGGACGCGCGGTTCGCCCTCTCGGACCTCGACGACCCGGACGCCGTCGAGGCCGCGGTCGCCCGGCATCTCCCGGCAGCCTGACGCCTCGGTGCGAGCGTTTTTATCCGAATACGTCCAACTCGCGTTCGTGAGTGAGTACGTTCCGACCGGCTGTGGCCCGGTCGACGAGCTGCTGGGCGGGGGGCTCGAACGCGGCGCCGTCACGCAAGTGTACGGGCCGCCCGCCGCCGGCAAGACGAATCTGGCGCTGTCGGCGGCCATCGAGGTCGCGGCCGCGGGCGACGCCGCTCTCTACATCGACACCGAGGGGCTCTCGCCGGACCGGATGGCACAGATCGCCCGAGGCCGCGCCGACGGTACCGACCAGACCGTCGACGACCTGGCCGGTCGGCTCATCGTCTCCGAGGTGTACGACTACGACGAACAGACCGAGGCTGTGCAGGACGCCGCCGAGTTCGCCGCCGAGGTAGAGCTCGTCGTGCTCGACAGCGCGACGGGACACTACCGACTGCGACGGGACGACGGCGACGGCGGCGAGACCCTGCGCGACGTCGCCCGCCAGATAACCCACCTGCTCTCGCTGGCCCGCAAACACGACATCGCGGTCGTGTTCACCAACCAGGTGTTCACGGACCCCGACAGCGACCGCTCGACGGCGCTCGGCGGCCACACGCTGAACCACTGGTCCGGCGCTATCCTCCGGCTCGACCGCTTCCGCGGCGGGAACCGCCGCGCGACCCTGGAAAAGCATCGCGCGAAACCCGCCGGCGACACCGTGCAGTTCTCCATCACTGACGCGGGACTGGCCGGCGAGGAGACCGTCGAGCCGACGCGGAATCTGGACTGACGGGAAATCGCCGCGGTCGGCGCACACCCTCGCGGCGACGGCCGCGAGGTACGTATGAGGTCTTCGGGAGCAGCGCGACCGAAGGGAGCGTGAAGGGAGTTTTTAGCGTAGATTTCTGCAAGCGGAGGTGCCCGCAGCGAGCACCGCGAGCGAGGACACCTCCCGTAGTAAAAGGTACTCTTAGTAGATGAGCGCCGCGTCGTTCTCGACCATATAGAGGGTCCGTGCGGCGATGTTGACGGCGTGGTCGCCGACCCGTTCGATGTCCCGGATGGTCAACAGGAGCCGCGACACGTCGGCCATCAACTGCTCTATCTCCGCGTCGCTGGACTCGGTGTCCATCTCGCGTTCGATGAGGTCGCGCACGACCGCTTCGGAGGCGGCCTCACACCGCTCGTCGACCAGATCGTCGGTCTCGCTGATGGTGTAACACAGGTCGGGGTCCTCGCGGTCGTAGGCGTCCATCGACTCCTCGATCATCTCGATGACGACGGTGGCGATGTCCTGGATGTCGACCTCCGGGAAGACGTCGCGTTCGGCCTCCAGAGAGTACTCCCCGAGGTTCGTCGCCAGGTCGCCGATGCGTTCGAGGTCGGTGATTATCTTGAACGACGCGGCGATGAAACGCAGGTCCGAGGCGACCGGCTGTTGCAGCGCCAGCAGGTCGATGCAGTCCTGTTCGAGGTCGAGATACAGCTGGTTTATCTCGTCGTCGCCGTCGATGACCTCCCAGGCCAGCTCTTCGTCTTTCTGCTCGATGGCAGAGAGCCCCAGCCGCAGTCGGTCCAGAACGAGTTCGGACATGTAGAGTACGTCCTCCCGGAGTGACTCCAGGAGTTCCTGATAGGATTCGCGTGGCATTGTCGGGACTCTCCGGGCCGGCCGTATCAGCCTTTCCCTTCTCCCAAAATACGCCGTCAGACGGGCGTTCGACGGTATTGTGGGGTATATAGCCCCGGGGACGGCTGGGGAGGGTGTGGCTGTGGTGAGGAGCATACCGCGCCGGAGGCGCGGTTTCACCGGACGCGAGCACCGCGAGCGTCCGGCAGTTTTTCCCCAAGTTCTTGCGAGGAGCCCTCCCGCAGCGCGCTCTCTGAGCGCGCGAGGAAGGGCGACGAAATAAAAAGTGGGTGCTAATAGATGAGCGCCGCGTCGTTCTCGACCATATAGAGGGTGCGGGCGGCGATGTTGACGGCGTGGTCGCCGACGCGTTCGAGGTCCCGGACGGTCAGCAGATACCGTTTCGTGTCCGCCAGCGTCGCCGCCACGTCGTCGGGCGAACGGTTGACCAGCGAGCGGACCAGGTCGTTCGTGGCGGCGCCACACCGCTGGTCGAGGTCGGTGTCGGCCGCGGCGACGTCGTGACAGCGCCCCGGGTCGCCGGTCTCGTAAGCGGTCAGGGCCGCCTCCAGCTGTGCCAGGGCCATCTCGCCGATGTCGGTGATGGGCACCGACGGGACGGTGTCGCCGGCCATCGCGTCGACGGCGCCGCCGAGGTTGCTCGCGAGGTCGCCGACGCGTTCGAGGTCGGTGAGAATCTTGAACGACGCGACGACGAGCCGGAGGTCCGAAGCGAGCGGCTGGTGGAGCGCCAGCAGGTCGATGCACTCGCCTTCGAGGGCCAGATACCGCTCGTTGATATCCCCGTCGGTCGTGGCGACCGCGCGGCCCGCTGTCTGGTCACGCCGCTCGTACGCAGTTACCGCTCGTTCGAGCCGCGCGGTAACGGTCCGGCCCATCTCGCAGACGTCGGCCCGCAGCGCGTCCAGTCGCGCCTCGAACGTGTCATCGGGCATGTAGGTGAACTGTGGGAGAGCGCTCGCAAAGGCGTGTCGGTGGTCGGGCGGCTACTCGTTCCAGAAGGCCCCGGTGAAGATGACGAAGACGGGGATTATCTCCAGCCGGCCGATCCACATCAGGAATATCATCAGGAGCTTGCTGGTCGCCGGGAACTCCAGGTAACTCCCGAACGGCCCGAGAAAGCCGAATCCGGGGCCGATGTTCCCGACGGTGGCGATGCTCGCACTCGCCGCCTCGAAAACGGTGAGTTCGAGCCCGACGCGGCCGGCGTCGAGCGCCAGCAGGACGGTCGCGAAGCCGAACACGAGGAAGTAGAGCATCGTGAAGCCGTAGATGGCCTGCACGACGTCCTCGTCGATGACCTGCCCGCCGAGCCGGACCGGCTTGACGGCGCTGGGGTGGGCAGTGGTAAAGAGCTGGCGGCGGATGCCCTTGAACACGACCAGCCAGCGGACGATTTTGATACCGCCGCCGGTCGACCCCGCGGAGCCGCCGATGAACATCGCCAGCAGCAACACCGCCTTGGAGGTGTCGTCCCACTTGGCGAAGTTGCTGGTCGCGTAGCCGGTGGAGTTCAACAGCGAAGCGACCTGGAACGTCGCCTGGCGCAGCGAGTTCTCGATGGCGCCCTGTGTCACGCCGCCGATGTCGAGCGGCGGGGCGGAGCCGGTAAAGAGGAGCCCCCAGAGCATGAGTGCGAGCCCGGCGTTGGCACCGAGATACACCTGGAACTCCCGGTCTTCGAGCACCGCCCCGAACTCGTCGCGCAACAGGAAGAAAAACAGCGCGAAGTTGGTCCCCGCGACGAGGATAAACGGGACGATGACCCACTGGACGGCCGGCGAGAACGCGGCGATGCTCTCGGACTGCGGGGAGAAGCCGCCGGTCGGCAGCGTCGAGAAGCCGTGGGCGACGGCGTTGTAGACGTTCATATTGGGGGCCAGTCCGGCGTAGTGCAGGGCGAGCAGGAGGACGACGAGCAGGACGGTAAACCCCAGATAGAACAGCCAGAGCAGCCGGGCGGTCTCGGCTATCTTCGGCGTCAGCTTCTGGAGCTCCGGGCCGGGCGCCTCGGAGTCGATGAGCTGGGCGCCGTTGACCGCGGCCTCCGGGAGGATAGCCACCATCAGGACGATGATACCCATCCCGCCGAGCCACTGGCTGAGCTGGCGCCACATGAGGATGGCGTGGGAGTGGCGGTCGAGCGATATCTCGCCGAGAACTGTCGCCCCGGTCGTCGTAAAGCCCGAGGTGGACTCGAAGAGGGCGTTTATCGGATGGCGCAGCGTCGACTCGGTGCCGTAACCCGCGATGAGGTAGGGGATGGCACCGATGATAGCGACAGCGCCCCAGGAGAGCGCGACCAGCAACAGCGCCTCCCGCGGGCCGAGCTGGGTGTCGTCGTCGAGGCGCTCCAGTACGAGACCGACGGTGACCGTAATGATGATAGACGCCAGAAAGGTGACGATGTCCTCGCCGTAGACGATACTGACCGCCAGCGGCACGAGCATGGCGACGGCGAGATACTTGATTACCGTGCCCGTAAACGCGACACTCTGTCGCCAGTCGACGCGGAGCGACATCACCGAACACCGTCCATTGGCCTACGGTGCCACCCCGACCCGGAAAAACCCCCCGCTATGAGCGCGGTGTCCGGAAACCGGCGTGTCGTGGCCTAGAGCTGGCTGCTCGCCGCTTCGAGCACGTCGGTGTCGACGAAGACGACGACGTGGTCCCCGCGCTCGATGACGGTGTCACCGCGGGGGATGACCAGCTCGCCGTCGCGGGTGATGGCACCGATGACGACCCCCTCGGGGAGGTTGGCGACCGACTCGCGGATGGGACGGTCGGCCAGCGTGCTGTCGCCGTCGATTTCGATCTCTAACACCTCGGCGCGGTCGGACTCGATGATGGCGACGTTCTCGGCCTGGTGTTCGCGGGTGAATCGAGTTATCTCCTCGGCGGTCGCCTCACGCGGGTTGACGGCCACGTCGACGCCGACCGCCTCGAACAGCTTGACGTACTCGCCCGAGTCGACGACGGCGACGGCCCGCTCGGCACCGAGTCGCTTCGCCAGCAGGCTCGCAAGCAGGTTCTTCTCGTCGTTGTCGAGCGTCGAGACCACGATGTCCACGTCCTCGACGTGTTCCCGTTCGAGGAACTCCCGGTCGGTGGCGTCGCTCTCGAGGACGGTCGTTCCGGGGAGGTCCTCGGCAAGCTCGCGGGCCCGGTCGTGGTCGCGCTCGATGAGCCGCGGTTTCAGGCCCCGTTCCTGGAGCAGGCGGGCCGTGTGGTAGCCGATGTCGCTGCCGCCGACGACGAGCACGTTCCGGACCCCCTCGACGCCGGGCGAGATCTCGTTTGCGAACGTGTGGACGCTCTCGGGACTGCCGATGACGACGACGTCGTCGGCCGGTCGGAGCTCGGTCTCGCCGGTCGGGATGACGACGTCGTCCCCGCGAATCAGTGCGGCGAACGTGAGCGACTCGTAGCGGTCGGCCTCCCGGACCGTCTGGCCCGCTATCGGGCTCTCGGCCGGAATCTCGAACTCGGCCATCTGGACGGTGCCGTCGGCGAACGTCTCGACGTCGTGTGCCGCCGGCATCCCGACGACGCGGGAGATGGTCTCGGCGGTCAGCAGGTTCGTCGCGACCATGTGGTCGACGCCGAACGCCCGCGAGGACTGTTGCCAGGTCCGCAGGAACTTCGCGCTCTTGACGCGCGAGATGGTGAAGACGTCAGTCACGGTGTTTGCGGTGCCACAGGTGACGATGTTCGTCTCGTCGTCGTCCGTACTGGCGATGAGGATGTCGGCGTTTCTGACGTTCGCGTCCTCGAGCGTCTCGAGGTCGGCACCGTCGCCGGCGACACCCAGGATGTCGGTCTCGTACATCAGCTCCTCGACCCGCTGGCCGTCGATATCGATGACGGCGACCTCGTGCGTGTCAGCGAGGCTGGCCGCGATGGTCGACCCGACTTCGCCGGCGCCGACGATTACGACGTACATCGGCGTCCCTCTGCCGTGTTCATAGCAGGTGCGTTCAGTCGGCCCGGTCAAGTGTATTACTATCTCCCAGCACGTCCCGAGGGTGAGTCTCGGCGCGCGAGGACTGGTTTCCGTCGGTCTCGGCGTCGCGGACCTCGCGCTGCGGGTAGCGACGAAGATGACGCGGCGCGGAAACGACCGACGGCCCTCTAGGATGCGGGATACACACTCTTAACAGAGTGCGCACTCAGTGGAGTGTATGAGCAGTAACCCCGAGGGGGCCACCGAGGACCTCCTCGACCACGTCCTCCTCCCAGTGGCCAACGAAGCGGACGCGTTGGCCACGGCGACCGCACTGAAACCGTACGGGCCGACTCGCGTGACAGCGCTCCACGTCGTCGAGAAGGGCGAGGGCGTCCCGGACAAGACTCCGGTCGAGCAGTCCGAGGAACTGGCCGAAGAATCGTACGCGGCCGTGCGGTCGGTGTTCCCCGACGCCGACGACCACACGGCCTACGACCGGCATATCGCCGAAGCCATCTTCGAGGCCGCCGACGCGGTCGGCGCCAGCGCCATCGCCTACCGCTCTCGCGGCGACGGCAGCCGGCTCATGAAGTTTCTCTCCGGCGACATCTCCCTGAAACTCGTGACGAAAGCGAACATCCCCGTGATTGCACTTCCGCACGAGAACGACCATGAGTGACGAGGAACTCGCGAAAGACCTCGGCCCGCTTGCGGCGCTGACCATCGGTGTCGGGACGATGATCGGCGCGGGTATCTTCGTCCTGCCGGGCGAAGCCATCCTCAACGCCGGTTCGCTGGCGTCGGTGGCGTTCGTCCTCGGCGGCGTCATCGCGATGTTCACCGCGCTGTCGGCCAGCGAACTCGGGACGGCGATGCCCAAGTCCGGCGGGGCCTACTACTACGTCAACCACGCGCTCGGTCCGCTGTTTGGCTCGGTCGCCGGCTGGGCCAACTGGCTCGGGCTGGCCTTTGCGAGCGCGTTCTACATGGTCGGCTTCGGCCGCTACATCGCCCGCATCTTCGGGCTGTCGGGGTCGGTCGGCGTGGGCCTCGTGTCGATGTCGGTCGTGAAACTGGTCGCGCTCGTCGGAGCGGCGCTGTTCGTGCTCATCAACTACGTCGGCGCGAAGGAGACCGGGCGGCTCCAGAACGTCATCGTGGTCGTGCTGGTCGCGATTCTCGCCGTGTTCACGTTCCTTGGGACCCTTCGGGCCCAGCCGGGGAACCTCCCGCCGGCGACGGACGTGGTCACGACGCTGGAGACGACGGGCCTCATCTTCGTCTCCTATCTCGGCTTCGTCCAGATTACGAGCGTCGCCGAGGAGATCAAAGACCCCGGCAGGAACCTCCCGCGGGCGGTCATCGGCAGCGTCGTCATCGTGACGGTCATCTACGCGCTCGTACTCGTCATCATGAGCGCGGCGGTGCCGGAGGGGTTTATCGCGGACGTCATCACCGACCCCAGCACCGAGAACCCCATCGCCGTGGTCGAGGTCGGGCAGTATCTCCAGGGTGCACTGATGGGCGGTGCACTGCTGTTTGGCGGCCTGCTGGCGACGGCCTCCAGCGCGAACGCCTCCATCCTGGCCTCCTCGCGCATCAACTTCGCGATGGGGCGTGACCGCATCGTCACGCCGGCGCTCAACGAGATTCACCCGCGCTTTGGGACACCGTATCGCGCCATCGGTATCACCGGCGGGCTCATTCTCCTCTTTATCGTCGTCGGCGACCTGACGCTACTATCGGGCGCGGCCTCGGGCCTGCACCTCATCATCTACGGCCTCCTGAACCTCGCGCTCATCGTGATGCGCTACGTCAACCCCGAGGAGTACGCGCCCGACTTCGTCGTGCCGCTCTTTCCCCTCCTCCCGATTCTGGGCGCCGTCCTCTCCTTTGCCCTGCTGGTGTTTGTCGCCACCGACGCGCTCTTGCTCACCTTCGGCATCGCGGCCGCAGCGATAGTGTGGTACGGGCTCTACGCCCGCTCCCGAACGGAGAAACAGGGTATCCTCTCGAAACACATCCTCTCGCGCTCCGAGAATCTGCCGGACGCCGCCGTCAGCGCCGCCGCGGGCGTCCAGCCCGACGGCGGGCAGTACCGCGTGATGGTGCCGCTGGCCAACCCCGAACACGAGAAGGAGCTCATCACGCTCGCAAGCGCCATCGCCAAGCAACGGGGCGGCACCGTCGTCGCCACCCACATCGTCACCGTTCCGGACCAGACGGCCCTGGCCGGCGCCGCCGAGAAGGCCGACGAGCTCGACGCCACCTCCGAGCGGCTCCTGCAGAGCGCCCGCGAAGACGCCGAGACCTTCGGCGTGGAGGTAGAGCAACACACCATCATCTCCCATAAGTCCTACGAGGCCATCTTCGACGCCGCCCGCAGCCACACCGCCGACCTCGTCGTGATGGGCTGGGGCCCCGACTCGCACGGCTCGCCCGGGCGGGCCGAGTCGGCGATGGACGAACTCACCGAAGCCGTCCCCTGTGACTTCCTCGTCCTTCGGGACCGCGGCTTCGACCCCTCGCGCATCCTGCTGCCGACCGCCGGCGGCCCGGACTCGGAGCTGTCCGCGGCGATTGCGAAGCTGCTCCAGGCCGAATACGACTCCGAGGTGACGCTGCTCAACGTCGCCGACGACGAGGAAAACGCCCAGCAGTTCCTCCAGGAGTGGGCGGTCGAACACGGGCTCGAAGACGCCAGCCTCCGAATCGAGTCGGGCGACGTGGAGACGGCCATCGAGGACGCGGCCGCCGACCACACGCTCTTGCTCATCGGCGCGACCGAGGAGGGGCTGCTCCGGCGGCTCGTCTCTGGCTCGCTCGTGCTCGACGTGGTCGACGACGTGGACTGTTCAGTGCTACTTGCGGAGAAACACCGCGACCGCGGCCTGCTCGAACGGCTACTGTAGCCGTCTGCGATTCGGCGGCGGGGACCGAACGCGGTGGGGGACGCCCTTTCCCGGCCGGGGCAGTTGACTCATCGCCGTTCGCCCCCGATTATTAATCTGTGAAATTTGGACGCGAGCCTTAAGACCACCATAATAGATGTACGAGTATGCCGGACAATCGCAGCGGCCAGAACACCCGTGACGAGGTGACCGCGGACGGCGGCGTGGTCGAGCCCAAATCGGACGGCGAGGAGGCGGTAGACATCGAGTCGCTGTCCGACAGCGAGCTCCGGGCCGCGTTCAGGGAAGTCGAGAACGAACGGGACCAGGCCCGGAACCGCGTCAGCGAACTCGAAGACACAGTCGACGACCAGCAACACCGGCTCTACGACCTCGAAGGGTCGCTGGCCGAGCTTCAGGGCGTCGTCGAGGCCAACGCGTCGGGCGACCTGACCCGCCGGGCCGACATCGACTCGAACGTCGACTCCGTCGTCGATTTCGTCTCCAGCTACAACCGGATGCTCGACGAGTGGAACTCGATGCTCAAGCAGGTCAAGGAAGTCAGTACGTCCGTCGACGAGTCGACCTCCGAGGTCGAGGAGGAGGTCGCGAAGGTCGACGAAGAGGGCGAACAGGTGAGCCAGTCCATCGGCGAGATCGCCGACGGCGCCCACGAGCAAAACGAACACCTCCAGCAGGTCGGCGACGAGATGCGCTCTATCTCCGCGACCATCGAGGAGGTGGCCGCCTCCGCGACCGAGGTCGCGAACACCGCGGAAGACTCCGTCGAGAGCGGGGACAGCGCCCAGCAGGCCGCCACCAAGGCGATAAACGACCTGGAGTCCATGGAGGTAAAGACCGAGGAGATGGTCCAGCAGGTCGAACAGCTCTCCGACCTGATGGAGGACATCGAGGAGATAACCGAGTTCATCAACGACGTCGCGGACGACACGAACATGCTCGCGCTGAACGCCAACATCGAGGCGGCGCGGGCCGGCGAGGCCGGCGCGGGATTCGCCGTCGTCGCCAACGAGGTCAAGGACCTGGCCAACGAGACGAAGGAGGCGACCGACGAGATAAGCTCGACCGTCTCGGAGGTGCGCGACCAGACCGAGACGACGGTCGAGAACATGTACGAGACACAGGAGGTCGTCTCGCAGGCCGGCAGCGCGGTCGATTCGACCATCGACGGGCTGGACGACGTGGTCCACATGATAGACCAGGTCAACTCCAGCATCAAGGAGATAGACACCGCGGTCGACGAGCAGGCCCAGACCACGCAGTCGGTGGTCTCGATGGTAGACGAGGTGAGCGCCGTCAGCGAGGAGACGACGGCGGAAGCGGAGACCGTCGCCGACGCCGCCGAGAGCCAGGCCGAGTCACTCACCGACGTGACTCAGGAGGTCGGCGAGATGTCCCGGAAGGCCGAGCAGCTGGGCTCGACGGCCTCGCAGTTCACGACCGGCGAACGACAGCACCACACCGTCTCGAAGGGCGATACCGTCATCGACTTCTGGCACGCGATGGGCGGCTCGAAGTCGCTCCTGTTGCACGACTTCGCGCGGGAGTTCGAGGAGCGACACGGCTCCGTCCACTTCCGGCTGTCCTCGCTGGGGAGTTACGACGGCGTCTTGGACGAGAGTCTGGCTGCGGCCGGGAGCGACGAGATGCCCGCCATCGCACAGATAAACGAGATCGGTAGCATGAAAGCGCGGCTGAGCGGGGCGTTCAAACCCGCCGAGCGCGTCCTGCCGGGGGCGTCGAAAGCCTCCCTGACGGACTCCGTGTCGGACTACTACACGGTCGAGGGGGAGCTCCAGTCGGTGCCGTTTAACTCCTCGAACCCAGTGCTGTGTATCAACAGGGACGCGTTCGAGGCCGCCGGGCTGGACCCGGAGAACCCGCCCGAGACCTTCGCTGGGGTCCGCGAGGCGAGTCAGCAACTCGTCGACGCCGGCGTCTGTGACTACGGCATCACCTTCGCGAACTACTCGTGGTTCGTCGAGCAGTGGTTCGCCGAGGCCGGCCAGGAACTCGTCAACGAGCAGAACGGCCGGGCCGGCGTGCCCGACAAGGCACACCTCGACAGCGACTTCGGCCGCGAGTTCTTCCAGTGGTGGACCGATATGGAGGCCGACGGCCTCTACCACAACAGCGGTATCAAGGCCCGCGGGAAGGCCAAGAAGGCGTTCCACGACGGGCGTGCGGCCATGCTCGTCGGGTCGACCTCGTCGCTGGGAAGCATCCAGTCCGGCGCCGACTTCGAGCTGAAAACCGGCTATCTACCGGTGCTCGACGAGCGCAACGGTGTCCTCGTCGGCGGCGCCTCGCTGTGGATCGGCGACGAGCTCGACCCGCAGGTCGAACAGGCCGCCGGCGAGTTCCTGGCGTGGCTGCTCGAACCGGAACAACAGGCACGCTGGCACCGCGAAACGGGGTACTTCCCCGTCTGTGACGGCGCGGCCGACCTGCTGCGAAGCGAGGGGTGGTTCGAGGAGAACCCGCACTTCGCCACCGCCTTCGACCAGTTCCAGCAGTCCTCGGACACGCCCGCGACCAACGGGGCCCAGATGGGGCCGTTCCCGGAGGTCCGGGGCATCATCGAACAGGCCCGGGCCGAGATGCCCGTCGGCGACGACGTCGACGACGCGCTCCGCGCGCTGAACAACGAGATAGAAGCGGAGCTGTACAGCTGGGAAGCGCGATAGGTCGCGGGCCCGGTAGATACTGTCCGCCATCGCGTCGAGCGCTCGGGTTGTAGCTCGGCCACGAAGTCGAGCGGACCGGCGCGGCAATCGATCGGTTAGAGGTCCCCGACCAGCCGTGCCTGTGTCAGAATCAGCTCGGCGTTGTCCGCCACCCACTCGGGGTCGCGGTGCTCACACATCGAATCGAGAATCCGCTGTTCATCGGCCGACCGCTCCGACGGTGTCTCACTCATTGGCACGTCTGTTCGGCTGCGTCGGTAATAACCGTTTCTCGGCCGCGGGCCACAGTCCGATGGGCACGTGGCTTCGGCAGCCGTCAGACGCGTACGCGGCAGTTTCTGTCTGCTCGTGTACCACGGTCGCGTCCATAGCCACCTCCCGCAGGTCCGCCTGACAGTCCTCACAGACCGACCCACTGTGTCAGCACAGACGCGCCGCTGGCGGGTCAGTGTGGACGAGAGAAATAGTACCGGTGAGCGGATTGTCGGCTGGCTCAGCCGAACATCTGGCACATTATACGCCAAGATTCAAACAGGATGTTACTATCGCGTTCCACACTATAGTGAAAAGGACCTAGCAGATAGCTAGAAATGATTGGATTGGTGCAGTATATTACAACGATTAGAGGTCGGGAATCTGTCTGGTACAAAACTGACGCATAGCACAGTAGTCGAAGTTTCCACGGGTCATAATGTCAGATTCGACGAACAAGTCGGTGAGGTTCCGTTTTGACAGCCAATCTCGCCCATTCGCTATCTTACCCGTTTCTTCGCGCTTTTGTTGCTCTGTCAGTTGGCTATCTAAATATGTGAAAACCGAACTGACAACGTCGAACCTTGGGGGAGGGTAATTCAGTCGACCCATAACGTTCTTCATGTCACTGTCAAAAAACAACACAACTGCCACATCTTTGTCCCCATACATGATATAATCGTGGATACTCTGTTCACCTTTTGTGTCATCTCCACTGTCGTGAGCGACCCGGTGCTGCGTGAGTGCAGTATCGAAATCAACGTGTGAGTTCGCTCTGAGGCAGGATTCCACCTCTTGTGCAGCGGTTTTAGTATCGCTGTTGCTTTGCAGTCCGCAGATCTCTTCTTTTACCCCCGCCGTGATCCGGAGAGAGTTTGCCTTCTTTAAATAAAGCTGACCGACTCTCGAATATACGAGACCGAGGAGTGAATCTGTATCGATAAGAACGACAGCACACATTAAAGAGGAGAACCGATTCTACAACTCTACGCCTTCAGTCACCACATCAGCAACATCGTCTCGACTCTTCACGTTAGTCCGCTCTGCTTTGGCAACGGCGATAGAACGCTCAATACCCGGGACGTCCCCAAACTGGCGCATAATGAGTGATTCACCGATCGCGCCACTTTTGAAGGCGTCGAGAGCCACCTGAACGTCGTCGAACTGGTGATTCCGAGTGGCGTGTTCGCTCATACGGTGGGGTAGTGCTGTGGTTATTATAGACTTTGGGGTTGCTTTGGTTCATAATCGCATAGTGGATTGCTCCAGAATCGCTAAGGGGCGGTAAATTTGGCCTTTTGCGAGTAGCCCGATCACAGTGGCGGTTTCGTGAGCTGTGGACACTTTATCGCTTCCCGGGTTCAAAATGAGTTTCATATTCGTAAGTGAGGAGTGGTCTCGATAGGTGTGACTGAAGGCTCCATCGGACCTACGAGTAACCCGGAGAGAAAACCCGAGTCCCGTTCGCCGACCCACTTCATTAGCGTGGGCGTCGAGGCCGACAACCCGACTCCGGTACCGATGTCGACATAGATGGGGTCCACGAGTGACTGAATAGCATCCAAGATGAGATGCGGGAGATGGCCGTACCACCGACGAGACCCAATCCTCGTTCGAAATGACGAGATAACCGATTACACCCGAGATACGAACGCAGAGACGCACCGAGTGGATTGGCTTCGGGCCGTCGACTCGGGCGTGTCCGGTGAAGCAGAGCGGGAGCGCGTGGACGAACTCCTCGTGACGTAGGCCGGTTCGTGCGTCGGACGGGTGCTGCTGCTAGATAATTATGACGTTCGCAAAGAAGTGTACCGCCGGAGTTGGTGGATTCAAGCCACCGATCGAAACAGGATTGTAATCCTATCCGAACATCTGGCGCATCATCGGGTGCATCTCCATGAGCTGCTCCTCGGCGATCTCCTCGTACAGCTTGTACGTGATGGAGACCGTCAGCAGCAGGCCCGTACCGGAGACGTTACCGATGGTGCCCATCATGTTCGCCATGACGGCCAGCAGTCCGACGAGGGCACCGCCGATGACGGTGACCTGCGGAATGTAGCGTTCGAGCACCTTCTCGATGACGCCGACGTTCTGGCGGAAGCCGGGAATCTGCATCCCGGAGTTGTGAATCTGCTTCGCGGTGGCTTCCGGGCCCATGTCCGTGGTTTCGACCCAGAAGACGGCGAAGATGGCCCCACCGATCAGCATGAACGTCAGGTCCACGCCGATGCGGATGAGGATCTGCCAGACCGGGTTCGTCGTCGCGTCGAGGAACCACATCCAGTCACCGGGCGACTGGATGGGGTTCAGGTAGTAGAAGAACCCGCCCACTGGCTGTCCGTTGTTGTTGTAGACGCCCAGCCACGCCGGCAGGCTCCCGAGCTGGTCGTTGAGGATCTGGCCCAGGAACTGGATGTTCTGCTGGAGCGCCCGGACGAGGATCATCGGCAGGACGCTCGCGTAGATGAGCTTCACCGGGAAGCGACCGCGCGCGCCTTTCACCCGGGCGTTCGAGAGCGGAATCTCGACGCGCACCGACTCGGCGTAGACGACGACTGCGAAGATGAGCAGCGTCGTCAGCAACGCGAGCAGTCGGCCGCCGCCGGGCGAGAGGAACAGCGTCTGCAGCCCGTCGATTGCGAGCACCGGACCGGTCGCCTGCTGTCCCGTGATGTACAGATACCACGTGTAGAGGATCCCGTTCTGATTGCCGAGGAACGGGGTCGACAGCAGTCCGCCCAGCAGTCGCTGACTCACGCCGGCGACGATGAACAGGCCGATACCGGAGCCGACGCCCCACTTGGAGATGACCTCGTCCATGAAGAGGATGAGGACACCGCCGACGAACATCTGGGCGAAGATGAGCGCCCGCACGCCGTCCGCACCGATGCCGAGCGACGACGCAACGGCCATGTTCGGCGGCAGGAAGTCCGCCGCGAACACCATCGGGATGCCGGTCAGGCAGATCATCACGAGCACCAGCAGCTTCTGGAGCCCCTGATAGAGGATCTGGTCGCGCGGGTCGTCCTGCGTATTCAAGCCGAGCAGGTTGGCCCCACCGAGCAACTGCAACACGATGGAGGCGGTGACGATGGGTCCGATACCCAGCTGCATGATACTCCCCTGCCCCGACGCCAGAATCGACGCGAACTGTCCGAAGACCTGCTGGCTCGCGTCGATATCGAGGCCGAACAGCTTCACGTTCGTCAGGAAGAAATACAGTATCAACACGCCGCCCGTCCAGGCCAGCTTCCGCTTGAACGGGACGTGTCCTTCCGGACGACGGACTGCGGGCATGCGGACGAGCAGCGGTTCGGCGGTGTCCTTCCAGCTCATAATTCCTTACTCCTCGTCGTCCGCGTCGTCTTCGGTGTCGGCGCTCTCCTGGCGCTCCTCACCGAAGTCAGTCAGTTTCGTGGTGCCACCGGCGGCCTCGACTTTCTCGACGGCGCCGTCGGAGAAGTCGTCGGCGATGACGGTGAGCTCGTTGCGAACCTGCCCCGACCCCAGCACCTTCACCAGGTCGGCGTCGTCGGACTCGTCGACGACCTCGCGGGCGTCGATGATGTAGCCGTCGCCGGCGTCCTCTGCGAGCCCGTCGGCCACGAGCAGCGGAGCGTCCTCGTCGAGTTCGCGGACGTCGACCGTCGCGACCTCCTCTTGGACCTTCTGGGGACGCTTGAAGCCGCTCTTGCCGAGCGGTTCGTAGTTGTGGAACTCGTGTTTGTCGCGGCCAGCCGCACCGCGACCACCGCGGTGACCGGCACCGCGTCGGTTCTTGTGCGAGCCGCCACCGTGCGTACGCGAGCCGCGCTGTCGTCGTTTCTTGCTCGTCATTATCGCATCGCCTCCAGGAGCGCGTCGATGCCCTCGGTGTCGTGTCGACCGAGTTCACCGCCCTCCTTCGTTGGGTGTTTGATGCCGTCGTGGCCGCCACGTGGCGGGTGCAGACGGAGTGTCGGGGAGAGACCCTGCTCTTGCAGCGTCGTCTCCTCGGAGACCAGCGCCCACGCCAGTCCCTCGATGTCGTCGAACTCGGTGTTCTCGGCGACCCACTCGTCGTCGACGTCGGCGTCGCCCTCGGCGGGCTCGGCGCGCGTCTCGATGAGCAGCTCGACCGTCTTCTGGCTGGGTTCACCGAAGGCGACGAAGTCGTTGACCTTCGTCACCATCCCGCTGTACGTGTCCGTATCGGGGACGAACGTACAGTGGTTGACGTGGTGGACGTTCAGCATCTTCAGCGTGTCGTGGATGTCCGTATCCATGTTCACGTCGCCGCGGATCTGGACGAGTGCGTGCATCACTCGATCACCTCTCGCTTCTCGAAGGTGCGCTCGGGGACGCGGGCCTCGGCCGTGTTCTGCAGGGCGTTGAACGTCGCCTTCGCGAAGTTGACCGTGGTTCGCGTGTTA
Organism: Halomicroarcula saliterrae; assembly: GCF_031624395.1. NCBI lineage: Archaea > Methanobacteriati > Methanobacteriota > Halobacteria > Halobacteriales > Haloarculaceae > Haloarcula > Haloarcula saliterrae. Next base: position 239,577 of record NZ_JAMQON010000002.1, read on the forward strand.
CCCGACGAGCGGGTCCAGATGTCCTCGATACCGGCGAGTTCGAGCACCTTGCGGACGGTCTCCCCGCCCGCGAGACCCAGACCGCGCGGGGCGGGCTGGAGCTCGACCTCGACGCTCCCGGCCTTGCCCTCGGTGCGCAGCGCGACCGTGTGTGGACGGCCACAGCCACACTCCCAGGACCCGCAGCCGCGGGAGACGTCGATGATGTTCAGTTTGGCCACGTCGATGGCCTTCTGGATGGCACCGCCGACCTGGTCGTCACGCCCTTCTGCGTAGCCGACCAGCCCGTCGCGGTTGCCGACTGCGACGACACAGCGGAACTTCACCCGCCGGCCGGAGTCGGTCATCCGCTGGACCATGTTGATGTCCAGCACTTCGTCTTCCAGATCGGGAACGAGCTGGTCGACGACTTCCGATTCTTTCAGGGGAAGACCCGAGTTCAGCGCCTCCGTCATGGAGTCGATTTCGCCCTCGACAACCTGCTTGCCGAGGCGTGTCCGGGGTTCCCAGCCGTTGTTACCACTCATAGTTCGATGTCACCTTCCAGTAGGGTCTCCCGGACATCGTCGAAATGCTCCGGGAGGTCTGCTGCGTCGAAGTCACCGCTGTACAGCGGTTCGTCCAGCTGCTCGGCGTACTCGGCGATGTGGCTACCGCGCGTGCGCTGCCAGTCGGCGAGCACGTCGTCGTTGTGCGGGACTTCGAGGCCGGCGTCGATTGCGCCTTCCTGTATTGCGAACACTTTGCTTCCGGGGGTCGGTGTGTTGAGGCCGATGTCGAGCACCGCTTCCTCGACGCCCGCGTCCAGCGCGCGGAGCCCGGCGAGCAGGCCGGTGAGGTAGGCCGCGGGCATGTTGCCCGTCGGCGCCTCCCAGCCGTACTCCGCCAGGTCACCGGACTGTGCGGCCGCCAGCGTGCGGTCGCCCTCGGGCCCGAGGGTCACCAGCTGCGCCCTGGTGTGCTTGTTGCTCTTTCGAGCGACGAGACGGGGCTTGCCGGATTTCAGCAGGCGCAACCGCTGATGGTAATCTGTTCGGGCCTCGCGGCGTCGCCGCATCGGCACCTTGTATCGTGGTCCTGTCGCCATTATTCGTCACCGTGGTTTGCGTCGATGTATCGTTCGAGATCGGCGACACTGTCGAACTCGCCACCGCCGGCCTTGTCGTACAGGTCGCGGTAGACGGACTTCGACAGCGTGCCGTCGTCACGCAGTTCGCGCAGCTTCGACCGCTGTGCGCGAATGCGGGACTCCCAGTCTTTCTTCTTGTTCTGTCGGGCACCGGCCTTCCCCTTCCGGGAACCGGCTCCCTTCTGGTGGCCGTAGGCCTGTTTCTCCTTGCGTTCGCGAGCGCGACCGCGGGAGTTGCCCTTCTTGTCTTTGGCCGTGATAGCGCCTTCGTCGACCAGCTCGCGAACGTCCTCGCGAGTGATGGCGTCGGCGATGTCTCCCTGACGCTCGGGGTTGAACCAGACGCGGTTCTTCCCGACGTCGAGGATGTCCGATGCGAGTCGCTTCTGTGCGGAGAGATCCGTCATTCCTCGGTCACCTCGACTTCGACGTAGGTGGGGTTGAGCACGCGGACGCCCGCGTCCTCGGCCTCTTCTTCGATGCGCTCGCGCTTGCGGGCGCCGACCTTCGAGGCGATTCGGACGGCTTCGACGTCGCCGTCGACGCCCTCCAGATCGTCCACGTTGTGGACGCGGACTTCCTCGAAGCCCGAGGGGTGTTTGCCGCGGGCCGCCTTCGGCGTTCGGAAGCCGGCTTCGACGGTGGCACCCTTGCCTTTGATACCGCGGCGCTGTTTCGAGAGTTGGCCGCGCGGGCGCCGCCAGGACGTCGAAACGCGCTTTTTCTTGTGGTGGTCCTGTCGGTTGAACTGCGGGCCGCCGACGCGGTGTCGCTGGGCCAGCAGTCGGGCCGTCTCGTCGTCGAGGTCCGGCGTCTTCTCGGTGAGACCGCGGGGCTGGAGTTCCGTCTCCACGTCCGCCCCTGCCTCGGCCTCCTCCTCGCCTTCCTCTTCGACCTCGGCCTCGGTCTCGGTCTCGACTTCGAGACCGCCGACGTCGGCCTTGATTCGGGCGGCGAGAGCGTTCCCGACGCCGTCGGCCTCGGCCAGTTCGGACTGGTCCGCGGCGCGGACGTCGTCGACCGTCTCGAAGCCCGCCTCGCGAAGCGACTCGGCCTTGGCGTCGCCGACGCCGCTGATGTCGGTCAGTTCCTGGGCCTCGACTGCCTCGTCGTTGGATTCGTCATCTGCCATCAGGCGTCACCTCGGTTCGGTTTCTGGGTGATGTACACCCCGTCCTGGAACACACGCACGTCCTTGTCGTTGATGCGTGTGAGCTGTTCGATGTCCGCGGCGGTCTGACCGACGGCCTCGATGTCGGGGCCGGTGACGGTCAGTTCCTCGCCGTCGACCGACACGTCGGTCGCACCGTGGACGGTGGTCCGACGGGCGGCCTTCTCGCCGAGGAAGTTCTCGATGACGACTTCGTCACCCTCGACGTTGACCTGCATCGGGAAGTGAGAGTAGAAGACTTCCATCTCGTACTCCCATCCCTCGGTCACGCCGTGGAACATGTTCTCGATGTGGCTCTCGAAGGTCCCGATGGTCGACATCGTCTTGGCATCGTCCTCGCTGGACTCGACCGCAACGGCGTCGTCCTCGACTGTGACGTCGATGTCGGGATACCAGAGCCGACGTGTGACGCTCCCCTGGGGACCCTCGACCGTGAGGTCGAGATGGTCCTGGGAGACGGACACGTCCTCCGGAATCTCCAGTTCTACTCGTGGCATTGTTAGTACACGTACGCGATTACTTGGCCACCGACGCCTTCCTCACGAGCCTCGTAGTGGCTCATGATTCCGTGGCTGGTCGTCACGACGAGGGTCCCGTAGTCACGGGCGGGGAGGAACCGCTTCTCCCACTTCTCGAACTCGTCTGCGCCCGCAGAGTAGCGGGGCTTGACCGGGCCACACTCGTTGATGGCACCTTTCAGTTCGACCTCGAACTCACCGGCTTTGCCGTCGTCGACGAAACTGAATCCGTCGATGTACCCGCGGTCGTAGAAGACCTCGAGCACGCTACCGATTTCGTTCGAGGCGGGCGCTACCGTCTGCTCCAGATGCCCGACGCTCTCGGCGTTGTCGAGTGCCGACAGTGCGTTGGCGAATGGGTCGTTTCCTGTCATTGTTAGCTGTACTTCTTGAAGCCCATGCCCCGGGAGATCTCCCGGAAGCACTGGCGACACAGCCAGATGTCGTACTTGCCGACGAGACCCTGCTCGCGCCCGCAGCGCTGGCAGGACTCCAGCTGGCCGGTCCGGTCTGCTGTTTGGGTTTCACTTTCGCTCATTCGCTCACCTCGACGTCGAAGGTCGACTCGATGAAGGCGACGGCGTCGTCGGGGTTGAGTCGATGGTTGGACGGAATCGAGCGGGACGCCTTGTCCCGCTTTGCGACGCGGTAGCCGGGGCGGACGAGGTTGACCGTCACGTCCAGCCCGTAGATTCCGATGGACGGGTCGTACTCCTGGCTCGGGAACTCCGTGTGTTCCTCGACGCCGAAGCTGAAGTTGCCGGTGTCGTCGAACTGCGACGACGAGAGCTCGGCAAGTCCCAGCGCGGTCTCGAGGAACTCGGCGGCGGTCTCGTCACGCAGCGTGACCTTCGCGCCGATTGGGTCGCCCTCGCGGATCTCGAACTCGCCGACAGTCCGCTTGGCTCGCGTCCGAACGGGGCTCTGGCCGGTAATCTCGCCGAGGATGTCCTCGGCGTTGGCCAGGTCCTGGCCACCGTGGCCGATACCCATGTGGACGACGACCTTCTCGATGCTCGGTTCGCGCATCTCGTGGAAGTCGGCCGAGTCGGCGTCGCTACTCATCGTCATCACCCGTGAAGTTCTCGTCGATGACGACGACGTACTCTTCGACCGTCTCGAAGCCGTCGCCGTCCTCTTGCGAGACCAGCACGTTGTTCTGTGCCGAGCCGGGCGTCACCTGAATCTCGTCGATCTGGCCGATTTCGCCGGCGTGTGCGCCGTCGACGGCCGTGACGAGTGCGCCCTCTTCGTACTCGAAGTGGGCGATGACCTCGCTGGTCTCGTTGTCGACGACGACGGAGTCGCCGCCGGAGTAGTCGTCGGCGTCCTCGACGACGAGCGTCTCGCCGTCGTGGAGACCGAGCTGGACGTCGCCACCGGGAACCTGCGTCTTGTTGACGATCTTCCCGAGCTTGGACTCGGCGGCGTCGGGCTCGATAGCCGTCAGCGCCAGCCGACCGCCCTCGCCGGGGAAGACACGGTAGTACTCCTCTCGCTGGGTGAACGCGAGGATGTCGAACATCCCGACGGGGCGTTCCTCGTCGGAGACCGCCTTCCCGTTGATGAGGACGTTGTCCTCGTTGAGCGCGTAGCGCGCTTCCTTCCGGTTGTCGGCGTAGCCCAGCACGTCCCGCAGGACGATGAGCAGGGGGACCCCCGACTCACCGTGCGGGCCGGCGCCGGCCTTGACCGTAAACGTTGCCGTCTTGCGCTCGACGGGCCAGCTGTTTGGCACCGACAGGCGCTTTTGATGCTTGCTCATGCGGAATCATCCTCCGATTCGAGACGCGCTTCCCGGCGGTCGTCCTCGAGGTTCAGGTCCGTGACCCGGACGTTCGAGGTGTCGAGCGGGCGGGGGACCTCTTCACCGTCGGTGGTCTCCAGGGTGACGTCTTCCACGTGGATGACGGCGTCCTGCAGGTCGACAGTGAGGACTTCCCCGTCCTCGCCGGCGTAGTCGCCACGGAGCACCTCGACGGTGTCCCCTGAGTTGACGCGGACGTTGCGCTGGCCGTACTCCTCGCGGAGGTCGGCCGACAGCGTGGCCCGCACCTGCTTGTGTCGCTCGTGCAGCGGGGCGTCTCGTTGACTCGTTCGCTGTTTGTCTGGTTGTGTTGTCATGGTTCTATACGATCATCGTCGCTGCGGAGGCGACACTCCCGAACCGTTCCGCGACTTCCCGCGAGATGGGCCCTTTCAGCTCGGTCCCGCGCGGGTCCTCGTTCTCGTCGACGATGACAGCCGCGTTGTCCTCGAACTTGACGCGGGTGCCGTCGGGACGGCGGATCGGCTTTCGCTGGCGGACGACGACGGCTTCGAGCACCTGACGACGCATTTCGGGCGTCCCCTTGGTGACCGAGACCGTGATCTTGTCGCCCAGCCCCGCCTTCGGATGGCGGTTCTTCGTCCCCGAGTAGCCGTGGACGGAGATGACTTTCAGCTGGCGTGCGCCCGTGTTGTCGGCACACGTTATCAGCGAGCCCTTCTCCAGGCCCTGGGTGACGTCAGCGTTGAGCGCCTCCATTATTGCTCACCGTCCTCGATCGCCACGACGACGTGGCTCTTGGTCTTCGAGAGCGGTCGACACTCTGCTATCGTGACCGTGTCACCGACCGCGAGGTCGAGACAGTCCGGTGCGTGAGCCGGAACGCGGCTCCGCCGCTTCATAAAGCGGTCGTATTTCGGCACCTTCACGTCGTACTCGCGTTCGACGACGACGGTCTTCTCCATGTCAGTGGAAGCGACCGTTCCGTCCAGTGTCTGACCGCGCACGGAGAGCTCTCCGTGGAACGGGCAGTTAGGGTCGGAACAGGTCGTCTCCGGTTCCTGTACGTTCAGTCCTAGCGCCATTTGGAATCACCTGCGTTCGCTGTGCGTCGAGCGGGACGGGCGACGAGTCGCTCGCCGTCGACGCGGACCCGCTGTCCGCCGTCGAGGGTGAACGCGAACGTCGCGTCCGCCTTCGGCACGTGCCACACCCGAGTGTCTCGCTCGACGGACAGCAGCTGGGTCGTCTCCATGACGACCGAGCCGCTGATACCGATCGCGTCCGGGTTGGACGCAGCGACGACCTCGACGTCGAGGCCGACGAGTTCGTGTCGTGTGAGCGTCTCGGGTGTCAGTGGCATTATTCGTCCTCCGACTGGAGGTCGCCTTCTTCGCCCTGAATCGTCTTGATTCGGGCGATGGCCTTCTTCAGTTCCTTGATGCGGCCCGGGTTCTCCGGGGCGCCACCCGCGGCCTGCACGGCCCGGGCGTTGAGCAGTTCCGTCTTGAGCTCGTCGAGTTCCCCCTCTCGCTCGGCGGGGGTCATGTCGCGGATCTCCTGGACGTGGAGGACGGCCATTATTCGTCAGCCTCCTCGTCGTCCTCGGTGTCCGCGTCGTCCATCTCGTCCATGAGCTCCTCGGCTTCCGCTTCGACGTCCTCGTCGAGCTCTTCGTCGACGGCGTCTTCGAGTTCGTCGACGTCGACGTCCTCGACATCGTCGTCGGTCGGGACGTCGACCTCCTCCTCGATGACCTCTTCGTCGGGAGCGGTCTCGTCGGCGTCGGCGGCTTCGACAGCCGCCTCGTCGGCCTCGTCGGCCTCCTCCGGCTCGCCTTCGAGGAGTTCCTCGACGCTCTCGCCGTCCGTGTCGGCGACGTAGTCCTCGACCTCGACGTCGTCGTAGATCTCGAAGTCGTCGGGGAGTTCCGCGTTCGGCGGGATAATCTTCACGCGCACGCCGATGGTCCCGAGCTTCATCACGGCGACGCCGACACCGCTGTCGACGATGTCCTCGGCGGGCTCACCGTTGTGCTTGATGTAGCCGCGGTTGAACTTCTCGACGCGCGAGCGAGCACCGGTGACCTTCCCGGAGAGGACGATTTCGGCGCCCTTCGCGCCGGCCTCCATGATTCGGTCGATGGTGGTGTGACCGGCCTTCCGGAAGTACCAGCCGCGTTCGAGGGCGTTGCCCAGACGGTCCGCGACGATGCGGGCGTTGAGGTCCGGCTCCTCGACTTCCTGGACGTCGATCTGTGGGTCGTCGAGGTTGAACCGCTCCTCGAGTTCCGTCGTGATCTTGCGGATGTTCTTCCCGCCCTTGCCGATGACCATCCCGGGCTTCTCGGCTTTCAGGACGATCTGGGTCCCCATCGGCGTCTTGGCGACATCCATGCCGCCGTAGCCGGCGCGACCGAGTTCGTCCGCGAAGAACTCGTCGATCTGGGTCCGCTGGAGTCCGTCCTCGATGAACTGCTGTTCGTCGGCCATTAGCTGTCGACCTCCTCGAGGACGAGTTCGACGTCGACCAGCGTGGAGTTCCAGGCGGATGCCCGGCCCATCGCACGCGGTTTGCGACCCTGCGACTCGCCGACCTTGTGGGCGGCGACGTGCATGATCTCCATGGCTTCACCGTCGAAGCCCTGGTGGTCGGCGTTCCCGATTGCGTTCTCCAGCAGGTCGATGAAGGCCTCGCTGGCCTTCTGCGGGTAGCGCCCCGCGTCCCAGCCGTCGACCTTCGATTTGTGGCCGACGCCGGAGTTGTGCTGTTTGAACGCGACCGGCTGGTCGCCCTCGATGACCGCTTCGAGGAACTCGACGGCCTCGCCGGCCGTCTTGCCCTTGATCTCGCGGGCGATGGCCTTGCTGTGCTTGTTGCTCATCTGCCGCTCTCGGAGCATCGCTTTCGCGGTGGTGTCCGGGTCGGCGTCGACTGAGTAGCTGATTCCCATGATTACTTGAGCGGTACGAATTTCGAGGAGCGTGTCGCCCCGATACCGGCCTGACCGTGTTCGACCGAGTTGCGGGTGAGCTGGAACTCACCGAGGTAGTGGCCGAGCATCTCGGGCTCGACTCGCACGCGCTCGAACGACTGGCCGTTGTGGACGGCGAAGGTCAGGTCGACCATCACCGGCAGCACCGGCATGTCGCGCAGGTGCGTGCGGATGGGGTCGTTGGCCGTCGCCTCCTCCTCGGCGCCACGGGCCTTTTCGAGGAGCTTCTGCTTTTCCTCGGTCAGACCGCGCTGGATACTTCGCCGCTGGCGTGCGGGGAGCAGTTCCGCGACTTCCTCGAGCTCCATGTCCTGCAGCTCGTCGAGCGTGTGGCCTCGGAAGGAGAACTCCCCTTCGTGGCCGATTTGATACTCTGAACTCATTCGTTACCACCTCGACCGGTCCGCTTCGAGGCGATGTCCCCGACTTTGCGGCCCGGTGGGGCGTTGCGGGAGATGGACTTTGGCTTGCCGGGGTGCTGTCGGCCACCGCCACCGAAGGGGTGGTCGACGGCGTTCATCGCGACACCACGGACGCGTGGGTACTTCGTCCCGCGGGCTTTCATCTTGTGATGCTTCTTGCCGGCCTTGACGAACGGCTTGTCCGTTCGGCCGCCACCGGCGACGACGCCGATGGTCGCGCGACACTGCGGGTCCAGTCGCTTCATCTCCCCGGAGGGGAGTTTGACGACTGCCACGTTGCGGTCGTGGGTCAGCAGCGTCGCGTTGACGCCCGACGAGCGGGCAAAGCGCCCACCGTCGCCGGGGCTGGACTCGACGTTACACACCGGCACACCCTCGGGAATCTCCGCGAGTGGGAGCGTGTTCCCGGGGGCGATTTCGGCGCTGACGCCGACCTGCAGTTCGTCGCCCACGCCCACGCCTTCCGGCGCGAGCACGAGGCGGTGGTCGTCGTCCTCGAACTCGACGGCGGCGATGGGTGCCGAGCGGGCCGGGTCGTGTTCGATGTCGACCACGGTGCCGGAGATGACGTCGCCGTCTTCGACTTTTCGGTGCTCCAGGTCTGCTTTGTAGCGGTGGGAGGGCGCCCGGAACGTGGACGTCCCGCGACCGCGTCGTTGTCCCTGAATTCGTCGTCCCATCGTTAGAACACCCCGATTCTGGAGGCGACTTCCTGGGCGTCGTCGTCCTCGGAGAGGCGAACGACGGCCTTCTTTTCGCCGTCCATCGTGTTCTGCGTGTTCACGTTGATGACGGTCACGTCGTACTGGGTCTCGACGGCCTCCGCGACCTCGGGCTTCCCAGCGTTGTCGTCGACGACGAACTGGAGCTTGTTCTGGAAGTCCATGTCGTTCATCGCCTTCTCGGTGACGTGTGGGTACTTGATGACGTCCCAGCTCATTTGTTCTCACCTCTGGTGAGACCAATGAGGTTGTTGCGCGCGAAGCGTGCAACAGAACTCATCGGGAACCGACCTCCTCGATGGCGGACTCGGTGAAGACAGTGAGTCGACCGGGCGCGGCGCCGGGCGCGAGGTCTTCCGTGTTGACCTCCCGGGCCGTGGCCACGTCGACGCCCGCGAGGTTGCGGGCGGCCTTCGAGGGCTCGTCGCTGGTCACGAACAGGATCGACGATGGGCGGCGGTACTTCCGGCCGCGCATCGAACCCTTGCCAGCTTTGATCTTCGTGTCGTCGGCGCGCTCGATGTCGGCGTCGACGTCGAGCGCTTCGAGCAGTCCGAGCACCTCCTGCGTCTTGACCAGGTCCTCGAAGTCGTCGGAGACGACGACGGGGACCTCGTCGCGGTCGAACTCGTGGCCGCGCTCGGCGACGAGTTCGGCGTCCGTCGTGGCGGCGAGTGCCGACCGGACGGCCAGCTGGCGCTCCTTGTCGTTGATGTCGACGGAGCGGTCTTTCTCGGCTTTCGGCGGGTGGGCCGCGCGGCCCTTGACCGCCTGTGGGACGCGGCGGGCACGACCGTCCTGCTGTGGGACGTGTGCCTGACCGCGACCGCTACCGAACGACTCTGCGGGCGTTCGGAGGCCGGCGTACTCGTCGGCCCCGTAGTCCTGCTTTCGGTTTGCCTGGGCGGCGTGTACGGCCTTGGCGATGAGGTCCGAGCGCACCGGTGTCTCGAAGACATCGGGGAGCTCGACCTCGCCGTCGGCCTCGCCGTCCAGATTGTAGATAGTTGCCTGCATGGATTATCCCTGATTCGATTCCGTGGAGACGAAGCGCACCTCGGGGTCGAGGCGCGGCTGGTCGTTGGGCCGTACTGCGGGCCGGAACCGGACCAGACGCTTGTCCGGACCGGGCACCGAGCCCTTCACGAGCGTGTACGGACCGTCGACCTCGCCGTAGTTGACGAAGCCGCCGTCGACGGAGGCGTCGTCGCCCTCGCCGATGTCGATGAGGCGCTTGTTCAGTTCGGTGCGCTGGTGGTAGCCGGTCTGCCCCTGCTGGGGGACCGTCGAGCGCACGCGAGATGGGTTCCACGGGCCGAGGTTACCGATTCGGCGCCGCCAGCCCTGACGGGCGTGTTTCCCCTTCCGCTTCTGGACGCCCCAGCGCTTGACGGGACCCTGTGTCCCCTTGCCCTTGGTGACGCCCGCGATGTCGGTGTACTCACCGGCGCGGAAGACGTCGTTCATCGAGTGCTCGCCACCGTCGTCGACGAGTTCGAGGGCGTGACTGAGGCGGTCCTCGAGGGACCCACCGCCGACGCGAGTCTCCATCACGTCGGGCTTTTTCTTCGGGACGCTCGGGACGGCGTCAGGGACGGTGTGCGTAATCAGTCGCACGTCCCCGAGAGTGCCGGCTTCGAGAGCGTCTCGTACCTGTTCCTCAGCAGCGTCCGGGTCGTGGTCCTCCGGCAGGTTCAGGGTCCGGTCGAGATCCGAATGGAACTCGTCGGTCCAAACCTCCGTCAGCGGACGCTGACCGTACGGCGTGTCTTCGTACGCACGCAGGGCGACGGCGCGCATCGGCGGCGTCTCGACGACTGTCACCGGGACAGTCTCCTCCATCCCTTCGCGGGGGGAGTTAGGTTCGTCGTTGACGAGCACGACGTGTGTCATGCCCGCCTTGTAGCCGGCGAACCCCTGGACGCCCGGCTGTCCGTCGTCGGACGGCCAGCTGTTGAAGCGAGGCGTCTCGCTCGTCGAGCGCTTGCGCGGGCCGAAGCCCAGCGAGCCTTTGCGTGGTCTGCTTGGTTGTGGCATTCGTTTACTCCGTGAGGGTTAGACAGGCGAGAGAGGCGAACAGTGCTTCTTCCGTTCGCACGACCTCGCTGCCCTGGTTCGGAACCGTATTCAGCCAGAGGTCGAACCCTGTGGATTCGTCATCTGCTTGGTCTCTGCCGACGGAGCCCGGGTCCACGTCGAGTATCGACGGTAACCCACGCTCGGGTGCCCCGAAGGCGACTGTCATGCCGCCCTCGCGGTCCCGCCGTTCGGCCAGACGGCCGAGCCGACGAGTCGTTGCCAGCTCACCGTATCGCGACGATGCGATGGTGAGTCCGGCGTCGTCACGCGAGAGTGCCGTATCGAGGTCCGCGGAAACGACGTCGAACCCCGGCGTGGGGTGGTCGACGAGTTTCGCCCGGACCGGCCGTCGCGAAGAGACCCTGACGGTCACGCGCTCCCCGGCTCCCACGTCCATATCCGCTGGAACGGGGAGGGAGATCGGGTGTTGCATGCCGCAATTGACCCGGACGCGCCCATCAGCTCCGACCTCGGTCACGATTCCCTGTCTTAACGACCCCGAACCCTCGGATCCGGAGCCGGTCTGTGAACGCACGCGGAGCGGCGGCAGGACGCCGACGTACTCTAGTTCGTCCCGCTTGCCCCACATCTCCTTTCGGAGGTGCGGCGGCGTCGCGGCGTACCGCAGCACGGTTTCGACGAACCCGTCTTCCCATTTCCCCTGACCATCGGGGTCGGGGAACACCGTCAGCCGATCGACCCGGAACACGGTGGCCGCGCGGGCCACGTATCCCAGTTTGCGAGTCGCCTCGCGTCTGTCCTCGGCTTCCCGTGTGAGGGAGTCGGGCACGAGTACGCTGGTCGTCATGCCGTGACGCTTCCACGTCACGCCACTAGACTGTAGCGATACATCTCCGGTCCTACGGTAAAAAGACCCCGCTTCGCGCACGCGTTGGCATGCGTTCACACGCACCCTCGACGCCCGTGGCGTGCGAACGGCCCGCACGCCGATTGCCGCTTCCGAAAGCTGTCGGTGTGGGCCCAGTGTGCATACCAGTTGGCACCAGGATACCCACGCTGCCCCCCAATTTTCCCCGCGAAACGCAAGGCTTTTTACTATCACCCTCGCCACATTGGAATGCAGAGAGGCGACGTGCGAGACGATGCGCGCTGGTAGTGTAGTTGGTATCACGTGACCTTGCCATGGTCACAACCTGGGTTCAAATCCCAGCCAGCGCATTTCTCGTCATCCAAAGTTTCAAGCGGCGCGTTTCATCGCGCTGCGTACTGGATGTTGTGAAATCGTTCTGGATTTGAGCCCTGCCAGACGCAGCGCCCGCAGCGAGTGAGGACGACCGTCTGGCTCCGGTTCAAATCCCAGCCAGCGCATTTCTGCCGAAGCAAACCGACGAGCGTAGTGAGTCGCGTTTCGAGGCGAAATCGCACTTGGATTTGAAGGAGAGAAGTCGCAGCCCGCACAGCGAACGAAGTGAGCGAGCAGGACCGTCTTCGCGCGGTTCAAATCCCAGTCGGCGCATAGCCTGTAGACGTGGGGCCGCGTCGCTCACTGGGTCAGTCTCCCGGTCGCATCCCTCCGAGCGTCTCGACCTGCTCGTCTATCTCGGCCTCTAACCGCTCGATTTCGGTCTCCAGGCGTTCGATTTCGGTAGAGAGACGGTCGATTTCGGGGCTGTGTCGGAGCTCCGTCGACGCCTGTTCCCGGACCCTGACGCTCTTTTCGACGCGCTTCTGACTCAGTGTTCGGTAGGCGGCGTCGTACTCGGCCAGCGAGAAGAGCCGGTCGACGGTGTCTCGCAACTGCTCGATGGTCAGGGGCCTGACGAGATAGTCGTCGACGCCCAGCCGGCTGATATCGAACGGCGGCGCCACGCCGGTCACCATGGCCACGTAGCAGTCGTGGTGTCTATTCTTGAGTTCGCTGACGAGCGTGTCGACAGTCACCGCCGGGAGCGGTCGGTCGAGGACGACGACGTCGGTGTCGTCAGTGATAGTCTCGACCGCGTCCGCCCCGCTCGCGGCCGTCGAGACGGCGCAGAACTCCGAGAGCACCCGGTGGTACGCCTGCCGGAGCTCGGCGTTGTCCTCGACGACGAGGACGCAATCTCTCCCACCACCCATTTGATATATCGATTTGTCGCCTGATAATAAATGTTCGTGATATGGATATTATCCCGACGAACTGTCTACGTTCATACCGATACGGCCCGAACTGTGAGTATGTCTATCGCAATCGGTCACTTCGTGGTGGGCGCGGCGCTGACCACGGCGGCCGTCACGCTGTTCGTTCCGGACGTCAGCTATCCGCGGACCATCGTGCTCGCGGGCGGTGGGTGGGCGATGGTCCCCGACTTCCATCAGGTGAGTCCGGTGGCCCGCGAGGCGCTGTTCGAGTTCCACCAGTCGTCGCCGTGGGCCGACCTGTTCTGGTTCCATCGGACGCTGGACACGCTGGACGCGACGGACTCGAACGCGATCGCGGCGGTGTTGCTTTCCGGGTTCATCCTGACCACCGCGGTCGCCGAGCGGCGGAGCTACCGGACGCCGACGGCCGTCGCCGAGAGCTACGAGACGTATCTCGACATCGAGACCGACGAGTGAGCGGACCGGTGTAGCGATTTGCCGGTAGAGGCTGACCGCGGGGTCGGCGCTATCCGGGGATGATCTACAACGTCCCCTGCGAGTCACCACGCTTAGGACCGCGCCGGCCCCAGTTGTCGGTATGACCTGCATCGGATTCCTGTCCGTCGCACCGGTCGTCGAGGAGAGCATGGCCCCGTACGTCGCCGACGCGGTGGCGGCGCTCGACGAGTTCGACGTGGCGTACGAGACGACGCCGATGGGCACAGTGATAGAAGCCGACGACAGCGAGGAACTGTTCGCGGCCGCCCACGCGGCCCACGAGGCCGTCGGCGCCCGATCGGACCGCGTCGAGACGTTCCTGAAAATCGACGACAAGCGCGGGGTCGACCAGCGGGCCAGCGAGAAGGTCGACGCCGTCGAGCGGGAGCTGGGGCGTGACGCGAAAAGCGACGCCGAAGGCGGAGACTAAAAGGCCGGCTGGCGAAGGCGGGGTATGAACACGCTCAATCGGATGGCCACGGAGCTGGTCGACGAGGCCATCGACTTCGCCGACGAACTGACGATAGACGTCCACGCGCTGTCGGGCGACGCCGCCGTCCTCGACTTCGGCGTCGAGGTGCCCGGCGCCGTCGAGGCCGGACTGGTGCTCGCGGAGCTCCAGACCGCCGGGCTGGCGACGGTCCAGACCACGATGGACAGCGTGGCCGACGTGCCCCTGACCCACGTCGAGCTCTCGACTGATCATCCCGCGCTGGCACTGCTCTGCTCCCAGAAGGGCGGCTGGGAGCTGGCGACCGAGAGCTTCGAGGGGCTGGGCAGCGGCCCGGCCCGGGCGCTGGTCGCCGAAGAAGACATCTTCGGACGCATCGGCTACCAGGAAGACGAGCAGTTCGCGGTGCTGGCCGTCGAGACCGACCAGCTCCCGGACGAAGCCGTCGCCGCGCAGGTCGCCGAGCGCACCGGGGTCCCCGAGACGGGCGTGTTCCTGCCGGTGTTCGCGACGGCGAGTGTCACCGGGAGCGTCGTCGCCGCGGCGCGAGCCGCAGAGATCGCCGTCTTCAGGCTGGCCGAACTTGGCTTCGACCCGGCCGAAGTGCTCTCGGCGAACGGGCGCGCACCGGTCGCACCGGTCGCCGCCGACGAGGAGACGGCGATGGCCCGGACAACGGACGCGCTGGCCTACGGCGCCGAGGTACACCTCACCGTCGACGAGTCGTTCGACCGCTTCGACGAGGTGCCCTCCGTCGCCGGCACGGAGTACGGCCGGCCACTGGTCGACGTCTTCGAGGACGCCGACTGGGACTTCGCCGAGCTACCCGTCGAGCTGTTCGGCCCGGCGAAGGTGACCATCGACGTGGTCGGCGGCGACACCCACGTCGTCGGCGAGACCCACGAGGACGTGCTGGCCGAGAGCTTCGGACTCTGAGACGGGGGCGAGACTCGCGATGACGCGCTACAAGGTGGCCCCGCCGGCCCGCTCGGTCGAGTTCCTCGAAACGGCGCGGGCCGCGATACCGCTCGTTCCGGACAGCGAGGCCGACTGCTGTGGGGCCATCCGGCGAGCGACCGGCGTGGCCGACCGCGAGACGGCCCGTGAGTATCTGACCTTCCTGCGGGCGCTCGGGCTGGTCGCCGAGAGCGACCGCGGCTATCACCGGACCCGGGAGGACCTCGACCGGGACTCGGTCGCGGCGGCGTACCGCGAGCGCGTGTTCCTCGTCGCCGAACTGCTCGATGCCGTCGCGGTCCGGCCCCGGAGCGCCGAGTCGGCGTTCGAGGCGGTGCGCGACGAGATTCCGAACTGGGAGCGCCAGCGCGACCCCGACTGGGAACGCCACTGGCTGGAGCGGGTCGACCGCCTGCTCGCGTGGGCGGTGCTGTTCGACTGTCTGGCGGTCGAAAACGACCGTTTCGCGCCCGCTCAGTAGCCGATACCGACGGGGTCGCGGCCGTAGCTACCTGTCACGGCCGCGTCGTCGACGAGTAACTCCGTACGAACGGACGATGTGGCGACAGAAGCGAGGTACCGAACAGCTCAGTCGGTCCGGACCTCCGTGACCGTCCCCACGCCCTTCGAGCGGCCCTCGCGGAACACGAACTTCTGGCCCTCCTCGACGAGATACGACCGGAACTTGAACGCGACGGTCGTCGTGCCCGCGTCGCCGGGCAGGAGCTGGCCGTCGTCCGGGTAGAACCGAGCGGCCTCGCTGATTGTCTCCAGGTGGACGACCGGCTCGTAGCCGTCGCCGATACGCGTCGGGTGGTTCAACACCATCACCTCGGCCTCGAACTCCCGGACCGGCTCCGGCTCGGCGTCGCGCGGGAGCAGGACCATCCCCCGCTCGATGTCGGCCTCTCGCACCCCTTTGAGCGCGATACCGACGATGCGGCCCGCCTTGGCCTCGTCCACGCGGTGGTAGTGCATCTCGATGGAGCGGACCTCCACCTCCCGGAACTGCCCGTCCTGCATCGGGCCCAACAGCAGGTCGTCGCCGGCCTCGACTTCGCCCGATTTCACCGTCCCGGACGCGACCGCGCCGACGCCCTGGACGTTGTACGTCCGGTCGATGTACATCCGGAACTCGCCGACCTCGCCGCCGGTCTTGGGCAGGCGCTCGAACATCTCGTCGAGCGTATCGAGCCCCCGCTGTGTCACGGCACTGGTCGTCACGACGGGCACCACGGTCTCGGAAATCTCCTCGATGGCCGCCTCGACGCCGTGGCGTTCGACCCGCAGCGGCGTCTTGTCGACCTCACGCAGCGCCCGCTCGACCTCGCGTTCGACCTCGCTGACGCGGTCGTCCGTGACGAGGTCCGTCTTCGTCAGCGCGACGATGGTCGGCAGTTCGGTCGCGAGCAGGATACCCAGATGCTCGCGGGTCGTCTCGGTGACGCCGTCGTCGGCGGCCACGGTCAGCAGGCCGTAGTCCAGTTTCTGCCCCACTAGCCCCCGAATCGTGGTCCGCAGCCACGGCTCGTGCCCGACGGTGTCGACGAAGCTCACGAGTCGGTCCGACTCCTCGACGATGCGGGCACGGTCGGTCTTGCGGTGGGGATTGTCCATCCGGACGGGCCCGTCCTCGTCGAAGCCGTAGACGCCGTAGGAGAGGTCCGCCGAGAGCCCCCGCTCGACTTCGTGGGGCTGGACGTCGAGGAACCCCCGGGTGCCGCCCTCGCCGTCGTCGGGCTCGCCCGTGACCAGCGACCCCACGAGCGTGGACTTGCCGTGGTCGACGTGGCCCGCTGTGCCGACGACGATGTGGTCGTCGTCCTCCAGCACCGTCCCCTCGCGGACGGTGGCGACGCCGACGATTCCCTTGTTTTCCCCGTCAGCGTCGCTCCCGACGCCGTCGACACCCCACGTCTGTACCTCCTCGATGTGAGCGCCCGCCTCCTCTGCGAGCAAGCTGAGTACGTCCATCGACTCGGAGAACTCGTCGGTGGAGATACCCGCGAGGCCGCCCTCGTCGGTCACGCCGACCACGTAGGTCGCCTCGCCCTCCCCGGAGAGGACGCGGTGTCGCAACTGTGCGGCCAGTGACTCCAAGCGCCCCTCAGAGAGGTGCAGCTCCTCGGTGAGCCGTTCTTTGAACTCGACGCTCCCACCCTCCTCCTCGCCGCGGTCCAGCGCGCGCTGGAGGACGGCCCGGTCAGGGCTCATGGGATTCCGTAACGGAGGGTCAGATAAAAGCTTTCCCCGGGTATGGGGTCGCTTAACGCTGTTGAGTGCGATGAGTGTCTCTGTCTCTCACAGTAGGGTCTGCCGAGAATTTATCCGCCAAGCCGAGACCAGCACGACCCATGTAGGACCGTCGCCGACGGGAGCCAGCGGGCGCGCGATGTCACTCCCGTCGCCTCGGCCGGACATCGCCAGTTCGCCCCTATCGGTACGGTTCGACCGCTTCCAGAAAGCCGTCGGCGTAGGGGGCCGTCGTCACGCGGTCGGCCCGTGACTTCGCCGTCTCGTCGGCGTTGGCCACCGCCACCGACTCCCCGGCCACCTCGAACACCTCCGCGTCGTTCTCGGAGTCGCCGACCGCGAGGAACGACTCCGGCTCGCGGTCGAGTTCTGCACAGACCGCGTGCAGGCCCGTCCCCTTGTCGATGCGTGCGTCGGTGACGTGGTAGGCGAACCCGGTGTCCAGAAATTCGAGTCCGTGCTCCTCGGCCAACCGCTGAAGCGGTTCCTCGGGCTGGGACAGGTTCACCACCACCTCGGTCTCGCGCCAGCGGTTCGCCAGGTCGACCTCGCCAAAGCCCATCTCGTAGCCCAGCTCCCGGTACGCCTCGGCGACCGCGAGACACGCCGCCTTGTCGCCCTCTATCTGGAGCGTGTCCGTGGCTTCGACGAACACCACGCCGCCGTTCTCCGCGATGACGGTGTAGTCGATACCCAGGAACTCACACAGCGCGATGGGGTACGGCATGGCTTTCCCCGTCGCGATGACGACCTGCTCGGGCCACTCGGAGAGCACCGGGAACACGCGCGGGTCGACGGCCCGGGATTCGTCGGTGAGCGTCCCGTCGATATCTACCACCAGCGGCGGCGTCTCGGTCATACAGGGAGTGACATCGGCACGGATTTGACGGTTGCGGCCCGCCGTCAGTCGTCGCTCAGCCTCTCGTAGGCGGCTTTCACCCGCTTGAACTCCCGTTCGCTTCCGCTGTCCGTGTCCGGGTGCGTCTCCTTGACCCGCTCGCGGTAGGCCTGTTTCACCGCGCTCTCGTCGGCGCTGGGGTCCAGCCCGAGGCGGTCGTAGGCCTCCGCTGGACTGGGGCCCGTGGACTGCTGGACGCGGCGTCGCTGCTTGGTACCTTGCCGGGCCCGCTGACGACGGGTGCGCTCCTGACGGACTCGCTCTGCGGTGCGACGCGCCCGACCGTCGCGCGGTGGCTCCCACTCCTCCCGTGGCCCCGCGCCGAAGCCGCCGCGGCCATCGGTCGCGGCCCGCTGCTCGACGCGCGCGTAGACGCTCGCCGCCATCTTCCCGCTCACATGGTAGTACATCAGATACGTCGAGGCGCCGAACATCAGCGCCAGGAAGAGCACGGACGGACTGGCTAGCAGCCCCACGACGGTCAGCACCGCTGTGAGGCCGGCGAAGACGACCGCGACACCTGTGATGAGCCGGTCGTACTGCACGAGCCAGCTTTCGGTCCAGAGAACCGTAAGCGTCTCGGGTACTCAGCAAGTGAGCGTCAGGCGCGCTCGACAGTCACCCGGCCGTTATCGACTGCGAGGTCACATCCGGCGTCGTCGAGCCAGTCGGCGGCGGCGCCGTCGCTGTGGAGCATCACCTCCACGAGGTCGCCCGGCTCGTCGATATCGGTCGCCAGCCGACGGGAGTCGACCTCGGCGACGGTCGCGCCGGTCTCGCGGGCGATGCGTCGGTGGTCCCGGATCGACGCACCGTGGTAGTCGACACGGAAGCCCGGATGGCGACAGACGAACGCGTTGGTCCCGCCGCCCAGCCCGGGCGCCAGTACGACATCGGCGTCCGGTTCGAAGAGCCCCTCGACGGTCGGCGGCGTGAGCAGCGGGAGGTCGGCCATCACGACCGCCAGCTCGCCGTCAGTCTCCGCGAGCAGGCCGTTGACGAGCGGGTCGAGTCCGCGGTCGTCGACGGTCACCGGCGCGTCACAGGCCACGGGCGCCGTCGCGACCACTTCGGGACTGTGGCCGGCCGCGCCGACTGCGGCCAGCACGTCCGCGAGCATGGCTTCGGTGAACTCGCGGCGCTCGTCGGGCGTGAAAACGGAAGAGAGCCGCGTTTTCGGGTCAGACCCCGAGACGGGGACGACGAGTCGCATTACAGCTTGCTGTAGTTGTCCTCTTGGGACTGGCTGTAGAGGTAGTAGCCGCCGCCACCGAGCAGGAGGAGCAGGACGACGGCGCCACCGGCAATCAGCAGCGTCTGCGTGGTCTGCTGGCTCTGCTGGGCCTGTTGGGCCGTGTTCTGGGCCTGGTTCCCGAGGTCGATGGCGTTCTCGAAGTTGCCGTTCTCGTAGGCGGAGATAGCGTTGCCTCGCAGGTTCTCGGCCTCGCTGTTCCCGCCGGCTTCCTCGATGGCCGTCCCGGCGGCGTCGATCGCGTTCCGGGCTTCGCTGCTCTGGTTCGTGTAGTGATGCGCCGAGTCGCTACGGAACTCGTTTTCGTTGCTCCCGGTCACGCGAGCGAACTCCGCGACCGTGTAGTTCTCCCGGGGCTCGTACGTGTAGTTCTCGACTGCCGGGACGGTCCCTTCGAGCGTGATACGTACCTCGTCACCGTTCTGCCCCCCGTCGCGGTCCATAGGGTGGCTGAAAGACTGCTCGCCGTACGTCTCTTGGTCGACGCCGTCGCCTTGGTCGAGCACCTCGACAGTCCAGCTCACGTTCTCCAGTGCGGTCTCACCCTGAAGCGTGTACTCGTTTGGCGGCCCGTCGTAGGGGTCGTCGATGACGTACGTGACCGATACCTCGCTACCGACGGCCGTTTCGTTGGGGACAGCACCGTCTGTGGAGACGCTGAAGGCACCCGCTGTGCCCGCAACGGCCAGCAGTCCCGCGACACAAAGCAGTGCTGCTGTCGCCCTAGAATAACGGATCGAGTTCATCTTCATCGTCTTCAACCAAGTTCTCTAAGTTATCTTCGCTTTGCTGGCGGATGTCGTCGATGTTGTCCTGTGCCTCGATGGCGACCTGCTGGAGCTCCTTGATTCGGGGGACGTTGTGGACGCCGGCCAGCAAGATAGAGGCGGCGACCTTGGGGGCGTTGGTCGGGTAGTCCCCGCCGCGGACCTCCATGGAGCCGGTCTGCTCTTCGAGCCACTTGCGGCCGCGCTCGATACCCTTCCGGTTCAGGTGTTTCGGCGGCCCGGCCATCACGAGCAGGGCGCGTTCGGTGCCCTCGATCTCGCAGGGCAGCGTCAGCCGACCGAGTGCGGCCTTCCGGACCAGCGAAGTGATGCGGTTCGTCGTGTTGGCCGTATCGATGCCGTCGTCGCCGCCGTCGTCCCCCTTGAACCGCGAGAGCAGCCCGCCGCCGCCGGAGCTGACCTCCACGTCCTCGGAGGCGTAGCCGACGGTGGAGACGCCGCCGCCGTCGAGCGTGTTGATGATCTCCGAGGAGTCGACGACGCTCTCGGCGATGTTGTCGCCGGCCTCGACTTCGCCGGCACCGAAGAGGACGCCGAACCGACGGACGATCTCCTCGTTGATGTGGTCGTAGCCGCCCTCGACGGACTCGCCGGTCTGTCGCCAGGCGTCGTTGTCGAACACCATGAGGTTGTCCACCTCACGGACGAACGTCTGGAACGAGCGCGCGGCGTTGAGCGTGTAGATGCCACCCTCGTCGCTGCCCGGCAGGACACCGAGCCCGTAGACGGGTTCCGTGTAGATGCGTTTGAGATGTTTCGCGACGACAGGGGAGCCGCCCGAGCCGGTCCCGCCCCCGAGCCCGGCCACCACGAGGAACGCGTCGACCTCGTGGACGGGGATGTTGTCGATAGCGCCCTGGACCTCGTCGATGTCCTCCTCGGCGATTTCGGCGCCGAGTTCGTTGTCCGCGCCCACGCCGTGTCCCTTGACGCGAGCCTGGCCGATGAGTACCCGATTCTCCTCCGGAATGTGTTCTAGCCCCAGCAGGTCAGCTTTGGCCGTGTTGACCGCCACGGCCGAGCGAACAATCCCCGAGCCCGTCTGCTCGTCGTATTCGAGGAATTTGTCCACGATTTTGCCACCGGCCTGCCCGAAGCCGATCATCGCGAGTTTCATTGATATGGTGCTCCAGTTAAAAGGGCTAAGTAGGAATATGCGTATAAGTTTTTTGCCCAAATCTCATCAATGAAAGCCCGACGGAGAAAGTAAAGTACGCTGACGTTCTCGGCTCGCGAAAATCGGGCAGTGGCTCCTGCGGGCGACAGCCGGCTGTTCACGGCAGTTGCGGAACCGGCAGGCCCGTTCCAGAATCTGTCAGGACAGCGATGGCCGATTATCTGCCCTGACAATACAGGGATTTACGATACGCCGAGATACGAGCGGAACGTCCGCATCGAATCCGGGTCGCGCCCGAACGCTTCCGCGTCGTTGGTCGCGGGCGTGTTGTCGAAGTCTAGACCCTCGTACTGGTCGCTGCCCATCGGGAAGCCGAGCGACCCGAGCACGGGGAGCCCGATTTTCGCGAGCGGCATCGGGAGCGGCACGATGGTGATAGACTTGCCCTCGGCCGCGAAGACGAGCTCCGTGGCCTCCCGCAGACTGAGCGTCTCCGGCCCGCCGACCTCGTAGGTCTGGCCGACGTGCTCGTCGCCCTCCAGAGCGTCGGCGAGCATCGGCACGAGGTCGTCGATCCAGATGAGCTGGAAATGAGCCTTCTTCCCGCCGCCGGGCAACGGGTACAGCGGCACCGCGGGGGCGAATATCTGCTTGAGTCGCTTGGTGAAGTAGACGAACTCCCCGCCCTCGCCGAAGACCACCGAGGGCCGGAAGATGACCCAGTCGAGGTCGGAGTTTCTGACCACGTCTTCCGCCTTCCCCTTGGCACGGAGGTAGTGTGTCGCGCCGCCGGGGTCCGCACCCAGCGCGCTCATCTGGAGGAACCGAGAGACCCCGTGTGTCTCGGCCGCGCGAACGCAGTTCTCGGTGCCGCCCAGATGGACCGTCTCGTGCATCTCGTCGCCGCCGTCGGGCTTGAACAGCGGCGAGAGCGCGGGCAGGAAGACGACGGCGTCTTGCCCCTCGAAGGCGTCCTCGATACTGTCGTAGTCGGTCACGTCGCCCGTCTTGCGGGTCACCCCGTCGGGAAGCTCCGCGTCGTGGGGGTCGCGCGACAGGGCGGTCACCTCGTGGCCCCGCTCGTCGAGTTCCCGGCACAGGTGCTGTCCAACGAAGCCAGTCCCGCCGGCTACAAGTACGTCCATATCGCTTCCTTTCCGCCGAGAGACTGTAAAGATAGGGAGAAACCAGTATGGGCCGCAGGTGTTCGGGGCGCTTACGTACCCCGCTACCGAGGATCCGATATGCTCGTCACGCTCGAAGGACTCGACGGCAGCGGCAAGACGACGGTCTTGGAGCGGCTCCGGGCCGACGACGCCCTGCCGGCCGACACCGCCTTCACCCGCGAACCGACCGACAGCTGGTACGGTGAGACCGTCACGCGCTCAATCGAGGACGACGACGCCGACTCGCTGGCCGAACTCTTCCTGTACACCGCCGACCACGCCGCCCACCTGACCGACACCGTCCGCCCCGCCCTCGACGACGGCCGGCTGGTCGTCTCCGACCGCTACTCGGACTCCCGATACGCCTACCAGGGGGCGACACTCGCCGACAGCGAGTGGTTCGACGACCCCCTGGCCTACGTCAAACAGGTCCACGAACCGTGGACCCGCCCGCCCGACAAGACCGTGTACCTCGACCTCGACCCGGAGACGGCCGCCACGCGGAGCGGCGCCACCAACAAGTTCGAGACCGCGGACTATCTCGCCGACGTCAGGGAGAACTACGAGCGGCTCGTCGACGCAGAGCCCGACCGGTTCGTCCGCGTCGACGCCACCGCGTCCCTCGACACCGTCTACGAGCGGGTCCGCGAGGCGGTTGTCGACTAGTTCGTCGACGTCGGCAGGTCGACCTCGTCGGGCGAGGGCATCCAGACGTAGTCGAAGGTCATCCCGAGCGCGAGCGGTATCAGTATCGTCAGCGCGACCGCAGCGACGTTGCTAAGTCCCAGCCCGGCGCCGAAACCCAGCACGGCAAACAGCATGAACACGACGAACATCGCGAACGGACAGAGCAGCACGGAGTAGACGAACCCGCCCCACCGAGTTTTCAGCCGTACCCGGAAAAAACGGGTCATGAGTGCCGTCAAAGCGCTGTTCAGCAGCACGATGACGAGCAGTCCGGCGAGTCCGACGACGCTGACCATACCGGGCCTAGCGAGTCGACGCCCTTTGCCGTATCGGAACGGCGCTACTCCAGACAGATGTACGTCCTGGTGTCCGCGACCCCGTCCAGGTCACGCACGCGAGTCGACACCGACTGCATCACGTCGTACACCTCGTCACCGCTGGCTTCGGCGATGATGTCGTACTGTCCCGCCACGATATGCGCCTCGGTGATACCCTCGGAGTCCCGGACAGCGGCCAGCAGGTCCTCCGATTTGCCCGCGACAGTCTTGATCATGATGAACGCGGATGCCATACTTTGGTACAACGTACCATAGTATCAAAAACTTTCGCGCGGCTGTCGGCTTCCGGTGTCAGGGAACCCGCCGGTGAGTGAGCCGGCGAGCGGGGTACTTTTATTCGTCCCGGTTACGTACTGCCGTCTATGCTATACGTTATCGTGGGTGCAGGCCGTGTGGGACTCCGGACCGCACGGGTACTGCGGGAGAGTGGCCACGACGTCACACTCATCGAACGCGACGAGGGCGCCGTCGAGCGGGCGGAGGCCGCGGGCTTCGACGTCATCTCCGGTGACGGGGCCCTCGAAGAGACGCTCGAGTCGGCCAACCTCGACGCGGCCGACGCGCTGGGCGCGCTGACCGGCGACCTGAACGACAACTTCGTCGCCTGCATGATCGGCAAGGAACACGGCTGTCGCACCGTCATGCGCATCGACGAGGACTACCGCGAGGAGATATACCGCCGCTACGCCTCCGAGGTCGACGAAGTCATCTACCCCGAACGACTCGGTGCCATCGCCGCGAAGAACGCGCTGCTGGGCGGCAACATCCGCGCCATCGCCGACATCGCCCAGCACCTCCAGCTCGTGGAGTTCACCGTCACCGACTCGGCGCCGATGAAGGGGTACACGCTGTCCGAACTCGAACTGCCGGCCGACACCCGACTGCTCGCCCACGGTAAGGGCGAAGCGCCGCTCGACATCCCCGACCCCGACGAGACGCTGGAGGCGGGCGACCACCTCGTCGTGCTCGCCGACTTCGATACGCTCGCGGACGTCCGGAGTATCGTCGTCGGTGAGAGCGGCCCCGCGAAGGCCCTTGGAGGTGCTTGAGAATGGTCACCGCCTACGTCATGGTCAAAGCCCACACCGGCGACGCCGACCGACTGAAACGGGAAATCGAGGGCATCGACGGCGTCACCGAGGCCCACATCGTCGCCGGCGACGTCGACCTCATCGCCAAGGTGAGCGTGGACACGCCGGCGGCGGTCAAGGACGTGGCCGCGACCCACGTGCAGGACATCCAGGGCGTCGAATCGACACAGACGTACATCGCGATGGACTGAAAGCCCACTTTTCGCACCGTCGCTACTATTCGAGGACAGCCACGAGGAGTCGACCGCTCGTCCGGCGACCGCCGTGCCCGCTACAGCGGCGTCCCGCCGCGGCTCCCCTCGCTCCCGCCCGTGCTCGCCGAGTTCATCAGCTCTGCGACGACGCCGACGTAGTCGTAGCCGGGGATGATACCCTCGACGTAGGTCCCTTCGACGTACTCCACGAAGGTCTTGGCCACGTCGGCGGCTTCCCGTTCCCCGCCGAGGCTGTAGCGGTAGGTGACGACGACTTCCTCGTCGTCGCGCTCGACGGTGTATTCGTCCAGTTCGACCACGACGCGGGTCGATTTGGGGGCGTCTTCGAGGCGCCGTTCCAGTGTCTCGAACCAGCCGTCGCGCACCGCGGGCCCGACCTCGCCGGCCGTCGCGGCCTGCAGCGACGGCGCCCGGACCGTCACCTCGTACTCGGTCCGCCACTTCTCGCCCTCGCTCGCGGTCACGCGGCCGTCGAAGCTCGTCGTCTCGACGACGAACCCCTCGCCGCTGGCCACGAAGGTGTCACGACTGCCGAAGACGTCGGCGACGTCGTCTGGAACGTCCGTCATTGGGCTTCGATAGTGCGCTCACCAGCAAAAGCGCGTCGTCTCCGGACGGTCACTTCCAGGTGACGTAACTCAGCGCGGCGATACCGAACGTCTCGAGAATCTGGAGCACCATCATCACCTCGACGGCCAGGGCCGGCATGGCCGGCGCGTTGAAGTAGAAGTACAGCGCGACGACGTTCTCGGCCAGCAGGAAGGTCGCGAAGACGATGGTCCCGAGCGTCAGCGGCGCTCGAATCTCCCGGTAGGTCCGGACCCAGATGGCGATAAGTCCGGCCAGCAACAGGATGTTGATCGCGGCGGCGATTCTCGCGGCGTCCAGTACGAGACTCATAGCGCCTCCCGAGTCCCGCGGCCCTGCATGGCCCGTGTTGTTGGAATCATGTCAGTCGTCCACCTGTGTGAGTATCTGCTCGACCGTGTCCCAGTTGTTGCGTGCGCGCTCGCTCGGGAGATAGATGACGCCGTAGCTGGCATCGCTGCTAGTGATGACACCGTTGTCTTCGAGGACCTCGAGATGGTGCCGGATAGTGTTGTATGCCAGGTCGAGGTCATCGGCTAGCTGGTTCGCGTTCCGCGGCTGGTCGTCGAGCGCGCGAAGGACACGGGCACGGTTCGGTCCCCCACGTGTGCCAGCGAGAGTCTGCCAGAGGACCGTATCCATTCGGTATGGGGTTCCGGAGCGGATATCAAGAACCTACCGACATCGCGGGACAGAACGCCGCCGGTGCACCGTCGGTGTGGGTCGGGAACGGAGCGCGGGGGCGCCCGTGACGCCGACGCAGCAGTGTCTACGGGGACAGTGTGTTGCATATATTATATCTCGGAGAATAATCGGTAAATGCTTTTCGGGCAGTATGGGTTCAGGGGCCCCCAGAGGCCCTCTAGTTGGATTTTAGCCGAATTTGAGGGAGATTTTAGTCCGAGTTGCGAAATGTATTATATCCATAACACCCTTCGGGTCGTCTGATGTCAACGGACAAAAGTCGACGACGGGTCTTACTCGGAATCGGAACCGCAGCGACAGTCGGGCTCGCTGGCTGTGGGGGGAGCGACGGCGGTGGTACCCCGACGGGGACGGAAACGGGAACCGGAACTGAGACCGAGACCGGGACGGAGAGCGACGGCGGGGAGATGTCCGGCACGGCGATGGTCCGGGTCTCGCACATGTCGCCCGACGCTCCGAACGTCGACGTCTACCTCGACGGGAGCGCTGTCTTGGAAGACGTCGCGTTCGGCACGACGAGTGGCTATCTGGAGGTGGGTGCCGGGGAGCATCAGGTCGAGATTACCGCAGCGGGCGACCAGAGCGCGTCGGTCTTCGACGACACGATTACGGTCGAAGCGGACACGGCCTACAGCGTCGTCGCGGCGGGGGAAATCAGCGAGGGGGCCGACGAGGCGTTCGCCCCGCTCGTGCTCGAAGACGACAACAGTGACCCGGGGAGT
This sequence comes from Halomicroarcula saliterrae, assembly GCF_031624395.1. Classification (NCBI taxonomy): domain Archaea; kingdom Methanobacteriati; phylum Methanobacteriota; class Halobacteria; order Halobacteriales; family Haloarculaceae; genus Haloarcula; species Haloarcula saliterrae. The sequence goes on from NZ_JAMQON010000002.1 coordinate 266,189, forward strand.
GACACGGCGCGACTCCGTCTCGTGCACGCCTCACCCGACGCGCCCGCGGTCGACGTCACCGCCGCCTCGTCCGGTGACGCGCTGTTCGACGGTATCGCCTACACCGAATCGAGCACCATCGAAGTGCCGGCCGGCGACTACACCGTCGAAGTTCGGGGTGACACCGGGAGCAACGACGGCGACGTCGTCGCCGACTTCGACGTGAGTCTCGGAGGAGGAGCAGTGTACACCGCCTTCGCCGCGGGGTATCTCTCGCCCGACGACGAGCCCGCCGACACCGCCTTCGACCTGTTCGTCGCGCAGGACAGCGGGGCGACGGAGATGGACGACGGGATGTCCGGCACGGCGATGGTCCGGGTCTCGCACATGTCACCCGACGCCCCGAACGTCGACGTCTACCTCGACGGGTCGGCGGTGCTCGAAGACGTGGAGTTCGGCACCACGAGTAGCTATCTGGAGGTCGGTGCCGGCGAACACGACGTGGAAATCACCGCCGCCGGCGACCAGAGCACGTCGGTCTTCGACGACTCGATTACCGTCGAGGCGGACACGGCCTACAGCGTCGTCGCGGCGGGGGAAATCAGCGAGGGAGCAGACGAAGCGTTCGCCCCGCTCGTCCTCGAAGACGACACCAGCGCGCCGGGGAGCGACACGGCCCGACTCCGCCTCGTGCACGTCTCGCCCGACGCACCCGCGGTCGACGTCACCGCGAACGCCTCCGGCGACGCGCTGTTCGACGGCGTCGGGTACACTGAGTCGGGGACCGTCGAGGTGCCGGCCAACGACTACACCGTAGAGGTTCGGGGCGACACGGAGAGCAACGACGGCGACGTCGTCGCCGACTTCGACGTGAGCCTGAACGGCGCCACGGCGTACACCGCCTTCGCGGCCGGCTACCTCTCGGCCGACGACGAGCCGAGCGACACGTCCTTCGACCTGTTCGTCGCGCAGGACTCGGGCGGGAACTAAGCTCGGCGCAGAAACGGTACAGCGGCCTCTGAGACAGCCCTCTGCGAACTTTTTTGCGTATCCCGATAGCGGCGGCCGCCGATAGAATCGCTCGTCGCAGATGCGAGGGATGGGATTCGAACCCATGGACCCCTACGGGAGCGGGTCTTAAGCCCACCGCCTTTGGCCAAGCTCGGCTACCCTCGCGCATCTGTCCCTGTACGCCGCGCGGGAAAACGGGTTTCGGTTACCAGTCGACCGAGAGGCTGCCGTCGCCCTCGGGGTCGGGCGCGATTTCCTCGTTCGTCCGGCGGTCGACGATGTGGATGACGCCGCGGTCCTTCTTCGCCGGGCAGATCTCGGCGGCTTCGATGTTGTGGTCCAGTTCGTCCTCGCCGAAGAAATATGCGTTGGGCTGGGCGATACCGGTGTCCAGCGAGAGCGACCAGTTCGTCGACACCTCGGCGCACTTGCCCGCGCCGAAGCACTTGTTGGCCTCGAAGATTATCTTGTAAGGCTGGTCCTCGACCGGCGGCGCGTTCTGCTCCCCGAACTCGCTGGGGTCGACAGGTTCGTCGGCCTCTGTCATGGCCGACTGTAGCGGGCCGACCGTCTTTCCGCTGTCGGTTCCCGCAGCCGTCACTCGACGACGTCGACCGCGTCGCCGACGGCGAGCGTCTTCCCGCGGTCGGCCTCGGGGACGCTGGCGATGAGCATCAGCGTATAGAAGTGCTCGAAGGCGTCCCGGTCGGCCCAGTCGGGAAACGTCTCGCCGCGGTTCGTGATGAACTGCGTGCGGAACTCGGGCGTCGGTTCGCCGGTGTCGGGGTCCCGCGAGGGGACGACACAGCGGCCACAGGGCGTAACGCCCTCGATTCGGACGTCGCCGGCCCGGAACGCCGGGGCCCCCTCGCCGACGAAGCGGTCCTCCCAGAACGCGGGGACGCCGCCCACCTCGATGTTTGCCCGAAGGCGGCGGCGCGCGCTCTCGACGGTCAGGTCGTCGAACCAGCCGGCGACGGCTTCGAGCGTCGCGGTGCTGACGACCGACGGGCCCATCGCCTGACGGTCGACGTGGCCGAGCTCCGTGCTCCGGTCGAGTCGCAGGTCGGCGTCGAGCGCGAGCGCGTCGGCGAGCCACGCCGCCGCCTCGGCCCGCCCGGCCTCGGTGTCGAGGGGGAACTCACGGCGTTCGGGCGAGGCGACGCGTAGCGTTTCGGTCTCCGGGTCGTAGGTCGTCTCCAGCGCGTGAAAGCGGTCGGACTGTTTCGCGTTGATGCGCTCGCCGTCGTCGAGCAGCGCGAACTCCCGGTCGTGTTCGAGCGTGCCGCCCGGGAGCACCCGCGACCGGTCGACGTCGAGTCGGTCCAGTCCCTTCACCGGATAGACTGTGAGTCGGTCGATATGTGCCACTGAGCGGGGCAAGGCGCGCCGGCGTCATAGCTGTTGGCCACACGTCAGATACTGTGCCTGACGTGGGGCAGCCGACAGAGTTACTTGTCAAACAACCAATATTACAGAGGCACTGATGGTCGAACACACGCGGACCCTCGATTTCAAAATCGCCTTCGCCATCGGGCTGGGGACGATGATCGCCGCGGGCATCTTCTCCCTGTCGGGGACGGCCGTCGCGGCCGTCGGGTCGAGCGCCGTCATCGCGTTCGTCATCGCCGCCCTCGTCGCCAGCGTGACCGCTGGGGCCTACTCCGAGTTCGCCTCCATCTACTCGGAGAACGGCGGGGGCTACCTCTTCTGCTCGCAGACCTTCGAGGACCGGGACCTGCTGACCTACGCCATCGGCATGTCGCTGTTCCTGGGGTACACCGGAACGACGGCGTTCTATCTGGCGACGATGGACGAGTGGTTCTTCCGGTTTATCGTTCCCGAGTCGCTGCAGTTCCTCCCCCACGGGACCACGGGCGTACTCGCTGCCCTCCTGTTGGGAGTCCTCAACGCCCGCGGCACCGAGGAGAGCGGTGGGTTCCAGCTCGTCGTCACCGGCGCGAAGGTGGCGGTCCTGCTGGCCTTCGTCGCCGGGGCCTTCAGCTTCCGCGGCCCGTCGTCGGCCGTCGGCACGTTCGCCGGCGGGTTCGTCGTCGCGCCAGTCGACATCGTCACCATCTCCGCGCTGGCGTTCATCACGTTCTTCGGTTTCTCGGCCATCGCGGCCAGCGCCGGCGAGATAATCGACCCACAGCGGACGGTGCCACGGGCCATCGCAGCGAGTATCGTCACCGTCACCGTCCTCTACACGCTGGTCATCGTCGCGATGGTGAACTCGCCGGTGCCGGCCGAGATAATCGCACAGGAGGGCGAGACGGCGATGGGGCGAGTGGCCGAGGGGTTCCTGGGGAGTATCGGCGAGTCACTCATCGTCGCCGGGGCCGTCTTCTCGATGGTCTCGGCCTCGAACGCCTCGATTCTCGCGGCCAGTTCCATCGGCTCGCTGATGGGGCAACGCGGTCAGGCACCCCGTCGGTTCGCCCGCATCCACCGCGAGTACGGGACGCCGTTCTGGAGCGTGACCACGGCGACAGCCACCATCGTCTCGCTCATCGTGGCGTTTATCGCCGTCTTCCCCTCGGAAGGGGGGCTCTTCGGACTCGACCTCGGGCTGACGGCACTGACCGGGTTCGCCACGCTCAATCTCCTGCTCCCGCTGGCCGTGGTCAACGTCGCCCTCGTCTTCTCCCGTCGGCGCTATCCCGACATCGAGCGAGGGTTCAGTGTCCCCGGCGTCCCGCTCGTCCCGGTCGTCGGCGTCCTCGCCAACCTCGGCCTCGTCTACAATCTGCCCCAGTCGGGCGTCGTCACCGGCGTCGTCCTGACGGCGGCGCTCGTCGGCGCGTATCTCCTGTGGGGCGGCCGGCCGGCGACGACCGACATGTTCCGGGAGATCGTCCCGCGGTCGACACCGGCCGAAGCGTCCGAAGGGACGCCCGCCGAGGCCGAGGCGGCGGAGCGGTTCCGTGTCCTCGTCCCGGTCGCGCGGCCCGACCGGGCGCTTCGGTACGTCCGGCTCGCGGCAGCGCTGGCCCGGGCCTCCGAGGCCGAACCCGTGGTCAACGTCCTCAACGTCACGCACGTTCCGGACCAGACGCCGTGGGAGACGGTCCAGGACACGGCCCGCGCCCGCACCGAGCGCCTCCAGGCGGAACTCGAACACGCCGACGTCGGCGTCGACTACACAGTCGAGGGCCACACCTGCCGCGATATCGCCTTCGACATCGTCCGGACGGCCCGCGAGGACGACGCAGACCTGCTCCTGCTCGGGTACCCCGAGCGCCACCGGGACGTGACCGAGACCGTCGAACGCGAAGCCCCGTGTGACCTCTTTTTCGCCGACAGAACCGTGGCCGCCGACGACCTCTCGACCATCAACATCGGCGCGGGCGGTGGGCCCCACCACGAAGCGTTGCTTCCGCTGGTCGACGAGCTCGGCAAACTCGGCAGTGAACTCCATCTCATCAACGTCTCCTCGACCGAGCAGGGGACCGACGAGACGCCGGGGACGACACTCGACGCGTTGGCCGGCGCCGAGCGGACGGCAGTCACTAACGTCTTCGCCGAGTCCGTCGCCGAGGGGCTCGTCGAGACGGCCGCGGACAACGGCGGTGTCCTCGTCGTCGGGGCCTCGCGGGACCGGTGGCTCAAGCAGGCGCTGTTCGGCAGCACGCCCGACGAGGTGGTGCGGCTGTCGGCCGAGCGTGACGTACCCGTCCTCGTCTACGCCAGCGAGACGGGCGTCCGAGGGCAGCTGAGCGAGCGGCTCTTCCCCCTCCTGCGATACCTCAGAAAGCGCCTTCCGCGCCGGGGGTCACCGTCCGGCGGGACTCCGAGCGATCCGAGTGACTACCGGTGAATCTCGACGGATTCGAGATGAATCGGCGTCGTCGGCGCGTCGTTTGGGTCCGTATCGGTGTCGCCGATGGCCTCGACGACGTCCATCCCGTCGGTGACCTCACCGAAGACGGCGTGTTTGCCGTTGAGGTGGTGCTGGGCGCCCAGCGTGATGAAAAACTGCGAGCCGTTCGTATCGGGACCGCGGTTGGCCATGCTGAGGAGGCCGGCCTCGTCGTGGGTCAGGTCGTCGTGGAACTCGTCTTCGAACGTGTAGCCGGGGCCGCCGCGACCGGTGCCGGTCGGGTCGCCCATCTGAATCATGAAGTCGTCGATGACGCGGTGGACCTCGATATCCGAGTAGAGCGGGTCGATACGCTTCTCGCCGGACTCCGGGTCCTCCCAGGCACCGGTGCCGGGACCGACCTCGGCGGCGTCGTAGTCGTCGGCGCCCTCGGCCAGCCCGACGAAGTTCTCGACGGTGTTGGGGACGCGGTCGTCGTACAGTTCGACTTCGATGTCGCCCTCTGTCGTGTGGAGCGTCGCTGTCAGGTCGCTCATACACTGGCCGAGGGCATCACGGGCCAAAAGCTTGCCCACTGGGACCGAAGCTTCATCAACGGGGACGGAACCACAGCCGCTATGTCCTGACCTGTCACCGCGAGGCGGGTCGCGATTGTCCGACACGTCGCCTCGCGGCCGTGTGTGTCGGCTGTCCGCCCTAGTCGAGATGGTCCAGCAGTAGCGCCGCCACCCGCTCGGGCGCGTCGAACTGCACCCAGTGGCTCGCGTCGGGGAGCCGTTCCACGCGGATATCCGGGACCCACTCGTCGAGTCCCTCTGTCAGCGAGATATCCAGCGCCGCGTCCTGTTCGCCCCAGACGAGCAGCGTCGGCGCCCGCACCGGGAGCGCGCCCACGCCGCCGCCCGTCAGCGTGAGTCGCGCGTTCCGTCGAGCGAGCGACCGATAGTAGTTGAGCGCCGCCGTGCGCGCCCCCGGTTGTCCGAACGCCTCCTTGTAGCGCTCGATATCGGTCCGGGTGAACGCGTCGCTCCGGACCGTCCCCTCGCCGAGCATCCGGTCCAGCGCCTCGAAACCGTTCGCGCCGAGGGCCCACTCCGGCACGACCGGGAGCTGGAAGAAGCCGACGTACCACGATTTGCGGAGCTGAGTCGGATTCGAGCGCAGCGTCCGCTCGTACTTGCTCGGGTGGGGTGCGTTGAGTACCGCCAGCCGATCGACGACGCCGGGGCGGTCGGTGGCAGTCTGCCAGGCGACCAGTCCGCCCCAGTCGTGGCCGACGATATGGGCCGACTCGCGGTCGAACGCCCGGACCAGCCCGGCCACGTCGCTGACGAGTTCGTCGATGTGGTAGGCGTCGACTCCCGAGGGCTTCTCGGAACGGTTGTAGCCGCGCATGTCCGGGGCGACGACGCGGTAGCCCGCATCGGCCAGCGCCGGAATCTGGTGGCGCCACGAGTACCAGAACTCCGGGAAACCGTGCAAGAGGACCACGAGCTGGCCGTCCTCGGGACCGGCCGTCACGACGTGGAGCAACACGCCGTTGGTCTCGACGGTGTCGTGGCTCCAGGGTTCGCCCTCGGCAGGGACCGTCCAGTCGTCGGTCGGGACCATAGCGAACCCTGGGTCGCCGCGAAAAAGCCGCTTTCGCTCAGAACGCCCGGAGTGCGTCGAGCGCCTCGGCCGCGCTGCCGTCCTCGATGGCCTCGCGGGCCTGTTCGAGCCCGGCGTCGATGCTGTCGGCGTCCTCGCGGGCGTAGATGCGCAGAGCGGCGTTGAGCGCGACGGCGTCGGCGAACCCGTCGGTTCGGTCGCCGGTCAGGACGGCCTCGGTGATGGCCGCGGACTCGCCGGCCACGTCGTCGACCTGCAGGTCGTCGCTGGTGACGTCCATGCCGTATTCGCTCGTGCGAATCTCGAAGTCCGCGATGTCCTCGTCGTCGCTCTCCTCGCCCTCGACGGGCCACTCGGCGACGACGGTCTCGCCGGGACGCACGTCGTCGTACCCCTCCATCCCCTGGAAGAACAGCGCCCGTTCGACCGTGCTGGAGTCGGCGTTGGTCAGGGTTCGAACCATCTTCTTCGCGAACGGGAGATGGTAGAAACTACCCAGGTGGACGCTCGCACCGGCGGGGTTGGCCAGCGTCTCGACCGTGTTGACGAACGAGCGGACGCCCATGTTGTCGCGGCGGTCGAACAGGTCGTCGATGCCGGGGTTGAACGCGGGCTGATAGTAGAAGCCAAAGCCCACGTCGTCGACCATGTCGGCGCTCTCCTGTGGGTCGAGTTCGGTTCGGACGCCGAGTTCGTCGAGCACGTGCTTGTAGGCGTCCTGCTTCTGGGTGGGGACGCGGTCGCCCGAGTGGACGACGACGGGAGTCCCCGCAGCGGCGGCCACGAGCCCGGCGGCGACACCGAGGATGGCCGAGCGGCCCTTCCCGTCGTAGTTCGCACCGCAGTCGACCGGCTCAGCGTCGGGTTCGGCCGTGACGACGGACTCCTCGGCCATGACGTCGACGTACGCGCCCAGTTCCTCGGGGGTGTTGCGCTTCCAGCGGTTGGCCAGCCAGAACGCGCCCAGCGTCGTCTGGTCCGGTTCGCCGTCCAGAATTCGCTGGAAGGCTTCGCGGGCCTGCTCGCGGGTCATGTCGTCGGCGGACTTGTGGCCCGAGCCGACGACCTCGGTCATCAGCCGTTTCAGCGGCCAGTCACCGTACTCACGGGTCGCTTGTGCCATGCGGGGGCGTTGGGATGGGAGTTTGAAAGCCCCTCCGTTTCGTTCTCATATTGCGGGAACGCCGGCAGTTCCCGAAAGGGATACACCGGTCGACTCCTAAGCCGGACCAATGAGTCTCGGGGCGAGTGACTGGCAGGAGCGTATCGACGACGTGGACGCCGCACTCATCGACGAGTTCCAGAGCGACTTCCCGGTGTGTGAACGGCCCTTCGACGCGGTCGGCGAACAGCTGGAGATTCCGGCCGGAGAGGCCCTGAAACGAGTCGAACGGCTCCGCGAGGACGGTATCTTCCGACGCTTTGGCGCCGTGTTGAACCCGCCGGTCATCGGCTCCTCGACGCTCGCGGCCGTCTCGGCCCCGGCGGACCGCTTCGACGAGGTCGCCGCCGTCATCAACGACTACCGGCAGGTGAACCACAACTACGCCCGCGACCACGAGTGGAACATGTGGTTCGTCGTCACCGCCGGCTCCCGCGAGAAACGCGACGACATCCTCGCTGACATCGAGGCCCGAACCGGCTGTTCGGTGCTCGTCCTCCCGATGCTGACGGACTACTACATCGACCTCGAGTTTCCGGTCGTCAACAGCGACAGGTTCGCCCGTGAGAGCATCGAAGGGACGGACGCGAGCGCCACGCGAATCAGCGAGGAGGCCGCGGCGGACTTCTCGGAGCTGGACCGCCGACTCCTGCTCGAGATACAGACCGGCTTCCCGCTGTCGGCGACGCCCTACGGAGACATCGCCGCCGCCGTCGGTGCCGACGTGGGCGAGGTGCTCGCAGCCATCGAACGGCTGCGTGCCGAGGGCTGCATCAAACGCATCGGCTGCGTGGTGAACCACATCACCACCGGGTTCGACAACAATTGCATGGTCGTCTGGAACGTCCCGGACGACGAACTGGACGAGCTGGGCGAGCGCGTGGGCGAACTGCCCTACGTCACGCTGTGCTATCACCGCCCGCGCCGACCCGAGCAGGACTGGCCCTACAACCTCTTTACGATGATTCACGGCCGCGACGCCGACGCCGTCGACGAGAAGATAGACGAACTCTCGGGGGCGTATCTGCCCGTCGACCACGACCGGCTGTACTCGACGAAGACGCTGAAACAGACGGGAGCTCGGTACGACGACATCGTCGGGGAGTAGTCCCGCGAGGGCCGTGGCCCGAGCGGCCTTTTTCATCGACGTTTTTCGAGGAGCGGTGCCCGCAGCGCCGCAAGCGCGAGGACACCCGACGACGAAAAAGGTCGGCTGAAACAGACGGAGCTCGGTACGACGACATCGTCGGGGAGTAGTCCCGCGAGGGCCGGGGTAGTTTCACGCTGTGTTAATTGCCACAACCCTTTTGTTGTCTTTGTACCTCCTGTTACCCGAGACAATGACAGAACGTGGGGGGACTCAGATACTCGTCGTCGACGACGACGTCGACGTGGCGGAGACGTACGCGTCGCATCTGGGCGGACAGTACGCTGTCGAGACGGTGTACAGCGGCGAGGCCGCACTCGAAGCGCTCTCGCCGGCCGTCGACATCGTGTTGCTCGACCGCCGGATGCCGAAGCTCTCCGGGGGCGAAGTGCTCGCGGCGGTCCGCGAACGCGGGCTGGAGACGCGCGTGGCGATGGTGACGGGCGAGAAAGCGGACTTCGACATCATCGATATGCCGTTCGACGACTATGTCCAAAAGCCCGTGACGCCGGCGGCGCTACTGGGAACGGTCAGACACCTCGAACGGTGTCTGAACTACGAGGAACAGATGCAGGAGTACTACGCGCTGACGGCGAAACGGGCGGCGCTCGTCGAGAGCAAGACGCCCGGAGAGCTCGAAGCCAGCGAGCAGTTCAGTGACCTCGAAGCGGACATCGAAGCAGCCGAAGCGGCCCTGTCGGAGCTCGTCTCCGGCTTCGAGCCGACGGACTTCGACCGGGCGTTCCGGGATATCGACCGTCCCGAACCGCCGGCCGCGGACTGAGACGCCCCCCCAACGACCCGCGGCGCACTCGTTCTCTGCCCCCAAGAGACCTGCGGCAGCCGACCTGTGGGTTCCGAAAGCACTAACCGAGCCTCGTCCTAAGCGAGGCCAATGAGTCAGCAACTCCCGGACGTGCAGGCGTCGAGTCCGGACGTGACGGTCGGTCTCAACCGCGTCGGTGTCACCGGTGTCGAGAAGCTCGTCAAACTGGGCCGGCGCGACCGGGACCCGATAGTGCTCATGGCCGAGTTCGAGGTGTTCGTCGACCTCCCCTCCTGGCGGAAGGGCGCGGACATGTCCCGGAACATGGAAGTCATCGACGAGACGCTGGAGACCGCGGTCTCCGAACAGGCCTACCGGGTCGAGGACGTCTGTGGCGACGCCGCAGAGCTCCTGCTCGAGAAACACGACTACACGACGAAAGCGGAGGTCCGGATGGAGGCCGACTACGTCACCCACGAGCTGACCCCCGAAAGCGAGATGGCCACCCAGTCGACGGCGACTATCATCGCCTCGGCGACGGCCACCGAGGACGGCACCAGCGAGGAGATCGGCGCACAGGTCACCGGGATGACGGTCTGTCCCTGCTCGCAGGGGATGTCCGCGGCCCGTGCCCGCGAGACCCTCCGCAGCATGGCCGTCGAGGACGAGGTCATCGACGACTTCCTCGAACAGATGCCCCAGGCCGGTCACTCCCAGCGGGGCCACGCCACGCTCACGGTGGAAAGCGACGGCGCGCCGGAGGTCGACCTCAACGAGCTCATCGAGGTAGCCCGGGACTCGATGAGCGCTCGCATCTACAACCTCGCGAAGCGGCCAGACGAGGACCACATGACCTTCGAGGCCCACAAGGACGCGAAGTTCGTCGAGGACTGCGTGCGGGCCCTCGCCGAGGGCGTCGTCGACCGGTTCCCGGACCTGCCCGACGAGGCCATCGTCTACATGGAGCAGTCCAACGACGAGTCCATCCACCAGCACAACGCCCACGCCGAGCGCGTGGCGAAGCTGGGCGACCTGCGGGGCGAAGTGGCCACAGAATCGACTGGCGACGACTAAGCGGTCCGAGGCGACGGTCGCTACGGCGGCCCGACCGGCGTGGCCTCGGCCCAGTGGTCGGCGAACGCCTCGCTGACGTCGGCGGTGAAGTCGGGGTCCGTGAGGTCGATGACGCCGAACGTCTCCTCGCGACCCAGCGGGTGTGGCACCTCGATGCACACCTCCACGTCGTCGATGAGCTCGAACGTGGTCGAGACGTTCTCGCTGTAGCGGGCGCTGTAGTTCTCGTAGGCCGAGAGGCGCTCGTAGTACGCGCGGTTGGCGGCCTCGGGCAGCTGCTCGAAGAGGTCCCGTTCGACGAGCAGCGACACGTCCACGCCGCGTTCCAGGGCTTCGACCAGTTCGTCGACGGTCCGCTCGGTCGCCTCGACGAGGTCCACCTGCTGGGCCGGCGGGGAGCCGACCACGACGATGCGGTCGTCGGCAGCGGCCAGTCGCTCCAGCAGGAGGTCGAGCGTCTCTTCCGGTCCGACCGCCGCCGTCCAGAACGGCTCCTCGACGTGGTCGCCGGCCTCCAGTTGCTCGCCCAGCTCCGAGACGATGTCCTCGTACTGTTCGGCCTTCGCCTGGAGGTCGGCCTTCTTGTCGTCCAGCAGTCGGTCCAGCGCGGTGTCGGGCTCGACGGCGACGTACTTCTTCGGTCGGCTCGCCGTCTGACTCCGCACCAGACTGTAGGTCTCTAAACTGTTGAGCACGTCGTAGATGCGCCCCATCGGGACATCACTGGCTCGTGACAGTTCCTTCGCCGTCGTCGGTCCCGTCTCGAGCAGCGACCGGAACGCGCGGGCCTCGTACTCCGAGAGCCCCAGGTCTCGCAGACTCGCCATACGCCATCCTCTCGTCGGGAGAACAAAAACTCGTCGGTGGTTTACTGTTTCGAGTCGCCGGTCAGCGCCGCTTCGAGCTCCCCGGGCGTCGCGCCCTCGGCCGTGACGGTGTCGCCCTCGAACCGACGGGCGACGCCGTCGCCGTCGGGGTCGGGTACCACCGTCGTCTCGTGGTCGGCCATGCGGAGCGCCGCGCGGTGGAGGTCCGTCCCGGCCTCGGTGCCGACGACGAGTCGCTGGGGGTCCTGCAGGCGGGCGGCGACGCTCGCGTAGCCGGCGACTTCGACGCCCATCCGCTCGGCGGCGCCGGCGAAGGACTCGACGGCCTCGGTGGCGACCGCCCGGTACCGGTCCTCACCGGTGAGGGCCGCCAGGTCCACCAGCGCGTCGGCGAGTTCGACCGTCGAGTCCAGCGGGTGCAGCGAGCGGCCACACAGCCCCGCCCCGCTCGCCGGCCCGTCGCGGAAGGCGCCGGAGTCCTGCCGGCGCTGCTCGATGGTCCAGTCGGCGACGGCCTCGGCCGGCCCGCCCTCGCCCAGCACCTGCCAGCTCGTCGTCAGCCCCTGGAGCACCCCCGCCTGGTCGACGAGGAGGCCGCGGTGGCTGTCCGCGGCGTCGTCGTGAATCACCACCCCGTCGCCCACGAGCTCCGTACAGACGTAGTCGCGCGCCCGCTCGGCGTAGCGCCGGGCAGTAGCGTCGCCCGTGTAGGCGTGAGTCCACAGCAGCCCGTCGACGGCCAGCCCGTTCCGGTCGGCGAACACAGTCGTATCGACGTGGGGCGCGTCGGCGTCCTCCCGGTCCGTCGGGCTCGCCTGATAGTAGTCGTCGTCGCCGGCCTGACTGCCGGCGAAGGCGTCGCCGGTCCACAGCTCCGTGGTCAGGTATTCGACGGTCCGCATGGCGGTGTCCCGGTAGGCCTCCGTCCCAGTGTAGCGGTAGCCGTGGGCGAACGCCCGGACCAGCGCCGCGTTCTCGTCTAACAGCTTCTCCCGGCGCGGGTTCGACCAGTCCCGGCCCGTGGCATAGCGGTAGAAGCCGCCGTCGTACGTGTCGAGCAGATGCGTCTGGACGGCTTCGAGGGTGCGGGTGGCCTGGTCGCGCGCCCTGACGAGCGCGAACTCGATAGTGCGGGCCAGCGGGAACTTCACGTCCGACCCCCACCCCCCGAACTCCTCGTCGAACGAGCCCAGCAGCTGCTCTACCATGTGTTCCTCGATTCGGGGGCGGAGCTCGCCCGCGGGCGGGGCCTCGTCCTGCAGCTGGCGCGGCACCGAGCCGGCCGTGGCCCCCTTCGCGTCCCACGATTCACGCACCGAGTCGAGAATCCCCCTGAAGCCGTCGGGCCCCAGAAAGGTCGCCCCGCTGATGACCTCGCCCTCGGGCGTCAGGAACACCGTCGACGGGAACCCGCCCATCGTGTAGCGTTCCCGGACCAGCGGGTTCCGGTCGGCGTCCACTCGAACGGGGACGAACCCGTCGTTGATGTTGGCCGCGATGCGTGGCTCGCCGAAGACGCCCCGGTCCATCGCCCGACACTCCGGACTCCAGGGCACCGTCAGCGAGAGCAACAGCGGCTTGCCGCTACCGGCGGCCCGCTCGAACGCCTCGGGCCCCCACTCGCGCCACTCCACTTTCGTCTCCGCTGCGAATTCGTCCATACCGGGTGTCGGTGATGGGCACACATAGGGGCTGTCACTCCGGGTAAACATGGGTCGATGCGAGCGATGTCGACAGACCTGCACCATGATAGACGGAGTCACCGCTGCGAGAGCGACAGTAAGAACAACCAGAAAGTCCCACCCATGCCGGCTGACCAACCAGCTACGGGTGGACTGAAAGGGGCGAACCGTTCGACGACGGCGGACGACGCAAGCACTGGACCGAGCGAAGTCGTTCGAAAGGCGCGAAGCGCCTTTCGTGATGACGAGAGAGCTACGCTCTCTCGAACCAGGGAAGCGCACAGCGAGTCCCCCGAATCGAACGGTTCGGGGCTTTCTAGCTGTCAGTATCGGGCTGCTATCAGCCAAGAACCGTAGCCAAACCTGCTGGGACGAAAGACCGAACTGTCCGCCCTCCAAAGCCCGAGCATGGCAACTCAGGAGGTGGACCGTCCGGGACCGGTCACGCCGGGGTCGAAACCACCCCGACCCGGTCGCGTGCCGCTGGTGGACAACACGCTCTCGATGCTGCGGGACCCGCTGGGGTTTTACGACCGCGTGGGCGAGATGGACGCCGACGTGGTCGGCTACAACGTGGCCGGGACGACGGGCTACTTCGTCACGCATCCGGACCTCGTCGAACGGATACTGGTGACAGACGAGGGCGACTACGAGAAGGGCGCGCTCCTCCAGCGCACGCTCGGGGAGTACATCGGCGAGGGGCTGTTCCTGCTGGAGGGCGACGAGTGGAAAGCGCAACGAACCGCGCTCCAGCCGGCGTTCTACCGCGAGCGAATCGCGGCCTACGGGGCGACGATGACCGACTTCGCCGCCGAAATCGGCGACGGCTGGACCGACGGCGAGCGCTTCGACGTGCTCCCCGAGATGCGCGAGTACACCCTGCGAGTGCTCGGGAAGACGCTGCTGGACGTGGACATCGACCGGACCGCCGGCGCGCTGGAGCCGCTGCTGGCCGCGCTCCGGGAGCGACTCGACCCCCGCTCGCTGTCGGCCTACGTCCCGCTCGCCGTGCCGACGCCGACCAACCGCCGCGTCCGGTCGGCTCGGGCGACCTTCGAGGCGACGCTCGACGACATCATCGCCGAGCGACAGGCCGAGACCGCCGAGGACAGGGCGGCCCGCGACGACGTGCTCTCCCTGCTGCTGTCGCTGGACGAAGCGACGATGACCCGCGAGCGGCTGGGCCACCAGCTCCTGACCTTTCTGGTGGCGGGCCACGACACGACGGCGCTGACGCTCACCTACACGTGGTACCTGCTGGGCCGCCACCCCGAGGTCCAGGCGACCCTCCACGACGAACTCGATTCTGCGCTGGGCGGCGCCGACCCGACGGCCGAGGACCTCTTCGAGCTGCCGTATCTCGACGACGTACTGACCGAGGTGCTGCGGCTCTACCCGCCGGCGTTTACCACCTTCCGCCAGCCGACGCGGCCTGTCGAACTCGGCGGCTACGACATCGCGCCCGACGCCCAGCTCACGATTCCCCAGTGGCTGGTCCACCGCGACGAGCGCTGGTACGACGACCCCGACAGCTTCCGCCCCGAACGCTGGACCGACGCCTTCGACGAGTCGCTGCCCGACTACGCCTACTACCCCTTCGGCGGCGGCCCACGGCACTGCATCGGCATGCGCTTTGCGCGCATGGAGGCGAAACTCGCCATCGCCACGCTCGCCCAGCGCTACCGCTTCGAGACCGTCACCGAACCCCCGCTGGAGCTGGCAATGCGGATTACGCTCTCGCCGACCGAACCGGTCGACGTTCGGGTTCACGAGCGGGCGTGACTGCTCGGTCGCTATCGCTCACGACGCCGCTTCGAGGTGTCTCCCTTCGGTCACGCCTCGCTACTCCACGGCTCCACGGGTCGCTCACGGCTTCGCCGTTCGCCTTCGAGGCGTTCCCTTCGGTCACGCCTCGCTACTCCCCGTTCCGCTTCGAGGCGTTCCCTTCGGTCACGCCTCGCTACTCCCCGTTCCGCTTCGAGGTGTCTCCCTTCGGTCACGCCTCGCTACTCCCCGTTCCGCTTCGAGGCGTTCCCTTCGGTCACGCCTCGCTACTCCACGGCTCCACGGGTCGCTTCGCTCCCCGTTCCGCTTCGAGGCGTTCCCTTCGGTCACGCCTCGCTATCTCTCGAAAAGCGTTTGAGTCCAGCCCTGCAAGCCGGGGTATGCTCCGGGCTATCGCGCTGCTGTTGCTTATCCCGCTGTTCGACGCCGTGTTACTGGTGGCGCTCGCGACGGGAGTCATCTATCAGGTCCCGCCGCTGGTCATCGTCGCGCTCGTCGTCCTCACTGCCCTCGTCGGCATGTTGCTCGTCCGCGCCGAGGGCCGGGCGACGCTCCAGAAGATCCAACAGAAGCTGGCGACCGGCGAGGTGCCGACGAACGAACTCATCGACGGCGGGCTGCTCATCGCCGCCGGCGCGTTCTTCCTCACGCCCGGCCTCGTGACGGACTTCGTCGGCCTGCTGCTGGCGTTGCCGCCGACCCGCTACCCGGTCCGTGCGGCCCTGCGACGCTGGGTCGTCCGCCCCTACATCGACGCCAAGACCGGCGGCTTCGCGAGCGGGCAGGTGTACATCGGCGGCTTTCCCAACGAAGAAGGTGCCGCCGGCCCCAGCGGTGCGGGCCCGAGCGGACCCGGCGGCGCGGGTGGCGGCGACGCGAACGGGAGCGGCTTCGACCCCGACAACGCCACCGACGTCGACTTCGAGGAACGCGACGACAACTGAAACTGCCGGCGTTCTCGACGGCGGGACTCTCCCGGTGGGTCTCGACTGACACTCTCCCGACAGTATACCGCCCTGTGGCGGTTTCACACCGCGGTGGCGAAACGTCACCCTTTTCTATACCCCTCGGGTACACTCTGATGCGCTCACTTGGGCCAATAGCTCAATCAGGTTGAGCGCTCGGCTGATAACCGGGAGGCTCTCGGTTCAAATCCGAGTTGGCCCACTCCAACCGACGGTCGTTTCGGCCGTCATTGGGGTCAAAACTCCCCAGCCAATTCATCTTCAGGTCACACAGTTCTGAGCGGTTGGTCTGCGTTACGTACCGAGAGCGACGCGCAGGCTGAACGTCGCAACGAACGGCAGCGACGACTCGACAGAGCGTCGCGAGCGACTCCGACGACGAGCCGCCGATGTCTAACGTGCTGGACGCCGCACTGACGCACCGTGGAGAGCGAGGGGGACATCGACGACGAGCGTGAGGACTTGACCCCGAACGATGCAGCAGTCCAATCACGCTAAACGACATCGTCTCGTCGGAGTGGCGCGAGCCCGACGAGTTCCTCGAACCACTGACGAACTCCCCGTTCCAGAAGTTGCGTGTCGGCGGCTACCGTCTCGGGTGTCGATTACACCGCGAGTCGACGATACTCCGTGTCGAGAGCGTTCGGAAGCGAGAGGGTGCGTACAAAGGCGACGACTAGTCTGGTTGTGGTGAGCGAGCCGCACGAGGACCCACCGATACAGGTCGCGCTGGGTCGGCAAGACGTTCGCTTCACCGGTGACTTCGTGGGTGTCGGCTCCAGCAAGCCGTCACATAAATCGTCCGACCGGGTTCGGGACGGCCCCTAGACCCCGCAGATAGGACGTGTGCGGTCGTTTCTCTATGAGACACCGACAGTCCTGGAGAGCGAAACCCCCGAGAGTGAGGCCCTGAAAGCGGCCGTGGCCCGATTCGCGTCTCCGACAGTCACAAGCTACTTACACAGCTCCCCGAATTGGTACCATGATATGATCGAAGCAGCGGTTCGCTACCAGACAGCGGGAGACGGCTGGATCAAGCGGGTAGTTATCGGCGGTGGCCTGGCGTTTCTCGCGTTCTTCGTTTTCCTGCCTATTTTCACCGTGTACGGTTACGTGCTCGAAGTGATACGGAACGTCCTCAGGGGCGAGGACGAGGTGCCGCCGTCGTGGAGCGAGTACGACATCGTCGACCTCAGCGTCAACGGGGCCAAGGCGTTCGTCATCCTGTTCGCCTATGGAATCGTCGTCGGGCTCGTCTCGTTCGTTCCGCTGGCCGTGGTGTCCGGGCTCGGCCTCCTGCTCGGGAGCTGGAGTATCACCGTGCTGGGGACGCTGCTGGGCGGGGCCATATACGTCGTCGGGGCCCTCGTCCTCGGCGTGGTAACGCCCGTCGCGGTCGGGAACTTCGTCGTCGAGGACGACATCGGCGCCGGCTTCGACGTCGAAGTGTTGCGGCGCGTCGGGACGAACCGTGCGATGCTGAAGGCCGCGGCGTTCGCCATCCTCGTCAACATCGGCGTGAGTATCGTCTCGTTCGTGCTGTCCGTCACTGTCGTCGGCGCACCGGTGGCGTTCGTGGTCTCGTTCATCGGGCTGTCGGCCGTCGCCTACATCTGGGCGAAGGGGTTTGCCGACGCCTACGAACAGGTCTACGGCGAGCTCCCGTCGATTCCGGACGGGCCGACCAAGGCGGGTGCTGTCGGTGCGTCGGCCGACACGTCGGCGGGCGAGAGCACGGCCGCCAACGGTGGCACCGCGACGACCGACCTCTGGGACGACGACGCGACGACCGCGGCCGGTACCCCCGAAGAGACGGCCCGGAGCAGTGCGGAGATGGACGACGCGGATGGGGACACCGGTGACGCCGACAGCGACAGTTCGACCGACGCGGAGAGCGCCGACGGGGACGCCGAGAACCGCTGGGACTGACTCCGGCGTCCGTCTTCGAACCACCGGAACCGCGTTCGTGGCTCCGTCTCACCCGCTGTAGCGGCGGGACCGTGACGCGAAGCGGGGCGCTCATTTCCCGAGCCAGCCGCCGGTAGAAAGTCGAAGCGCGTAAGACACAGGCGTGTATCATAGGAAACATGACTTCCGACGCGGCCGAGACTCACGAGAACGCCGAGCAAGACGTCATCGCCGTCGACGCCGACGACAACGAGCAGGGACTCGTCAACAGACTCGACGCCCACACCGGTGACGGCATCCGCCACCGCGCCTTTACCGCTCTGCTGTTCGACGAGGACGGGCGGATTCTGCTCGCCCAGCGGGCCGCCGACAAGCGGCTGTGGGACACCTGCTGGGACGGCACCGTCGCCTCCCACCCCGTCGAGGGCCAGACACAGGAGGAAGCGACCGAGGAGCGCCTCGAAGAGGAGCTGGGCATCACGCCGGACCAGTACGATGACCTCCGCGTGACCGACCGCTTCGAGTACAAGCGCTACTACGAGAACGCCGGTCTGGAGTGGGAGGTCTGTGCGGTGTTGCAGGCGACGCTGACCGACACGTCGCTCGACCCGAACCCCGAAGAGGTCGACGGTCTCATGTGGGTCCCCTACGAACGGCTCGACGAGCATCCGGAGTACTACCGCCAGCTGCGCCTCTGCCCGTGGTTCGAGATTGCGATGCGCCGCGACGAGGAGCGCTAGCGCGGGGACGCCGTCGCGGTCCGGTCGGACTGGCCGACGGACGGCCCGAATCCGGATAGCTGTGGATTTTGGTGGACACGAGCGACGAGTACAGACACGCGAACTCGGACCGGGGGAGCGATGAGATACGAGCTGCTGTCAGTTTAATTTTAAATCTGACCGTCACTTTTACAAAATCCGTCGAAGTATCGCTCGGTGGACAGGCTTGGTCCCTGTTCGCAAGACAACGATGACACGATTGCCACCCTTGCAGGCCGATCGGGGAATCGCCCTCCTGCTCGCGGCTTTGATGCTCATATCGCTCCCGGTGGTGGGGGCGTCTGTAGGCACTGCCGCGACAGCAGAGAGAACAGAACAGTCAGCGGACGGCTTCCAGATAAATATCACCGGAACGAACGGTCCCGTCGAGGCCGGTGACCGGCTCACGGTCACGGCGACCGTGACCAACGACGGACAGAGCAGCAAGTGGGAACAGCTAACGCTGCGAGCCGACAACGGCACTGTCGTGGACCGACAGTGGGTGTGGCTCTGGTCGGACGAAGAACGGAACGTCACCCTCTCGTGGGACACGGGTAGTGCCGCCGTCGACAGCGATTCGATCAGCGTCTCCGGCGCAGTCGACGAAGCGACGACAGACGTGACTATCTACGAGCCGGGCGACGGGCCGGAGTTCGCGGTGTCGGTCGACGATGCCGCCCTCGAATCGACCAGTGAGGGACGGGAACTCAACGTCACCGCCACCGTCAGCAACGACGGCAACGTGACCGGCACACAGACAATCCAGCTGCGCAAGGACGAGGGCACCCTCCTCGCGGTGAGTGAGGAGAGCCTCGAACCCGGCGAAGAGCGGGCAGTTACGTTCAGCGTGACACTGGACGAATCAGAGGAAATCGACACGGCAGTCGTCAAGAGCGACGACGACTCCGACAGCGCGGCGGTGACCCAGGCAGCGCCCGACCCCAGCGAGCTGGACCTACGTATCGACGAGGCGACCCTCAACTCCACCAGCAACGACGCCCGTCTTGATATCACCGCGACCATCAGCAACGATGGACCGGAGAACGTGACAGAGGAGATCCAGATTCGCGACGAGGACGAGCGGCTCATCCGGCTACGACAGGAAACGGTCGGTGGCGGAGAACAGAAGACGGTGACCTACACTGTGGCGCCTGTCGACGAGTCCGACCTGAGCACGGTCACACTCAGAACCGCGAACGCCTCCGATACCGCCGATGTGGAGTTTGACGTGCCCACTGATGATGCGGCGTTCGACCTGAGTATCGACGAAGCAGTCCTCAGCTCCACCAACAACACCGACCAGCTCACCGTCACCGCAACCATCAGCAACGATGGACCGGAGAACGTGACGGAGGAGATTCAGATTCGCAACGAGGACGAGCGCCTCATCCGGCTACGACAGGAAACAGTCGGTGCCGGAGAACAGAAGACGGTGACCTACACAGTGACACCTGTCTATGAGTCGGACTTAGACACGGTCACACTCAGAACCCCAGACGCCTCCGACACCGCCGATGTGGAGCTTGAGCAGCCCACCAGTGGGCCTGAGTTCGAGGTGGCTATCGAAGACGCCGTCGTCAACGCGACCGACGAGGGCGACCAGATCGACGTTACTGCCACTGTCAGTAACGACGGCGACGAAACCGACACTCAGAGTATCACGCTCCGCAAGGACGACGGCACGCTGCTGGCGGTGAGTGACGAAACGCTCGAACCCGGCGAAGAGCAGATGGTTGCGTTCAGCGTGACGCTGGACGAGTCGGAGGAAATCGACACGGCAGTGGTCGAGAGCCGGAACGACTCCGATAGCGCGGCGGTGACGCAGAAAGAGCCAGCTTCGTTCTCGGTGACGGTCGACAATGCAACGCTCGACACCGCCGGTGAGGGGAAGAACCTCACCGTCACTACGACTGTCGCTAACGACGGCGGCGAGACCGACACTCAGGACATCCAACTCCGCAAGGACGAGGGGACGTTGCTAGCAGTGAGTGACGAAACGCTCGAACGCGGCGAAGAGCGGACGATTACGTTCAGCGTGACACTGGACGAGTCGGAGGAAATCGACACGGCAATCGTCGAGAGCCGGAACGACTCCGATAGCGCTGCAGTGACGCAGAAAGAACCCGCGGAGTTCTCGGTGACGGTCGACGACGCGGTTCTCGAATCGACCAGTGATGGGAGAGAACTCAATGTCACGGCCACCATCGCTAACGACGGCGACGAACCGGACACCCAGAATGTCAGGCTCCGCAAGGACGACGGCACGCTCCTCGCAGTGAGCGACGATACCCTCGACCCCGGCGAAGAGCGGACGATTACGTTCAGCGTGACACTGGACGAGTCAGAGGAAATCGATACCGCCATCGTCGAGAGCGACGACGACTCCGACAGCGCCGCTGTCGAAGAGTAGACGCCAGCACGTGGCGACCGCGAGCCCGCTCGGGTGAACGCGGGCGGGCTCGCTGTCGAACGGCCCGACTGCAGCGGGCTACTCGGAGCCTGACAGGAGATTCTGTTGTGCCGACGTGCGAGAAACGCTCCCGGTGCGACTCGCCAGCGGGAGCTCTATCTCGACTGTCGTCCCGTCGCCCTCGGCAAAGGAGAGCGTCCCGCCGACGTTACGGACGACCCACTTCACCAGCCAGAGCCCGACGCCGGACCCGTGCTGTAGGGGGGTCTCCTCGCCGGCGAGGATGACGGTCCGCTCGTGGGGCGCGATACCCGGCCCGTCGTCGCTGACGCGGACGACGACGCCGCTCTCTCGAACGGTGACGGTGATATCCACGACCGGCGCCCGCTCGCTGTGTTCGACCGCGTTGTCGACGAGCTCCTCGACGGCGAGCGTCAGCGACGGCGCCCCCTCGACCAGACACTCCTCTGGGCAGGTGAGCGCGATGTCGGCGTCGGGGTGGCGAGCGCGGGCCTCCTCGACGACGGTTTCGAGCAGCTGGGGCAGGCGGATGGGGCGCGCACGCTCGCTCTCGAGGGCCTCGGAGACGCGACCGATCTTGTTGCTCCGGTCGACGATGTCGTCGACGGTCCGGACGATGCGGTCGATGCGGCCCCGTTCCTCGGGGTCGACGCTGTCGGAAAGCAGGTCGGCGTTGCCCCGGACGACGTTCATCTCGTTGCGGATGTTGTGTCTGAGCAAGCGGTTGAGCACGTCGATACGCTGGCCGCGCTGGCGGCGCCGGGTCACGTCACGCAGGCTGATGAGGTGGCCGGAGACGACGCCGTAGGAGCGGTATAGCGGCGTGATTCGCACGTCGTAGTACCGGACCGCGCCGTCCCGTTCCAGCCGGGTCTCCGTCTGGGCCCGCTCGCCGGCCTCGGGGACGGTCGCGGCGAGGTCGGGCAGCTCGGCGGCGAGTTCCCGCCCGGAGATGTCACGGGGAGACCCGGTGAAGAACGTCGTGGCAGCGGCGTTGATATCGACGAGCCGGCCCGCGCCGTCGACGATGATGACGGCGTCGTCCATCTCGGCAAAGACGGCTTCCCGCCCCAGTTCGCGCGTGACGGGGGCGACGTCGAGCAGCTGGCCCCGGAGCAGTGCCCCGGAGAGGACGACGCCCGAAATCACGTAGCCGAGACTGGTCGGGTCGAACTGCGCGGGAACCAGGTCGAAGGCGTGGACCGAGTGGCCGACCGTCGGAATCGTGATCGCGACCAGCAGGGCGAGCACCTGCCCCTGAAACCGGTCGGTCGTCCGGAGCATCATCCGGATGAGGAGGACGCCGCCGGCCAGAATCAACACGAGCATGTACGCGAGGTGACCCCACCGGGCCAGCCCCCAGACCGGCGCCAGCGTGCTGGTCTCTACACTGGTAGCGACCGTCGCACTGCGCCAGACGAGCCCGTGGGCGCCGTTTGACCACACCAGCGTGACGAAGACGGCGGGTTCGACCAGCAGGAGGGCGACCCGTCGGCGCGTGAGCCAGTGGGGGTGGCCGGTGTACTCGAGTACCGTCACGAGCCACGCGACGGGGATGATGACAGAGAGCGTGAGCTGTGTCTGCAGGAGTCGTTCCATCAGCGCCACGCCGGGGACGGCCAGTTCGAGCCCGTGTGCGACGGCCCAGAGACTCGCGGCGATGACGAAGGTCGCGAGCGGGCCGGCGCCCGGCCGGTCGCGGTGGAGCCAGACCAGAACGGCCACGCCCATCCCGACGACGGCGGCCAGCAGGACCACCGACAGGGGCGACGGGAACATTTGTATCGACGGTGGGTAGACGGTAATATAAACGTTCGCGGCCGAGTATCGACTCCGATACTACGACCGGCGCGAGCGCAGCGCCGACCACACCGCGACGGCCCCGAGCAGGAACGCCGGGACCAGCGGCAACGCGAGGTACGCGGCCCGGAGTGTCAGCCCGAGCGAGCGCACGAGGTCCTGAGCGGCCGGGAGCAGGAGGATAGCGATCGGGATGACCAGAAAGCCCAGCACGATCATCCCGACGAGCACCCACCCCTCCCGGCCGAACGCCTCGCTGGTTTCGGCCTGACGGGGCGGTTCGCCGCTGGGCCGGTGGACGTACCCACCGTCGTCGGGCTCGGCTGTCTCCGCGTCGTCGCGACCGTCGCTACCCATCGAACGCACCGGCCGTGACGACCGATTGCTGGGCCGCGCGTCCCGCGGAACGCCCGATACTGGGGCCGGCGGTCTGAACTGCCTGCATGGCTCACCGTCGGGTCAGCGGCCGCAAAACACTGGCGGTCGGCCGGGAGAATCACTCGACCGGCTCGGGTCGGCCTGTCCGGACGACCGAGCCCGGTCAGGCTTCGGTTAGCGGCTTCGGCCGATTGATTTCGAGGTGGCTGACGCGATGGCCGTGCTCGTGTTCGTGGTCCTCGAGCTCCCCGGTTGCGGTGGTGGCCGACGTGTACAGCCCCTCGAACGGGCACTCGTGACACACCACGTGGTACACCCCTTCCATAGCTGATTTCTCTCGGGACCGTAACATAAATTTTCTCATGGCTTGAGTACAACTATCACACCCAGCGTCGCAACTTACAGCAGGGGGAACCGTTTAGCGGGCGTGGGCCGATGTGGCGACATGGTCGATTTCCAGTCCCGCGATACGCGCCGTGGACCCGTAAGCGACGAGGAGACGGCGGAGTCCGACACCGAATCGTCGACGTCCGGGGACGGCTCGACCGGTGGGACGGACGAAGCGAGCGACACAGAGACCGTGGACGAGACAGCCGAGGGCGACGAGCCGGTCCCGGCGGCGACTGACACCGGCACGGACGAGCCGGCGGAGACCGGGACCACAGAGGTCGACGAACCGGCGGAGGCCGAGACCACAGAGGTCGACGAACCGGCGGAGGCCGAGACCACAGAGGTCGACGAACCGGCGGAGGCCGACGCGACCGGTGACCGACAGTCGGTCTTCGGCACGGCGCCCGCCGCGTCGACGGCAGCCACACCGACGCTTTCTATCGACGTGGCCGTGGTCGTCGTCGGGACGGAGACCGGGCACGTCACAGACACCGTGACGACGGCTGTCAGGTCGGCCGGCCACGACGTCGCCGCGTGCGAGCGCCTGCGTGGCGGGTACGACGCCGTCCAGCAGATGGTCGAGTCGCTCGTCGGGCGCGAAGACGTGGACGCGGTCGTCACCGTCGGCGGCGTCGGGGTCGCGCCGGACGAGTCGACCATCGAGGCGGTCCACCCGCTGCTCTCGAAGGCGCTGCCCGGCTTCGGCGAGGCGTTCCGGTCGTTACTGTCCGAGCGTCTCGGCACCGGTATCGTCGCCGTCCGGTCGACGGCCGGCGTCACCGACGGGACGCTCGTGTTCTGTCTGCCCGGCGACGAGGCGGCAGCGGAGCTGGCCGTCTCGGAGATTCTGGCCAGCGAAGCGCCCGAACTCGTCGCGCAGCTCCGGGACTGACCGCGCCCAGAGCCGCCACCCGGGGGGAACCGACCGCGCCGGCGACCCGCTCGACACCGCCGTTTTCCCGCTGGCGTGCCAACCAACGGTATGGAAAACATCGATGTTCAGGGAGCGTCGGTCCCCGCACTCGGCCTCGGAACCTGGCAGCTCACCGGGCCGACCTGTCGCGAGACGGTCAGGGACGCCGTCGAGATGGGGTATCGCCACGTCGACACCGCACAGGCCTACGGCAACGAGCGCCAGGTCGGGCTGGGTATCGAGGCCGCCGAGGTGGACCGCGAGGACGTGTTCCTCGTGACGAAACTCGACGGGAGCAACCGCGACGCCGCGAGCGTCCGGCGGTCGACCCGCGAGAGCCTGCACAAGCTGGGTACCGACTACCTCGACTGCCTGCTCATCCACTGGCCCAACAAGCCCTGGACGGCGCCCCTCGAAGAGACGCTGGGGGCGATGAACGACCTCGTGGACGAGGGACTTGTCGAGCATATCGGTGTGAGCAACTTCTCGCCGTCGCGTCTCGACCGGGCCCGCGAACACTCCGCGGCCCCTATCCTCACCGACCAGGTCCAGTACCACCCCTACTGGGACCAGCGGAAGCTGCTCGACTACTGCCGTATCCACGACGTCCTGCTGACGGCCTACAGCCCGCTGGCCCGCGGCGGCGTGCTCGACGACCCCGCGCTGGTCACCATCGGGAACCGCTACGGCAAGTCCCCCGCACAGGTCGCCCTGCGCTGGCTCGTCCAGCAGGACGGCGTCGCGGCCATCCCGAAAGCCTCCAGTCGGGAGCATCTGGAAGCGAACATGGCTGTCTTCGACTTCGAGCTGACCGACGACGAGATGGCGTGGATTCGCGACCCCTCGAAGGTCAAGACCGGCGTCCAGTTCGTGCGGTCCCAGCTCCCGTTCTGAGCGGCTCGGACCCCCCTATCGAGTGAATTTTGCACGCGGGAACCCAACAGCCGGTATGGTGACCCCGCTTGCCGACGGCGTGTGGTGGTACGACCTCCGTGGAACCAACGCCTATCTCGTCGACGACGACGGGACGCTGACGCTGGTCGACACCGGGATGCGCTTTCACGCCAGTGCACTCATCGGCGGCCTCCGTGAGGCAGGGTTCGAGCTGCGTGACCTCGACCGGATTCTCCTGACGCACTACGATATGGACCACGTCGGCGGGCTCGGGGCCTTCGACGGCGTTGACCTGACTATCCACGTCGGCGCGGCGGACGCCCCCCTCGTCACCGGCGAGCAGAAACCGCCGCTGTCGAACCACAAGGGGCTGATACAGCGCGTCGGCCGGCTGCTGACTTCGGTCCCGGACAACCCGGTCGAGCCGGTCGAGGACGGCGATTCCGTGGGCACGTTCACCGTCTACGGGACGCCGGGCCACACGCCGGGTCACGTCTGTTACGTCAGCGAAGCGCTGTCGACGGCCCTCCTCGGCGACCTCGTCCTCGAACGGGGCGGCACCGTCTATCCGTCGCCGTGGCTGTTGAGCTACGACGCCGACGCCGTCGAAGCGAGCGTCCGGTCGCTGGCCGAGCGGGCCCCGGCGTTCGAGGTGGCCGCGATGGGCCACGGCGTCCCGTTCGAGGAGGGCGGAAGCCGGCGGCTGGCCAGTGTCGTCGAGACGCTGTGAAAAGCCGCCGGACGCTACAGTTCCTCGGCGACCGCGTCGGGCCCCAGCAGGTTCGGGTCGACGACGAGGTCGGTCTGTCGGCTGGCGAAGTCGGGCAGGGACCCCTCCGCGTAGACGACGACGCGCAGGTCGGGGTTGAGGTCCTTCGCGACGGAGATAGAGGTCGCCTGGGCCATCTCCGTCAGCAGGTACACCTCGGCGTCGTGGATACCGGCCTCTTCGAGCCCCGGTCGGTTGCCGACGTCGGCGACGGTGACCGCGTGACCCTCGGCCGCCAGTGCCTCGCGCATCCGTTCGGGGTCGTCCCCGACGACGATGACGTCCATCGTCACTCGTACTCGATGGTCGCGGGCGGTTTGTGGGTCACGTCGTAGACCACGCGTGCGACGTTCTCGTGGGCACCCGTGATACGGCTCTGCATCCGCTGGAGCGTGTCCCAGTCGAGTTCCTGAGCGCGGGCGGTCATCCCGTCGCGGGACTCGACGGAGCGGACGGCGACGACCCAGCCGTGGACGCGGTTGTCGCCCTTGACGCCGGTGGCCTTGCCGATGACGGCGGCCAGCGCCTGCCACGGCTCGTACTCTTCGAGTTCTTCCTCGACGACGTGGTTGGCCTCCCGAGCGACGTCCAGCTTCTCCTCGGTGACTTCGCCGATGATCCGGACGGCGAGCCCGGGACCGGGGAACGGCATGCGCTCGGAGATTATCTCTTCGAGGTCGAGCGCGCGAGCGACCTCGCGGACCTCGTCCTTGTACAGATCGCGCATCGGTTCGACGATGCCGTCGAAGTCGATGCGTTCGGGGAGCCCGCCGACGTTGTGGTGGGACTTGATGGTCCCCTCGCTCTCGATGCGGTCCGGGTAGATGGTCCCCTGGACGAGGTAGTCCGCGTCGACCTCGCGGGCGACCGTCTCGAACTCCCGGATGAACTGCTCGCCGATGATGTGGCGTTTCTCCTCGGGGTCGGTCTCGCCACCGAGCTCTTCGAGGAATCGGTCCTTCGCGTCGACGATTCGGAGGCTCTCCATGTAGTCGAACGTCTCGCGGATCTCGTCGGTCTCGCCTTTCCGCATGAGCCCGGTGTCGACGTACACCGCGGTCAGCTGGTCGCCGATGGCCTCGTAGGCGAGCGCGGCCGCCGTGGACGAGTCGACGCCGCCGGAGAGGCCGATGACGGCGTTCTTATCGCCCACTTCGTCGGCTATCTCCGCGACCTTCTCGTCGATGAACTCCTCGACGTCGACCATCAGTGGCTCACCTCCTTGGTCCCCGCACCGTCAGGGGCGTGCGGTTCGTCGCTGACGACGGCATCCAGCAGGCCGACGAACGGCGGGCTGGCGCGGGTGGGACGGGAGCGAAACTCCGGGTGGAACTGCGTCCCGATGAAGTAGGGGTGCTCCTCGGCTGCGAGTTCGAGTATCTCCATACGGTTGCCAGAGCGCCCGGAGAACTTGAGGCCGGCGTCTTCCAGTTCCTCGAAGTACTCGGGGTTGACCTCGTAGCGGTGGCGGTGTCGCTCCGTACAGGAGTCGCCGCCGTACAGCTCGGCCGCCAGCGTCCCCGGGTCGATGTCGGTCTCGTGGGCGCCCAGCCGCATCGTCCCGCCCATGTCCTCGATCTCGTACTGCTCGGGGAGGATGTCGATGACTGGGTGTGGCGTGTCCTCGTCGAGTTCCGCGGAGTGAGCGCCCTCGAGTCCGAGGACGTTCCGGGCGTACTCGATGACCGCGAGCTGAAAGCCCAGACAGAGCCCCAGATACGGGACGTCGTTCTCGCGGGCGTACCGGATGGCGTCGATTTTGCCCTGTGTCCCGCGGTTGCCGAAGCCGCCGGGGACGACGATGGCGTCGGCCTCGCGCATCCGGTCGGCGTGGTGGTCCGGCATCTTCTCGGAGTTGACCCAGTGGACGTTGACGTCGACGTTCTTCTCCAGCCCGGCGTGTTTCAGCGCCTCGTGGACGGACATGTAGGCGTCTTCGAGGTCGTACTTGCCCACGAGCGCGACGTCGACCTCGCCCTGGGTCTGCTGGGTGACGAGTTCGCGCCAGCGGTTCTCGCGTTCGTCCTCGGGGAGGGCCTCTTCTTTGATGTCCAGCCGCTCCATGACGTACTCGTCGAGCCCCTCTTCCTCGACCATCAGCGGGACGTGGTAGATGTCGTCCACGTCGGGGTTCGAGAACACCGCGTCCGTGGGGACGTCACAGAACAGGGCGATTTTCTCCTTGGTGTCGATGTCGAGCTTGTCCGAACAGCGCCCGACCAGCACGTCCGGCTGGAGGCCGATAGAGCGCAGTTCCTTGACCGAGTGTTGGGTCGGTTTGGTCTTCTGTTCGCCGTTTTTCGAGTACGGGACGAGCGTGACGTGGGTGAAGAGAATGTCGTCCTCGTCTTCCTCGTGAGCGAACTGGCGAAGGGCTTCCAGAAACGGCATCCCCTCGATGTCACCGACGGTCCCCCCGACCTCGATGATACAGACGTCGTTGCCCTCGGCGGCCTCCCGTATCCGTCGCTTGATGTCGTCGGTGATGTGCGGGATAATCTGTACGGTGCGGCCGAGGTAGTCGCCGGCGCGCTCCTTCTCGATGACGTGCTGGTAGGTCTTCCCCGTGGTGACGTTGTGGTCGAACGTCATGTCGATGTCGAGGAAGCGCTCGTAGTTCCCCAGGTCGAGGTCGACCTCACCGCCGTCCTTGAGGACGTACACCTCGCCGTGCTGGAAGGGGTTCATCGTACCGGCGTCGACGTTGAGATACGGGTCGATCTTGACCGCGGTCACGTCGAACCCGGCGTTCTTGAGAAGGCGGCCCGTGCTGGCGGCGGTGATGCCCTTTCCCAGACCTGACATCACGCCACCGGTGACGAAGATGAACTTGCGACCCAGTTCCGGGTCGTAGTCCGTTTCGGGTTCGGTCGGCATACTGTCGGTGAATCCCGTGCCCTCAAAACGGTTTCGGAGCACGCCATCTTCGCCACTCGCTCGCACTGTCGGCCGTGGTGTCGCCTAGCTACTGCGCCCGCTTGCGGCCGCCCGGTCGCAACACCCGCGAGAGCAGCCCCGGTTGCTTCGCCGTCGGGTCGTATCGGAGATACGCCAGCAACACCTCCCCACGATCGGTCAGGCGCACCAGTTTCGTGTCCTCGTCGTGGACCAGCACCCCGGCTTCCACCAGTCGGGGAATGTGTGTCTGGTACAGCGAGACGTACACCGTCTTTCGTTCCTTCACGCCGGCGTCGTCCCCGTGCTCTCCGCCGGCGAGCTCGTTCGTGATGTCGCCGACGGTCGCTTCCCCGCCGGCCCGGTCGAGCGTGCGGAGCAGTTCCCGCCGCCGGTGCATCGCGAGGAGCGTGAAGATCTCGTCTTCGGACAGTCCTGACCCGCTCGTGTCTGCGATTTTGGCTTTTTTGTCCACTACGACTCCTCATTTGTTATATCAAGCCACCGATTATCAGTGTTCTTTCCATGTACTGGTCGTTTGGAGCTCACAGGTCCGGACCGCCGGCGCACTCAAGCGCTCTGGGCCAGGGTACGGGTGACCGCGACCAGCGCCGCGAGCGCCAGCGCCGAGAACACGGCATCGCCGGTCGCCGCACCGATGGCGAGAAACAGGACGAGCCCGGCGAGAAAGCCGGCGACGAGCGAGAGCGCCCCGTGGCTGGCGCGCCGGACGACCGGTCCGGGACTTGCCGTGGACATGTATCGCTATTGTGCGCTATAGAGAATAAATATACGCCCGGCAGCTGCCGGCCGGTTCAGTTCGCCAGCGGCTGGGAGATAATCCACAGCGAACAGACGGTGTAGCCGACCATGACGACGGCGAGGGGCGCGTGCGCTCGACGGCCGGCGGAGACGCCATACCGGCGAACGGCGGCGGCGTGGGCGGCCGCGACGGCGACGAGGTGGCCGCCGACGACTAGCAGTACCTGTGAGCCCCAGAACACGGACACCGAGAGCCCGGCGACGGGGTCGACAGCGAGCAGGCCGGCGGTCGACAGTTCGAGGAGTCGGCCGAGGTTCCGGAGGACGAACGGGTAGGTGTGGGCCACCTCGTAGGCCGCGGCGATGGGGAGCAACGAGGCGGCAAAGGCCGTCGGCCCGGCTTCGTCGCCGGCGCGGCCCGCGAGCGCCACGGCGAGCCAGTACCCGCCCAGAAACAGGCCAAAGCCGACGAGATACAGCGCGACTGCGGCGGGGACCGGTCCGGCGAGCCCCCGCGTCGCGGCCAGCAGGCTCTGGAACGCGGTGGTTTCCGCCAGCCCGTCGAAGCTCACGGTGTACAGCGCCAACACGACGAACGCGGCGGTCGAGACGCTCCGGACCGAACGGGTACAGCTCCGCCACGGGGCCCGTAACGCGACGCGGTAGCCGCCGGCCTCGCGGCCGACCGACAGCGGCGCGACCAGTCCGAGCAGGCGGTACAGCACTGCCAGCGCGTCGGCCCGGCGGAGCCACGCCGGCCCGAACGCGAGCGCCCCGAGCAGCATCACCAGGGCGTACCCGGCGACCAGCACCGCCGTGAGTCGCGGCGAGCGCGGGAGCGTCGTGAGGTTCTCGGCGACGCCGACCACGAGGGCAAAACCCGCGACTGCGGGCCACTCCCCCAGCCACTCGGGGTACGTCCCGAGGAGTCGCGGCGGTGCCCCCTCCAGTCGAGTGAGGCCCCGATAGACGGTCTCCCAGGGCGAGACGACGGGCCACGGGCTCCCGACGACGACGGCGAGCAGCCCGATTCCCTTCAGCCAGACCGGCCAGAAGAGGACCGTCGCGACGTTCGCCGACCGTATCTGGGGGCCGACCACTCCGAAGGCGAGCACGGCGACGAGCGCCACCAGTCCGAGGGCCCTCCCGACGTTTTCGAGCGCCCGGGCGAGCCAGACCGGGACCGTCACCGAGGGCGGGGCGGCGGTCCCTTCGCCGGCGTCGCCCGTCCGGTCGCCGACGGCCAGCCAGACGGCCGTGAGCGCGACCGTCCCGCCGGCCCCGGTGTACAGCAGCCACAGCGGAATCGGGGCCGCGGCGGCGCTGCCGACTGCCCCGTGTGCGCTCGCGACGCCGGCAGACGCCGACAGCCACAGCGCCGTCACGGCGACTCCGAGCGGGCGCAGCCAGCGACGGTCGTCCATACCGGAACTGACGCCCCGGCCCGAAAGTACGTTCCGCTCTCTGTCCACGGGCTTATGGTCGCTGACGACCGAGCACCGGCAATGCGAGGCCGAACGGCGCTCGTGGCACTGCTGTGTTGCGGGGCGCTCGCCGGAGTCGTGGTCGCCGGGCTCGCGGCCGAAAGCGGCGCGCTCACGCAGACGTGGGTCAGTGACACCCCCCGCGACAACGAGGTGAACCACCACGCCGTCGGGGTCGGGCCGCGCGGCGAGGTCGTCGTCGCGCCCGTCACCGCCGTGCCGGCGGACGGGAAAACCCTCGGCCCCACGGACTGTTCGCTCGTCCGGCTCCGGCCCAGCGACGGCGCGGTCCAGTGGCGCTGGAGCGTCCCCGGCGAGGACTGTTTCTCCCACGCGCTCACCCAGCCGGCCGTCGCCGACATCGACGCCGACCCCGGACTGGAGCTCGCCGTCGGCACGACGCAGGACGCGCTGGTCGTCCTCGACGCGGCGTCGGGCCGAGAGGAGTGGCGGCTCCCGCTGTCGACGTACGGCTACGGCCAGCCCGCGGTCGGGAACCTCACCGGCGACGCCCGCCCGGAAATCGTCGTCAGCGACATCGACGGCGGGCTCCTCGTCGCTCACGGCGACGGGACGGTGGCGTGGCGAGCCGAGACGAACACCACGGTGTGGGCCCGGCCGCGCCTGGCCGACACCGACGGCGACGGCGAGAGCGAGGTCGTGGTAGGTGGCAACAACAACGTCAGCGTCTACGGGAGCGCTGGGAGCAAACAGTGGGACACCGAGGTCTCGGCGAAGACGCTCGCCGTCGGTGACGGCACCGTCCTCACGGGCGATACGCGCCAGCTCGTGGCGCTCGACGGCGCGACCGGCGAGCGGGTCTGGGAGCGACGCCTCGACGGCACGCCGCGCATCCACGACGTGGGCGACGCCGACGGCGATGGCCGCACGGAGGTGTACGCGACCGTCTCCGGGCAGGTGCTCGCCATCGAGACGGCCGACGGCGATATCGACTGGCGTACCGACCTCGGGGGGGCCGAGCGCCAGTCTTCGTTCGCGCCCGTCCTCGGGGACGTCGACGGCGACGGCACCGAGGACGTAGTCGCCGTCGCGAACGACGGCACCGTCGCGGTGCTCGCCCCCGACACCGGCGAGGAGCGGGCCGCCTACGAGCGGGCGGTCCCCATCTGGACGTTCGCCACGACGGCGGACACCGACGGCGACGGCGACGACGAGGTGTTCGTCAGGTACGGCGACGGACGCGTCGTCGCCCTCGACTGGGTCGACGGCGAGTTCACGGTCGCCGGCTGAGAAACGCGGCGACCAGTCGCCCCATCCGGTCGCGGGCCAGCCGGAACTGGTGGGTCGCGGGGAGTGTCTCGACCGGGTGGTCCAGCGCGCCGGCGCGGTCGACCACCGGCGTGGGGTCCACGGCGGTGTCCCGGTCGCCGACGACGACCTGTACCGGGCAGTCGACGGCCCCGAGCGCGTCGGCCGCGTCGGCCGGCGGCGCGAGAACCGAACACGCGGCGGGCCCGGCCTCGGCGGCGGTCCGGAGCGCCACGACGGCCCCGAAGCTGTAGCCGAACAGCCCGACGCGGTCGAACCGGTCGTTGGCCCACGAGAGCGCGTTCTCGGCGTCAGTGGTACACAGCGCCGGCCCGCGGGCGTCGTCCCAGGGGCCGTAGTCGAACCGGAGACAGGCCACCTCGCGGCCCAGCGCGTCGCTCACCGCCCGGAGTCTGGGGTCCGACCGGGAGCCACCCGCCCGGGGGTCCGGCGGGCAGGCGACGACGACGCTGTCGGCATCGGCTCGGTCGAGTCGCCCCGCCACGTCCCGCCCGCCGGGGATTAGCACCGGCTCGCTCATGACTGGACTGTCGGCGACGGAGGGCCTGTATCTGTCGCCGGAGTCGCCGACGGTCTCCGGCTCGGACCGTCGCCGCCGACGGGCCCTCGTCGATGGCTCTGGCTCCACCTGCTCGGCGGGAGATGAGCGCACACCCTGAAAGAAGTTTAAGGTCAGGGAACCGAACTGTGGGGTATGGGAATCCTCTCGCGTGCGTCGTACGTCATCCGGTCGAAGGTGAACGCGGTGCTGAACCGGTCGGAAGACCCGACCGAGACGCTTGACTACAGCTACGAGCAGCTCCGCGACGAGCTTCAGGACGTGAAACAGGGTATCGCCGACCTGACGACCCAGAAGAAACGCCTGCAGATACAGAAACGCAGGCTGGAGGAGAACGTCGAGAAGCACAACGACCAGGCCCGCCAGGCCGTCGAGCAGGACCGCGACGACCTCGCGCGGCAGGCCCTGGAGAAGAAAAAACAGAAGATGAGCCAGATAGAGGAGCTCGAGGGCCAGATAAGCCAGCTCCAGCGCCAGCAGGACCAGCTCGTAGAGCAGAAAGACGAGCTCCAGCGCCAGATAGAGCAGTTCCGCACCAAAAAGGAGACGATGAAGGCCCGTCACGAGGCCGCCAAGGCCTCCGCGCGGGTCAACGAGGCCATGACCGGTGCCGGCGACGAGATGGAGGACGTGAGCCGGGCCATCGAGCGCGCCGAGGAGCGGACCGAGGATATGGAGGCCCGTGCACAGGCCATGGACGAGCTCCGCGAGAACGGCGCACTGGAGAACCAGCTCGACGACCGGAGCTCGCTGGAGAAGGAGCTCGACGCGGTCCAGCAGGACGGCGAGGTCGACGCCGAGCTGGATACGCTGAAATCGGAGATGGGGAAAGAAGAGGAGCCGACGGCCAACGGCGGCGACGAGGCCGCCGAGACCGAACTGGAACAGGAACTGGAGGACGACACCGTCAGCGACGTCGAGGTCGACGACAGCGAGGTCGAGGCCGAGCTGGACGAGCTGAAAGACGAGGAGTAGCGAGGTCGCGAACGGAGTGAGCGACCTCGGACGGCGAGCGGGGAACGGAGTGAGGCCCCGTCCCGGAACGGGGAGCAGTAGCGTAACGGGAACAGGGAGACAGTCACCGCTGTGGCGACGCCGGGTCGCACTCAGAGCGGCCAGATGGCGGCGACCGACAGCGTCGTGACGGCACAGAGCAGCAGTTGCAGCGGTGCGCCGACGCGGGCGTAGTCAGTAAAGCGGTAGCCGCCCGGGCCGTACACCATGAGGTTGGTCTGGTAGCCGATAGGAGTGATGAACGCGGTGGCGACAGCGAAGGTCACCATCACGAGCACCGGGAAGCCGGCGACGCCGGCGCTCTCGGCCGTGGCGACGGAAACGGGTGCCATCAGGACGACGGTGGCGACCGGCGTGATGATACTCGCAAGCAGCGCGGTCAACAGGTACAACACCGCGAGCAGCGCCAGCGGCGGGAGGACGCCGGCCACACCCGCCAGCAGGTCGCCCACGAACGCCGACCCCCCGGTGGCCTGCATCGCCGTCCCGAGCGGCAACAGGCCGGCGAGAAGGAAGACGACGTTCCAGCTGACGGCGTCGTAGGCGCGAGTGGCCGTGAGCGTGCCGGCGGCGACCATCGCGACGACGCCGCCCAGCGCGGCGATGTAGATATCGACCAGCCCGGCCGCGGCCAGTGCGATGACCGCCGCGAGGACGCCGAGTGGCACGAACGCACTCGGGTCGAGCGACGGCGTGCCGTCGTCGGTGCCGACGCCGAACAGCTCCGGTGGGCCATCGGTCAACAGGAGATACCCCTCGTCTTCCAGGTGACTGAACTTGTCCGCGGGCGTCTGGAGCAAGAGCGTGTCCCCGGCGGTCAGTTCCACGCCGTCCAGTCGCTCCCGGATGACCGTCTCGCCGCGGCGGACGGCAAGCACCGTCGTGTCGAACCGCGAGCGCAGGTCCACCGCACCGAGCGTCCGTCCGAGCAGCCGCGACTCGCGGTGGACGACGGCCTCCGCGAGCACGCCGTCGTGGTCCGGGTCGACCAGTACCGACTCGGTCACCGGCTCGCGGGGGAGCTGCCGGAGGTCGAACCGGTCGCCGAACCGGTTGACGGCCTGTCGGTTGCCCCGGACGGTGAGCACGTCGCCCGGCGCGAGCGGGCGGTCGGTCGCCGTCGCGAACAGCGACTCGCCGTCCCGGTCTATCTGGAGGACATCGACGTCGATGGCGGCGGGGTCGCCGTCCGCGATGAGCTGTCCGTCGTCGACGGGCGCGAGCGGCCCGCCGTCGTCCAGCGCCTCGTCGACGGTGTGTCCCACCAGCGGCGACCCCTCGCGGACCGACAGCCTGGCCAAGTGCCGTCCCATCCCGAACTCCTCGGTGAAGTCCTGTGTCGGGGGGACGCGGGCGGGGACCAGCGCCCGGCCGACGGTGAGGAGGTAGCCGACCCCGACCAGCAGGACGGGGACGCCGACCGGTGTGAGCGTGAACATCGAGAACGGCCGTCCGAGCAGCTCGCGGGAGACGTCGCTGGCCAGGAGGTTCGTCGAGGTGCCCACGAGGGTCAGCGTCCCGCCGAGCATCGCGGCGAAAGAGAGCGGCATGAGGAGTTTCGAGGGGGAGATGCCGTACCGGTCAGAGAGCCCCGTCACGAGCGGGATGAACACGGCGACGACCGGCGTGTTGTTGACGAAGCCGGCGCTGACGCCGGTCGTCCCGACGACGGCGCCGAGCAGGCGGCGCTCGTCGCCGCCGGTCAGCGCCGCCAGCCGACCGCCGAGCCAGTCGACCAGCCCGGTCGCCTCGACGCCGGCGCTGAGGATGTACATCGCGACGATGGTGACGACGGCGGGACTGGCGAACCCGGCGATGGCCTCGCGGGCCGGGACGCCGGTGTACGGTTCGAGCACGGCCAGCGAGACCAGCACCGCGATGGCGGTCATGTCGGGCGGGAGCCACTCCGTGACGAACAGGGTCAGCGCGACCGCGATGAGTCCGAAGACGACGAGCGCGCCCGTCGAGAGTGCAGCCATCGTGGCGACTCAACGGGAGACGGTGGGATAAATCCCAGTGAGGGGTGGAAATAATGTTACGCGGACAGGAGACGTAGTGAAACGCGGGAAGTGAGGTTATCGCGTGGCGAGGAAGGTGACAGCGGACCGCTGCTGTTCGACCTCGGTTTCGAGGTGGTCACGGAACTCGTCCAGCTCGACGTCTTTTTCCTCGTCTTCCTGGCGATCCCGGACCGAGATGGTGCCGGCTTCCTCCTCGTTGTCGCCGATGATGAGCATGTAGGGCACGCGGTCGTCGTGGGCCACCTGAATCTTCTTGCCGACGGTCCACGAGCGGTCCTCGATTTCGACGCGGTAGTCGCCCAGTGCCGCTTTGAGCTCCTCGCAGTAGGGGATGTTGTCGTCGGAGACGGGGAGGATGCGGACCTGCTCCGGCGCGAGCCACGGCGGGAAGTTCCCGTTGTAGTGCTCGGTCAGCACCATGAAGAACCGCTCGTAGCTCCCGTAGAGCGCGCGGTGTATCATCACGGGGCGGTGGTCCTCGTTGTCCTCGCCCGTGTAGGTCAGGTCGAACCGCTCGGGCATGTTGAAGTCCAGCTGGACCGTCGGGCCGTCCCAGTTCCGACCGAGGGCGTCCTCGAAGGCGAAGTCTATCTTCGGGCCGTAGAAGGCGCCGTCGCCCTCTTCGACGACGTAGTCGATGTCCTGCTCGTCGAGGACGGATGCGAGCTGGTTCTCGGCTTTCTCCCAGATCTCGTCGCCGCCGACGCTCTTCTCGGGTCGGGTGGCGAACTGGACCGTGTAATCGAGGTTGAACGTGTCCAGCGTATCGAGGATGATGTCGACGGTCGCCAGCACTTCCTGTTCTATCTGGTCGGGCCGGACGAACAGGTGGCCGTCGTCGATGGTAAAGGCCCACGTCCGGGAGAGCCCGGAGAGTTCGCCGCGCTGCTCTTTCCGGTAGACCTTCCCGTCCTCGAAGTACCGCACCGGGAGGTCGCGGTAGGACCACGACTTCTGGTCGAAGATGGTCGCGTGGCCCGGGCAGTTCATCGGCTTCAGGCCGTACTCCTCGTCGTTGACCTCCAGCAGGAACATGTCGTCGACGTAGTTCTCGTAGTGGCCCGACTTCTTCCAGAGCTCGGTGCGGAAGACGTGGGGCGTCTCTATCTCGTCGTAGCCTGCCGCGCGATTCAGCTGGCCGACGTAGTCGGAGAGTTCGTTGAGGATCTTCTTGCCGTTTGGCTCGTACAGCGGGAGCCCCGGCCCCGTCGTGTCGTCGATGGAGAAGAGGTCCATCTCCTGGCCGATCTTCCGGTGGTCCCGCTCCTGGGCCTGCTGTCGCATCTCGAGGTACTCGTCGAGCCCCTCTTCGGTCGGGAACGCGGTGCCGTACACCCGCGTGAGCGTCTCGTTGTCCTCGTCGCCGCGCCAGAACGACGCCGAGATTTCGAGCAGCGCGAAGCCGCCGATTTCGCCGGTCGACTCGACGTGGGGACCCTGACAGAGGTCGTAGAAGTCGTCCTGCTGGTAGAACGAGACCGGGTCCTCGTCGGCGGCCTCGGTCTCCAGGATGTCCTGCTTGAACGGGTTGTCCTCGTAGCGCTCGAAGGCCGCCTCGCGGGAGACCTCCTCGCGGACGATGTCGTAGTCGGCCGCGATTATCTCCTCGGCCTCGGCCTCGATGTCTTCGAGGTCGTCCTCGTCGAGGTCGACGCCGGTGATATCGTAGTAGAAGCCGTCGTCGGTCCACGGTCCGATGGTCAGTGTCGCCTCGGGGAACTCCCGCTGGAGCGCCTGCGCGAAGACGTGGGCGGCCGAGTGGCGGAGCACGTCGACGTACTCGTCGCTGCTCGGTGTGACGATGACCAGTTCGACGTCCTCCGTGAGCGGCGTGTGCTTGTCGACCAGGTCTCCGTCCACGACGCCCGCGACGGTGTCCGAACCGAGTCCCGGTCCGATTTCGTAGGCGACATCCTCGACCGTGCTGCCTTCGTCCATCGAGAGCGTGGACCCGTCCGGCAGTGTGACCGTGACCGTACTCATACCCGTGGTACGAGAGCGGCCGGGGATAAGTGTATTGAGATTGGGGCGGTCCCGCGTGAACGAAGTGAACGCGGGAGCACGGAGACGACCTCGGAGTCTCCGGCGGTCCGATGGTCGCGAGGCGCGTCAGCGCTGGGCGAGGAGCGCCCGCTCGTCGGTGTCGTCGTCCTCGGCGTCGATATCGGCCGGCAACGTCGAGGGCGACCGCGGTGGCAGGGGCTCGAACACGGTCGGCTCGCCGGCCTCCAGTTCCGCGAGGCGGTCTTCGACCGTGCGGACGGTGTCGCCGGCACAGTGTGGCGTCACACAGCGGAGGGCCCCGTCGCGGTACTCAGCGAGCAGGAGCGTTGGGAGGCGAACGGCCCGGTAGTGAGTGTCAGAGAGCGAGTCGTCCACGTCGCGAAGCTCCATCGCGGGGCCGAGCGTGCAGTCGTTTCGCTGCGCCCACGCCTGAAAGGCAGACAGCCGGCTGACGATGCGCTCGCCGACCCCGGTCCGCGTCGCCGTGACCGACGCGGGAACCTGGCAGCCACACACCTCTACGTGGCGTTCTCCGACGACACCGCGGTCGACGAGCTCGCTGACGCGGTCCAGTGTGCTGGCCTGTTGCCGGCTGTACCCCTCCGGTAACAGCGACCGGAGGTACAGCTCCGCGCGGTCTGCCACCGGCTGGTGCTCCCCCTGCATGGTAGTATATAGCATGGTTTGCCGAGACCAAAAACATATACCATGAGTGGCGAGGTGTGAGCGAGGCGACCGCCGCGACCCACGTCGTGTGATGTGCCAACAGGGGTGATTATGTACCGCGAGGACGCATAGCCACCAGATGTACGACAACGTACTGGTCGCGACCGACGGCAGTTCCGGGACGACCGAGACGCTCGCCCACGCCGTCTCTATCGCCCGCGACAACGACGCCCTGCTGCACGGACTCTACGTCGTCGACCGGCGGCTGGTGCTGGCCGCCGAAAAAGAGACCCAGGACGACGTGCGCCACTCCCTTCAGGAAGAGGGAGAGGTCGCGCTCGACGACATCGCTGTCGGCGGGGAGGAGGCCGGTCTGGAGGTGGAGACGCGCATGGAAGAGGGCATCCCACACAAGCTCATCGTGGACTACGCCGAGTCGGCCGATATCGACCTCGTCGTGATGGGGACACACGGCCGGACCGGCCGCGACCGGGTGGCGAACCTCGGCAGCGTCACCGAGCGCGTCGTCGAGAGCTCGCCCGTCCCGGTGCTGGTCGTCCACATCGACTAGCTGCTACGCGAGTTTCAGCGCTGATACTGTCGGCATCACTGATTTACGCCGGGGTCGCAAACTCGCGGCAGATACCCATATGTCCGTTCCGACCGGCAGCGAGACCCTAGACAGCATCCTCGACGGAGGGCTCCCCGAGGACCGGACGGTGCTGGTCACCGGCGGTCCGGGAACGGGGAAGTCCACCCTGGCCATGCAGTTCCTCGCCGAGGGGCTGGACCGCGGCGAGGACTGCCTGTTTATCAGCACCGAACAGACCTTCGACGAACTCGACGACGCCTTCGAGGCGTTCGCGTTCGACCTGCGCCACGACGACCTCACGGTCACGTCGGTCCACGCGACGCCGGGCCAGACCGTCGAGGGCGGTGACGAGCGCGAACTCACGCTGGAAACGCTCGACGGCGGGAAGATGCTCGGCGGGGACTACTCCGCGCCCTTCGAGTCCGAGTACATCACCCAGTATCTCGAACGGTTCGCACCGGCCGACCGGGTCGTGCTGGATTCGGTCTCGGGACTGTCGGTCATCGGCGACGATCAGGACGTGTTCCGGCGGACGCTGCTGGATTTCATCCGCCTGCTCAACGACGAGTTCGGGGCGACCGCGCTCTTTACCGCCGAGGAGTCCCAGCCCGACCTCACACAGAACGACGTCAAGACGGTCGCCGCGAGCGACGCCGTCCAGTTCAACACCCACGGCGTCCTCCGGCTCTGGCGGGAGAACGTCGGCGGCGACTACCACCGATTCCTCGAAGTCGTGAAGATGCGCGGCGTCGACCACGACACCCGCGTCCACGAGGTGAGTTTCACCCACGAGGGGTTGCGCATCTCGCCGCGGCTCCGGACCCACCCCGGGGAGTTCGTCCCCTCGGACCACATGTCGACCGGCATCCCCGGCCTCGACCGACTCATGGGCGGCGGCATCGTCAACGGCGGGACGCTCCTGCTGGAACACGACGGACAGGCCAGCCCCCACTCCATCCTGACGAACCTCATGGTGCAGGCTCGCGAGGCGGGGATGCCCATCACCATCATCCCGCCCGTCGAACTGCCGCCAAAGCGCCTGCGGACCATCATCGACGAGCGCATCGGCGATATGGAGGCGCTGCTGGCGAACGACGACCTGTTTCTCGTGGACTTTGCCAACATCTGGGAGAACACCAAGCGCAACGTGTTCAAACCGCAGGAACACGACACGGACAACCCAGCTGCCGTCTTCCGGACCATCGACGACCGCCGGGGGGACCGGCCCATGTTCAGCGTCCTCAACGTCGAGGCCCAGCTCCCGGTGCTCTCCGACGACGAGCTCAGGCAGATACGCTTCTGGGAGGAGGAGAACCTCTACCGGCCCGGCGACACGTCGATGTACATGTTCAACCCGGCCACGCTGGACGACGAGCTCGCCGCCTTCTACGAGAACGGGGCCTGGCAGACCCTGGAGACGTGGGTGACGGACAAAGGGCTCCAGTATATCGAGCTCCAGAAGTCACCGAGTGGGTTTATGGGGTCGACCCGCCTCGTGGAGTACATCGAACGAGAGCCATACATGCGAATCCAGCGACCGCCGGGCGCGGGAAGCACCGAATCGACCCTCGACGGGGGAGCGGAGTAGATGGGGTCACAGACGCCAGCCCCCGGCAGGAACGTCGTCGTCATGGCGCCGTCGCTCAGCGACGAAAAGCGGGCGACCTGTCTCGACCTCCAGCACGCCGGCCCGCCGGACCAGCTCGACGTGTTGCGCGTCGCCTACTCGGCCTCGCCGACGGAACTGGTCGCGGAGTGGCGCGACCACGGCGGGGAGCTGCCCGGCCGGATGGGTATCATCGTCGTCGGCGACCAGCCCGGCCACCGGACCAGCGACGACGACCTCCCCGAGAACGTCTTCGTCACGACGGCCAACCCGAACGACATTACGGGACTGGGGATGCGGCTGAACAACTACCTCAACGACCACGACGAGGACGCCCAGCTCGTGGTCTGTTTCGACTCGATGACGGAGATGCTGCAGTTCTCGGCGCTCCAGCCGGTGTTCAAGTTCCTCCACATGTTCACCGGGCAGCTCCGCGACGTGGACGCCGTCGGCCACTTCCATCTGGACCCCGGCGCTCACGACGACCAGACCATCAGCCGCCTGAAACCGCTGTTCGACGGGGCCGTCGACCTGACGTAGCGGCCACTTTCAGTTCCGCTCCGCCCATGGCCGCCGCTTATTCCCCGCCGGTCGGTAGGGACACGGTGCGTCCGACGGGCAGTCCCCGCGGGCGCGTCCACCATGTTCCCCGAACGCCCCGATTCGACAGTAGCGTCCGCTCGGCGTCTCCTCGCGCTGGTCAAACAGGTCGTGACGATTCTCGTCGCGCTGGCCACCTTCGCGGAGATACTCGGCTGGGTGTGACAGTCGGCGAGACCGCGGCGACGAGTCCCAGTCGCCGGCGCGCGTTGCGAGCGTCGCTACCGGGCCTGACTCGCCAGAAACCCGACCCCGGCGACCAGCACGACGACGCCGGCCAGCAACAGGTCACCCGAGCCAAACAGCGGTCCCGCCACCAGCAGCGCCCACGCGACGGCGAACACCCCGTGGGCCGTCGCGAACAGCCGCCGGCCCCGGAGCGCGAACACGACGGTCCCCAGCGCGAACGCGGCGGTGAGCGTGACCGCCGACAGCGCGACGGGACTGACGGCCAGCCCGCCGACCGGGACCGGGTCGACGACCGGCGTGACCAGAAAGAGCAGCCCCGCGAGCCCGACGAGCGTCCCGACCGCGACCGGCCCCGGTTCGAGGTCCAGCGCGGTCATACCAGCCGGTAGCGTCCGCGCGATTCCGAGGCCTCGCCGGCCCGGACCAGCTTCCGGAGGGTCTTGCGCGTGTAGTCGGCGGCGACGCCTCGCTCCGCTGCGTAGGCGACCACGTCGGCTTCCGCCGGTTCGTCGAGCTCACGCAGCGCCCCCAGTACGGTCTCCTTGCGGCTGGTCCCGCCGCCGGTCCCCCGTTCGACGCGGTCGCCGGCGGCCGCGACGGAGTCGCTGTCGATGCCGGAGGCTTCGAGGTATGTCTCGTCGTCGATGCCCGACTCCTCGACCTGACGGTCCATCTCGGCGAAGGAGTCGAGTTCGGCGAAGGCCTCGCCGTGGCCCTGCCGGTTGGCGAGCATGGAGCCCCGGACCTCCCGGGCGTGGTCCTCGTCGTCGGTCTCGACGAACTTCCGCCGTTTCGCGTGCTGGCGGCGCTGTCCGCAGCGGGGACACTGGCTCGTCTCGGGGCGCCCGGAGACGACCCAGAGGGCGCTGCACTCGCTACAGCCGACGACCGCGTACATGGTCAGGCGTTGGGTGCGTTCAGGGTTGAACGTTCGGGTCGTAGCGACGACCACGCCGCTCGCCGGCGG
This sequence comes from Halomicroarcula saliterrae, assembly GCF_031624395.1. Classification (NCBI taxonomy): domain Archaea; kingdom Methanobacteriati; phylum Methanobacteriota; class Halobacteria; order Halobacteriales; family Haloarculaceae; genus Haloarcula; species Haloarcula saliterrae. The sequence goes on from NZ_JAMQON010000002.1 coordinate 308,911, forward strand.
ACAGTACATTTACACCCGACGATGGTGACGGGGAGGTATGGACTGGTCGCGGGAGTGGCTCAGCGCGCGGGCGACGATTCTGCTGCCGACGGTCGTCGCCGTGCTGTCGTTCGTCACCGGCGTCACCAACATCACCGCCCCTGTCGGCGGAGCACTGGGGAGTGTTATCCCCGAGAGCTTCCAGCTCGCAGTCGGCTTCACCGGGGCGCTGACGGGCTTTACGCTGCTCGTGAGCGTCGCGGGACTGCGCCGCCGGCTGCGTGTCGCCTGGTATCTGACCGTCGTCCTGCTGCCGATGTCGGCGGTCCAGGGCGTTGTCCAGACCTCGCGGCTCTCCGTGCTCTCCTTGCCGCTGGTCGCGCTCTCGCTGGTCGCGCTACCGACGCTGCTGGTCAACCGCCGGCGCTTCGACCGGGCGCTCGACCTCTCGACGGCACAGCTGGCCGCCGGCGCGGCCCTGCTGGGCGCGCAGGTGTACGGCACCGTCGGGACGTGGGCGCTGCGCGAGGAGTTCACCAACGTCGCGACGCTCACCGACGCGTTCTACTACACGCTCGTCACGGCGAGTACGGTCGGCTACGGCGACGTGACCCCGGCGAGCGAACGCGCGACGCTGTTTGGCATGTCGGTGGTCCTGCTCGGGACCGCGAGTTTCGCCATCGCGCTGGGGACGCTGCTGGGGCCGGCCATCGAAAAACGCCTCTCGGAGGCACTCGGGAACATGACTGAGGAACAACTTGAGCTGCTCGAGGACCACGTCGTGGTTCTTGGCTTTGGCGACCTGACGGAACCGATAATCGACGAACTCGCGGCCGCGACGGACTTCGTCGTCGTGACGCCGGACACGGAGAAAGCGACGCGGTTGCAACAGCGGGACATCGCGGTCTTGACCGACGACCCGAGCGACGAAGGGCCCCTCCTTCGGGCCGGTATCCACGACGCGGCGGCCGTCGTCGCCGCCACGAACGACGACGCACAGGACGCGCTATCGATTCTGACTGCCCGCGCGCTCAACCCCGAGCTGAACATCGTCGCGGCCGCGACCGACCGGGAGAACGTCGAGAAGCTCCGCCGGGCTGGTGCAGACACCGTCATCAGCCCCGCGGTCATCGGTGGCCACCTGCTCGTCCAGTCGGCGCTGGGTCGCGAGGGGATGGAGAGCGTCGCCGACCACCTCCTCGACGTCAAGGACGAGGGCGACCTGTAGCACAACCGCTACCGGACCTCGCCGCGTCGAAAAAAGGACCCTGTTCGGAGGCGACTCGCTCTAGAACGACTGGGAGAACGTCGTCCCGCCGGACTGTGGGTTCACCGTGACCTCGACGGTGTAGCTCCCCATGCCGGAGACGCCCGACAGTTCGACGGCCATCTCGTCACCGCTCCCGATCTGGTAGTTCCCGCCGAAGTCGAGCGTCAGCGTTTCCCCGTTGTTCGACGTCGAGGAACCGTCGAGGTCGTCGGAGATGTCGGTCCCGCCCAGCGTGGCGCTGGCGACCGACGCGTCACTCACGGCCCCGGAGCCGTCCGGGTAGTCGAACGTCGTCCCCGTCAGCGAACTCCCGACGACGTCGTCGCTGTCACTGAACGTGTAGCTGTACGCGTCAGTGGACCCGCTGTCGTCGCCCGCGTTCGAGTCGGAGTCGTCCGTGCCCGAATCGGTGCTGGATTCGGTCATGTCCGAACTGTCCGTGTTCGAATCGGTGTCGGAGTCGTCCATCTCCGAATCGTCCATCTCCGAATCGTCACCGCCGGCAGCCGGGGATTCGGTGGCTTCGCTTCCGCCGCCACCGCAGCCAGCTAGTCCGACCGTTCCTGCGACGCCAATACCTTTCACAACGTCTCGCCGCGACAGATTTCTCGTCACGCGACGACCCACACAATCACTACTAATAATAGTGTATACCTCCGCTGGGCCCGTACGTATCGTTTCAGCTACTCTATTCTCATATTTGGTATTGGTTTTATCCGTGGTCCCGGGGTGACCGTGGGGGAGACGAGACCGGCTAGTGGTTGCGGTCGACGATGGCCACGTCGGCCTCGACGTCCTCCAGTCGCTCGAAGGTCGGGGGCGCGATGAACCGCGAAGCCGCGCTTCGGTCCTGACTCGCCCCGATGATAACGAGGTCGTACTCGCCGCTGGTCCCGGTGAGAAACGACTGGATGTCGGTCTCACTGACCCGCGTCTCGATCGGACCCTCGAACGGCTCGGCGAGGTCGGCCAGCATCGACTCCGCGCGCCGGCGGTCCCCCCGCTTCCCGATACAGGTCGCGACCGCCACGCGTCCGCTGTGGGTGCTGAGACGTACGGCGAAATCGATCATGTGGTGTGCCACGTCGCTGGCCCGCCTGACGGGGACGAGCACGCGCTGCCAGCGCGTGCGGCCGTCGCGCGAGCGGTGGACGAGCACGTCCGTCTCCCCGCGGAACAGCTGGCGCAGATACGTCGTCAACGCGCCGTGTCTGCTCTCGTAGGGGGCGACGACGAGGTCGCAGTTCGTGGCGGCGGCGGCCTCGAGCGTCGTCGCGGCCGCCGACTCCTCGCCCGTGGCGACGACCACCTGACAGGGGACGCCGACGCGCGTCTCGATGGTGGCTGCGCGGCCTTCGAGCCGGTCGACTCGCTCGCGCAGCGCACCGCTCGTGTCCGCGGGCGCCTCGACCCCGGCGGCCTCGACGCCGCCGTTCAGCATCGCTCGCTCGGCCTCCGCGGCGTCGGTGTCCGCCACGATGTCCAGCAGGACGACCTTCCCGGCCTCGTGGGCCGCGGCCAGCCGAGCGGCCAGCATCGCCGTCGCGTCGGCGCGGTCGCCCCGCATCGGCACGAGGACGTGGTCGTCACCCGTCGTCGACTCGTACAGCACCGTCGCCCGCCGGTCGTAGAACCGGTTGCGCCAGACGACGAAGACGACGGCCACGATGGCGCTCGCGAGGAAGATGCTGCCGAGGAACGTCCATCGCTGATCCGGCTGGACCAGCAGCGCCAGCAGGGCCGTCGAGTACGCCGACGGCTCCTCGATGTCGAACGGCCAGGTGACGAGCCCGGTCGCGAGCGTCGCCAGGACCGCCGCCCCGGCGGCCACCCGGAACTGGCCCACCGGCGGCGTGAGCAGCGCGGTAGACACCCACAGCGCCCCCAGTCCGCAGGCCGCTCCGATAGTCAGCCCGGCGACGAACTGCCCCGGTTCGGCGTACTTCCCGCGCGGGTCCACGAACAGCGTGTAGCTCCCCGAGGCCAGCGGCGGGAAGAGCAGAAAGGAGAGCTGCGGGACGGCGTTCGACAGCAGCGTCACCAGCCCGATGAGCAGCGGCACGAACACCAGCACGGAGAGGTGGACGAGCCTGTCAGTCGTCTCCGCCCACCGGCGGAACTCCCGGAGCTCCCGGCGCTCGGCGCGGCGGAGCCTGACCGCCAGCGTCCGGACCCGCCTGAGGAGGTCCCTGAGCATAGCTAGAGGATGGTTCGACGACGCCCTAAGCGCACCGGCCGGCGCTCGGACGGGTCGCTGTAGCCGCTTACCGGTATCGGCGACTCCAGCGGCCGCTTACCGGGCCGTAGCGACGACGGTCCGTCTCACAGCGTCGTCGCGGCCGTCAGCGCGATTTCGATGGCCCGCTCGACGTTGTTCTTTGCCTTCTCCGGGAGCTCGTCGGCGTCGGTCTCGCCCTTCTGTGTCCCCTCGACGAGGTTCCCGTCGACGGTGCAGATGGCGCCGGCGGAGAGCCCCTTGCGGCGGGCCAGCGAGAAGATGGCGGCGGCCTCCATCTCGACGCACTGCAGGCCGGCGGCCTCCCAACCCTCGACGTACGCGTCGGTCTCGGCGTAGAACGCGTCGTCCGTCGCGACCGGGCCGACGTGGACAGCTTCGCCGTTCGCCTCGGAGGCGTCCACGAGCGCCGTCAGCACGTCGTAGGACGGCACCGCCGGGACGGCCTTGTCCTCGTAGCGTTCCGTCGTGCCCTCGTCTTTGGCGGCGCCGGTCGCGACGACCATGTCGCCGATATCGATGCCGCGCTGGAGCGCGCCGGTCGTGCCGACGCGGACGAACGTCTCACAGCCGACCGCGGCCAGTTCCTCCACGGCGATGGCCGCCGACGGCGAGCCGATACCGGTCGAGCAGATAGTCAGTTCCCGGCCCTCGTAGGTCGCGTTGACGAGCTTGTACTCGCGGTTCTGTGCGACGACCTCGCTGTCCTCACAGTGGCCCGCAATGCGGTCGACGCGACCCGGGTCGCCGGGCAGCAGCACGATGTCGTTCAGGTCGCCCGGTTCCACCAGCAGGTGGGGTTGTTTTGCCATGCAGGGGGTTCGGCGTGGGGTGATAAAACCGCCGGGGATTCGACGGCCCACGGAACGTGGCGGCGCCGGGAGCCGTGTCGACACGCGCTCACAGAATCGAGACGAGCAGCCAGCCGACACCGAAGACGACCCCCGCCGCGCCCAGAACCTTCGTGACCGCGACGTTCCACTCGGCGGGTTCGACCTCGCTGGCTCGGGTTGTGCTGCCGATAGCGTCGAGCTGCTCGCTGATTCTCGTGATCTGGTAGGCGTATCTGTACGAGAGCGCGCCGCCGATTGCCAGCAGCGGACCGAACGCGAGTCCGTTCGCCGTGTCCTCAGACCGGTCCGGAGGGTCGTTCTCGGGGACCGAGTCGGGGTCGATGGGGAACATATCGTCAGTCTCGGCCTCGTCCGCTGGCGCAGTCGCCCGGCCGGTCGCGGTCGACGACTCGCCGTCGGTCTCGGCGCTCTCGTGGGTGCCGACTCCGATTTCGTCCAGATACGCTCGCCCGTCGAGTCGGACCGCCCAGGAGGCGTTCCCGTCGCCGGCCTCGACCGCGGCGGTCACGCGGTCCGGCCGCGCCCGCTCGGTGTCCCACAGCGTGACGTGAACGGTGCCGTCCGGATACCATCGGACGTCGAAGGCAACGAACCGACCGGACGGGGCGGTGAACCGCTCGCGGTACGTAGTCGCGCCCGTTTCGTTCGTGACTACGACGGCCAGTCGGTCGCTGTTCTCCCGACCGACGTTCTCTACGGCGACGGCGGCCGTGGCGTTCGCGTCCGTTCGCTGGACGAAGCGAAGCGCGCCGTCACGGCCGACATCGACCATCCCGGTGACGCGCCCGCGGTTCGGGTCGACTGTCGCGGCGGTGAGTGTGGCAGTCCGAGCAGCGCCGACACCGAGCGAACAGTCCCCGGCCGCGCCGATGCGAAGCGGTTCGCCGTCGGTCCAGTCGGCCGTCGACCGGCCCGAGAGCCCGTCGACGTAGCTGTAGTCGGACGGGTCGTCCACGAGCCGAGTGGGCTCGTCCGCCGTGGTACAGTTCTGGCCGAACCCGTCCGTCTCAGCGGGACTACCGAACGCCCCGGGCTCGGGAGCCGCTGCGCTCGTCGGCGGGCTCGGAGGTGCCTGCCCCGGCGCGACCGTCGCAGCCCCGGCGTGGGCCACAGTCGGTACGGTCAGGAGCAAGGCGACGAACGCGACGGCGTATCGAGTCGTGTGTGAGGACCGGACGGTCATAGTCTGGAGGGGCGGTGGCAACGGCGGTTCCTCGCCGTACACGTACTCCACTACGAGTGACAGTATTCACCTTTGTGATTATCGTCGGCCGGTCCGTAATCACTGTCAGCCCGCCGTGATTCCACCGTACGCGCCGCTCACCGGGCGTCCTGTGGGAAAACACCGTCGCTGCCGTCCCCGTCGCGCCGGGCAGGACTCGCGGGCGAGAGGGCGTCGGAAACGGGACTTCCACAACAGTAAGGTGGTTCGGTGGCAACGGTCCAGTTATGAGCGACGACATCTCACCGTTGCACCCGCGGATGCGAAAGCCGGCGGTCATCTCACTGGTGTTCGGCCTCGCGCTCGGCTTCCTGGCGATGGGCGCCCAGCGAATCAGGGGCGGGTCGGGTCAGTCGCTGCCACTCGCAATCGTGCTCGGACTGCTGGCCGCTGCGTTCCTCTTCGGCATCATGTACCGCAACCTCTCCCAGCACCTCGCCGATCAGGACTAGCCGCCGACGGTTGGCTCGCGACCGTCTCAGCCCGCGAAGAGAAACAGGACGACGTTGTTCGTCGCCGGCCCGATGCCGACGGCGGCGACCAGCGAGAGGAGCAGGCTCGCTTCGACGGGGTCGTCGTTGAGGTAGTCGTCCATGAGGACGACGACGCCGGTCGCGACGACGATCTTCACGAGGACGAACAGCCACCCGCTACCGATGGCCGCGGCCGTCGGCAGGCTCCCGGCGAACTCCATTATCGCCCGCGGGAGAGGGGAGCGCTCGCTGACTCCGAGGATGTCGGTCCCGATGGCTGTCGACACCCCGTCGAAGACGTGCGCGAAGACGACGACCGGGGCGGCGTACCGCGCTCGGATGATTAGCGGCGTCCGCCAGAGCGCCACCGCGAGCACGACGATGGCGGCGACGAACAGCGAGACGAGGACGGCAAGCGCCGGCCAGACGGGCTCGACCAGCCCCGACCGGAGAGCGGTGATGGCCGACAGCAGCAGGACGACGGTCAGGACGCCCGTGCCCACGAGGCCGAGATTTCGCGAGACGTTCTCGGCGTGGCCGGTGCGGACGCCGAACATCGAGAGCAGGAGCCACACCGTCGCCATGGTGTTGAACGTGGTGAGATAGACGGCTGGCGTCCCGAACAGCGGCGAAAGCGTCGCGTCGTACAGCTCGATGGGCGGCTGGTTGAGCGCGTGGAGGGCACCCCCCAGTGCCATCCACGGTGCCAGGGCGACGACAGTCCGCTGGTCGACAGGGGGCTCCAGTGCGACCAGCAGCGCCGCGAGCAGGACCACCCCGCCCAAGAGCACGACCAGATACGGCAGCGGTGGCAACCCAAAGCCCGTCGGCAGTACCATATCCCCCACGCCGCTCCCGGGCGACGAAAAGGTTCCGGCCTGTTCGTCGGGACGTTTAGGTACGTGCCTTCTGTGGAGGTGGTATGGACGACGTTCCCGACCGCATCGAGCACACAGTGCTGGGGCCGACGACGGGCCCGAGCGACGTTCGCGCCTGTCTGGACACGGCACTGCAGTACGGCATGCGGGCCTGCGTGCCACCGTGGGCGCTCCCGCTCGCGACCGACTACGCCAACGTTCCGCTGACGGCGGTCATCGACTTCCCGCACGGCCAGGGGGCGACCGACGCCGTCTGTGCGGCGGCCCGGGCGGCGTGGGACGACGGGGCCGACGAACTCGACGTGGTCTGTAACGTCGGGCGCCTGCAAGCCGGCGACGACGAGGCCGTCCGAGAGCACCTCTCGGAGGTCGTCGCCGGGGTGCCGATCCCGGTGAAGGTCATCGTCGAGGCCCCGCTGCTGACCGACGCGGAGCTCCACCGAGTCGGCCAGCTGGTCGCGGACAGCGACGCGGACTACCTGAAGACCGCGACGGGCTTCTCGGAGGGCGGCGCGACCGTCGAAGACGTCGCGACGCTGAGTCAGTACCGGCCGGTGAAAGCCAGCGGCGGCATCGGCTCGTGGGCCGAGGCCGAGGCGATGTTCGACGCCGGGGCCGACCGCATCGGCGCCTCCAGCGGCGACCGCATCGTCGAGGAGTGGCGGGAGGAGGGGTAATGGGCTTCCTGACGGCTCTGGTCGATGCGACACCGCTCGCTGTACTCGTGGCCGTCGCCGCGACGTGGGCGACGACTGTCAGCGCGAGCCTGCCGCCGCTGCTGGTCGGTCCGCTCGCTGGGCTCGCCGTCCTCGCGGCCGGGACGATGCTGAGCCTCCGCTACCAGACAGACGAGCGACGGTTCCCGGTCTTCAGAGTGGTGTTCGAACTCCTGACGTTCTGGTGAGCGGGTGAGCAGCGGCGAGTCGAGGGACGCACCGTCTGGTTGTCGGTTCCCGGAAGCAGGCTCGGCAGTCCCGGCGGGGACGGCCAATCCGTCGCACTTTTGCCCGCAAAGATACTGCTTCCAAGCAAGCGATGGCCCGCTATCACATCGAGACGTACGGGTGCACCTCCAACAGAGGTGAGACCCAGCAGATAGAGCAGGCGCTCCGCGAGGGCGGCCACCACCCGGCCGAGGACCCGCAGTCGGCCGACGTGGCCATCCTCAACACCTGCACGGTGCTGGAGAAGACCGAGCGCAACATGCTCAGCCGGGCCAGAGAGCTGGACGACGAGACGCCCGCCGACCTCGTCGTCACGGGGTGTATGGCGCTGGCACAGGGCGAGGAGTTCCGCGAGGCCGGCCTCGACGCCGAGGTGCTCCACTGGGACGACGTGCCACAGTACGTCCTCAACGGGGAGTGCCCGACGGTCACGCCCGACACGGAGACGGTCATCAACGGCGTCGTCGGCATCCTCCCCATCGCGCGGGGCTGTATGTCGGACTGCTCGTACTGCATCACGAAGCAGGCGACCGGCCGCATCGAGTCGCCGTCCGTCGACGAGAACGTCGCGAAGGCCCGCGCGCTGGTCCACGCCGGCGCGAAGGAGCTCCGGATTACGGGCCAGGACACCGGCGTCTACGGCTGGGACACGAATCAGGGAACCAGCCTCCTCCCGGAGCTGCTGGACCGCATCTGCACCGAGATCGAGGGCGACTTTCGGGTCCGGGTCGGGATGGCGAACCCGAAGGGGCTCCACGGCGTCCGCGAGGAACTCGCGGCGGTGTTCGCCGAGCACGACGAGCTGTACAACTTCATCCACGCCCCGGTCCAGTCCGGCAGCGACGACGTGCTCGCCGAGATGCGTCGCCAGCACAGCGTCTCCGAGTACCTCGACGTCGTCGACGCGTTCGACGACGCGCTCGACTACTGGACCCTCTCGACGGACTTCATCGTCGGCTTCCCGACCGAGGAGCCCGCCGACCACGAGCAGTCGATGGCGCTGCTGCGCGAGACCGCGCCGGAGAAGATAAACGTCACCCGCTTCTCGAAGCGGCCCGGCACCGACGCCGCCGACATGAAGGGGCTCGGCGGTCAGACGAAGAAGGACCGCTCGAAGGCGATGAGCGAGCTGAAGATGGACGTGGTGGGCGCGGCCCACGAGGAGATGGTCGGCCGTACCTCGTCGGTGCTGCTGGTGGAGGACGGCACCGACGAGTCGCTGGTGGGCTACGACGAGGCCTACCGGCAGGTCGTCATCGTCGACGCCGAGGAACGCGGGCTGGAAGTCGGCGACACCGTGGACGTGGAGATAACGAGTCACAGCACCGTCTACGCCTTCGGCGAGCCGGTCGAGCGCGCGCCGCTCGCGGACTGAGGAACGGGTAAGCCCGTGGGCCGCGGAACCACTCCGAAATTACCGGGAGTAAGCTGGCTGCGCGACGCGGCTAGGCCGACCCTCACGGCATCGCGCGGAAACGCGCGGACGCCACACCGCACGGAAACGACCGTCTGTCCGTCGCCGTGAGCGAACGGACGCGGCCGGTAATGGCCCCGTACGAGCGCGACGACCCTACCCGATAGAACGTCAGCACGCAAGCGGGGCCACGCTCGGAGTACCCGCAGCCACCCGAGCGATGGCGGTTTATAACTAATTCGCTGTGACGACAACGGCTCTCATGGCAACGGACCACTCACACGACCACGAGCGGACGGACCACGCCCACCACGACCACAGCGGTCCGGGCTACATGACGCCTCAGGCGGCCGTCGAGAACGCCCCGCGGGAGCGCCTCGCCTACGTGATGGGGAACCACGTCGGTATCGACGAGACGGCGCCGGACTTCCTCGCCGTCGTCGACGTCGACCCCGACTCGGACAGCTACTGCCAGCTCGTCGACCGCGTCGACCTGCCGAACGTCGGCGACGAGCTCCACCACTTCGGCTGGAACGCCTGCTCCTCGTCCTGTCACATCGGCGGGCTGGAGCGGCGGTATCTGGTCGTCCCCGGAAACCGGAGTTCGCGTCTCCACATCGTCGACACCGAGGACCGCGAACACCCCGAGATAGCGAAAGTCATCGAGCCCGAGGCGGTCCACGAGTACGACCTCTCGGCGCCCCACACGGTCCACTGCATCGGCGGCGGGACCGTCGTCATCTCGATGCTGGGCGACGCCGACGGCGACCTCCCGGGCGGGTTCCTCGAACTCGACGACGAACTGAACGTCAAAGGGCGATGGGACCCGGCCGGCGAAATCGACTTCAACTACGACTTCTGGTACCAGCCGCGACACGACGCGATGGTCTCCTCGGAGTGGGCCGCCCCGAAGACCTACCAGCCCGGCTTCGACATCGAGGACGTCGAGGCGGGCAACTACGGCCACGAACTCCAGTTCTGGAGCTGGGAAGACCGCAAGGTCGAGCAGACGGTCGACCTCGGCGAGGAGGGGTTGATTCCGCTCGAAGTCCGCTTCCTCCACACGCCCGAACACGCCCACGGGTTCGTCGACGCGGCGCTGTCGTCGAACATCTTCCACTTCTGGAAGCGCGACGGGGAGTGGCACACCGAGAAGGTCATCGACTTCGAGAGCCGTGAGCTGGAGGGGTGGGACATGCCGGTGCCGGCGCTGCCGACTGACATCCTCGTCTCGATGGACGACCGCTACCTCTACGGCGGGAACTGGCTCCACGGCGAGCTGTGGATGTACGACATCTCCGACCCGGCGAACCCGCGCCACGCCGACTCCCTCTCCGTCGGCGGCTACTTCGGCGACGTCCAGGAACTGCAGGGCCGCGACATCGTCGGCGGCCCCCAGATGCTCCAGCTGAGCCTCGACGGCGAACGGCTCTACTGGACCACCTCGCTGTACTCCACGTGGGACGACCAGTTCTTCCCCGAAGAGGCGGAGAAGGGGTCCGTGATGCTGAAAGCCGACGTGGACCCCCGCCGCGGGACGATGACGCTCGACGAGGAGTTCCTCGTGGACTTCGGCGACCTGCCGGACGGCCCGGCCCGCGCCCACGAGATGCGCTGGCCCGACGGCGACTGCACGAGCGACGTCTGGGAGTGAGTCGGGTCGGCGATGTCGACGCTCAGACTCGCGTGGCGAGACGGGCGGACGGCCGCCGTCGAGGACCCGGAGGGGACGGTGCTCGACGCCGCCGAGGCCGCCGGGCTGGCACTCCCCTTTGGCTGTCGCACGGGCGCCTGTGGCACCTGCACCGGGCGCGTGCTCGCGGGCGAAGTGAGCCACGACCGGCGGCCGCGCGCGCTCAAGCGGCGCCACCTCGACGACGGCTACGTGCTGCTCTGTATCGCCACGCCCGACGGCGACTGCGCGGTCGAAGTCGGTGCCGAGGTGAAACGCGACCTGCTGGCGAACCCGTTCAGATAGCCACTCAGCGATACCATGCCCCTGCTCGAACAACTGACCACGCACTCGCGCCAGTCGACGGCCACCGTCGCCGTCGGCACCTATCTCGTCGCAGCACTGGCGTGGCTGGCGCTCGTCCTGCACGACCCGCTCGAACACGCTCTCGTCGGCCACTCGGTGCTCGGGAGCCACGGCGGGCCGGGCGTCGCCGAGACCACCGCCGTCGCAGACGGCACCCTCGGCGTCGTCCACTACCTGCTGATGTGGGGCCTGATGATGGTGGCGATGATGTACCCCTCGACTGCGGCGGCGTTCCAGTGGTACGCCGACCGTCAGCGCCGCCGGCCCGACGCTGGACCGGCTACGGCCGTGCTCGCCTTCGTCGCCAGCTACACGCTCCTGTGGGTCGCCGTCGGCGTCGCCCCCCTCGCCGTCGTCGCGCTCGTCCCGCTGGGCACGGTCGCGGCCGCCCTCGGCCCGGCGTATCTCGGTGTCGCGCTGCTGGCCGTCGGCGGGTTCCAGCTATCGCCGGTCAAACGCCGGTCGTTACGGGCCTGTCGCTCCCCAGCGGGGTTCCTCCCGCCCGGCACCGAGGACCGACGCCCCGCCAGCCTAGGGTGGCAGTTCGGCCGGCAGGACGTCGCCGCCTGCGGCGTGCTCATGGCCCTGATGGTCGTCGTCGGCTCGATGAATCTGGGCTGGATGGCGCTCATCACAGTCGTCCTCTCGCTGGAACGGCTGACGGACCACGGAGAACGGTGGGCCCGGTGGACCGGCTACGTCGCCGTGGGGAGCGGTGTGGGTCTGCTCGCGCTCGCCGCGCTGTGAGTCGGCTCTGTGCGGGGCTCACGCCGGCCTACTCGCCCCGGTAGGCCTCGTGTAGGAACGCCAGCGCCGCGCCGAACATCGCGAGGTTGCCAAAGAACGCCAGTCGCTCGCCGTCGCGGTCGTCCGGGTCGGCGTTCCAGAAGTCGTGCATCGTCAGGGTCACGACCCCGAGGAAGCTGGCGACGGCGCCGGTCGCGACGCGGGGGAGCCGCCAGAACGCGACGCCAAGTCCGCCGACGAGCATCATCCCCGAGGCCATCGGGGCGAGGAGGTCCGGCAACGGGACGCCCGCCGACTCCGCGTACTCGATGGTGTCGTCCATATCCCGGAAGTCTTCGGAGGCCTGCAGCGCCATCCCGAGCCCGAAGACGAGGCGTCCGAGTCTGAAGTTCGTGCTCTCGCTGTCCGCCGACTCGTCTGTCATACCACAGTACACGGTATCATGACCCATAAACTTCGAGCCGATTATTCCAAATCGGAGAGCCGTTCCACCTCGTCGTCGGCCTTCCACTCGCCCAGCTCTCTGGGGTCGACGTGGACGAACACGTCGTCGACCTCCGGCAGGGCCTGTATCGACTGGATGACCTCGGTCTCGATGTCGTGGGCCTCGTTCAGCGTCAGTTCGCCCTCGACCTCGATGTGGAGGCTCACGTCGATTTCGGGGCCGACGTAGTGGGCGATGACGTCGTGGGCGCCCTCGACTCGCGGGTGGGAGAGGGCACGTTCGAGGATCTCCCGGCGGAACTCCTCGGGCGGCGCGGCGCCGACGAGATAGTCGACGTTGTCCCGGACGACCTCGACGCCGGTGTAGAGGATGCCGACGGCGACGACGATGGCCGCGAGCGGGTCCGCGAGCGGGTAGCCGGCGGTCGCGCCGAGCACGCCGACCAGCGCCGCCCCCGCCGTCAGGATATCGTTGCGGTTGTCCTTGGCCGTCGCGACCAGCGCGGGGGAGTTGCGGTCGGTCCCCGCGGCCAGACAGTACCGGTAGAGCCCGTACTTCGCGGCGGCCGACAGCAGGAGGACACCGACGGCGACGGGGCCCTGCGTGACCGAGATATCGCCGGTGAGCAGCGCTCGACCGGCCTGCCAGAGGACGACGCCGCCGGCGAAGAAGATGCCGGCGGCGACGAACAGCGAGACGAACGGCTCGATGCGCTCGTGGCCGTGCGGGTGCTCGAAGTCCGGCGGCCGGGTCGTCAGGTAGAGCCCGGCGACGATGACGAGCGAGTAGGCGGTGTCGGCGGCGCTGTTTACCGCCTCGCTCTGGATGGCCAGACTCCCCGTCGTGACCCAGACCGCGCCTTTCAGCGCAGCGAGCGCGAGGTTCACGCCCAGAACGAGCAGCCCGACCCGCCGGAGTGTGCCACGGCGAGACATCTGTTCGAGAGTAGTCAGTGCCGACTAAAGCCCCTTCGGAGGCGCGTCGACGCGAACGGCGGCATCGGCCCCCACGACGCTGGTGCCGTCCTGCTCGGCGAAGGCGTCGTGGATGCGGTCGTAGCTATCGTCGACCGCCTCGACGATGACCTGCGTGTCGCCCACGACGGGCATGAAGTTGGTGTCGCCCTCCCATCGCGGGACGACGTGGGTGTGGAGGTGGTCGTCGATGGAACCGCCCGCGGCCTTCCCGCCCAGATTGAGCCCGGCGTTGAACCCATCGGGTGAGAGCCCCCGCTCCAGGGCGTCGAACGCCCGCTGTTTCAGCCGGGCGTGGTCGAGCAGCGTCTCGTCGTCCAGCGCCCCGTACTCGCCGGTGTGCGTGTGGGGTATCACCATCACGTGGCCCGGGCTGTAGGGGTAGTTGTTCAACAGGACGAAGGCGTGGTCGCTCCGGGCGACCACTCGGTTCTCGCGGTCGGTCTCGGCGTCCCGGAACGCACAGAACACACAGTCGGCGTCCGGGTTCTGCTCCTCCCGTTCGACCCACTCGATGCGCCACGGCGCAAACACGCTCTCCATACAGGACGCTCCGCCCGCCGGTCCAAAACCACTTCGACCGGCGCGGGCCCATATTTAAATTTTTCGGCCGTTCAGGCGGTTGCGTCCGATATCACGGTTTGAGAACGACCGCTAAGCGCTCTGTCGCCCGCGCAGACCCTCGACCGCTCTGTCCGGTTGTTGTCGGGCGATAAACGGTCTGAACGAAGGACAACGGTAGACTGTTTTTATACTCTAATCGGCGCGAATCAGGGACGAGATGGCCACGACAAACGACGGGGTCGACATGTCAGAGGCGTGTGCGGACTGCGGTCGCGACACCCCCCACACGGTCAGCGTCCAGATACAGACCGAGAGCAGCAAGACCGAGAACGCGGAGTTCTCCCGCGAACCGTACCGGGTGAGCGAATGCCGGGTCTGTGGCGAGACGACGAGTACGCGGATGAACAACGCATAGACGGCCTGTTTCTACCGTTCGACTCCCGGGCAGCCGTCGGCTCGCCAGTCGCGAGCTTCGGACGGCGGAGCGCGAGTCACGCGCTGGCAGCGCCCGGGACCGGGGCTCCGCTCACGGATGGCCTCGCCACCCGTTCGCCTTTCACGGTCGTAAGCGACCGCGCTACCGCGTCGTCACGTCGACCCCCTCCTCCCACCTTTTTCTTCCTCGGATGTCCAGAGGCCACCCTCGTTGAAAAACGTAGGCGAAAAAACGGGCCCTCACTCCGTTCGGCCCCGCGAACCGCGCTCGCTCCGCTCGCGCGGACGGGATTTGTTACCGCGACCGCGTCGTCACGTCGACGCCGTCGTCGGTCACGATGACGGTGTGTTCCTTCTGGCTGACGAACCGCCCCTCGGCCTCCTTGAGCACGGGGTAGCCGTGGACCATGTCCTGCTGTTTGAGCCGTCGCAGCGCCATCTTCGCGCGCGGCGAGTCGAGCCAGCGGGCCGCAAAGGGGAGCGTCTTGAACTCCTCGGTGACCTGGTCGAGCACCTGCCGGGCGTTGCGGTCCCGAATCGACCCCTCCCGTTCCAGCGCGAATATCTCCTCGCTCGCGCCCTCCTGTACCTTGCCACGGCCGTCCGTCGCGAACGGTTCGATGGCGACCACGTCGCCCGGCGACAGGGTCGCCCCCTGTGCGACCTCTCGGTTCGGGATGTTCGGCGCGGTGTGTTGCTCCCAGTGACCCAGCCCGTGGCCGGTGAGGTTGACGACGGGGTTGAACCCGTACCCCTCGATGACGTCCTCGACGGCTGCACCGATGTCGCCCACGTTGACGCCGGGGCCTGCGACCTCCAGCGCGGCGTCCAGGGCCTCTGCAGAGGCGGCGGCCAGTTCGTCCTGTCCCGAGAGGTCGACGGTGACGGCCGTGTCGGCCAGCCAGCCGTCGACGTGGACGCCGATGTCCAGGTTGACCATCTCCTCGCCGAACGTGGCGTCGTCGTCGCGTTCGGGGGTCGCGTGGGCGGCCTCCTCGTCGATGGAGATGTTGACCGGGAAGGCGGGCTCGCCGCCCAGCTCGCGGATTTCGTTTTCGGCCCACTCGGCGACTTCGAGGTGGGAGACCCCCACCTCGACGCGCTCGGCGGCTTCGTCGCGCACCTGCGCGAGAATCTCGCCGGCCTCACGACACTTCTCGTACTGCTCGGCCTCGAAGTCCACGTCGCTCATATCCCGGCGTTGGGTGGTGTCGGTGAAAGCGTTTGTCGTTGTGTCACGCCGGCCGGCGGCGGGCCAGCAACCCGTACCCCGAGAGCACCGTGCCCGCGACGACGGCCGTCGCTGCCGCGGTCAAGGCGAGCAGTTCACGCGGTGTCGAAACCACCAGTGCCTGACCGTTCAGCGCGGCGTACGCCGACAGCAGGACGCCGTCGGCCGCGAGGACGGCGACTGACGCGACCAGTGCGACCACGCCGACGCCCAGCGCGGGTGCGAGCCACGCCCGACCGCGGCGGCTGGCGTCCACGCCGGCCAAGAGGCCCGCGAGGCCGGCGAAGACGGTCGTCAGGGCGATCTGGAGGGGAACCATACCGGGATGTCCACAGGAGCGCACAAAAACCTTCACTCCGGTCCGGCTCGCGCGGTCTGCATCGCGGCGGTGTTGTGCTCGCGCCCGACGCGGCCCTCGTGGTCCAGCAGGAGAACGCCGGTCCGACCCCCGGTTTCGGCCTCGAACTCGGCGATGGCCTCGTCGGCGGCCTGTTGCGGACTGAAGGTGTCGAGCAGTTCGACCGCCCGCCGGGCCAGCCCGAAGCGGGCGATGGCCTCGCCCTCCCCGGTCGCGCTGGCGCCGCCCCTGTCGTCGGCGAAGAAGCCGGCACCGAGCTGTGGCACGTCGCCGACGCGGCCCGCGAGCGCGAACCAGCGGCCCGCGGTCGAGGTGGCCGCCGCCAGCCGGTCGCCGTCGGTCGCGACCGCGCCGACGGTGTCGGTGCCGCCGAAGTGGTCGCGGACCCAGTCGAGGTGGTCGTCGCTGCCGAGCGGGGGCGGGTCCGCCGCGTCGTAACGCGTTCGCGTCGCC